>JBARTN010000159.1:0-25644 GCA_049645265.1 Polyangiales bacterium
TAGTCGAGCTGGAGCTTGCGGAGGCTCGTCTCTAGCGCCGGTCGCACGTGCTCGGGCGCATGCGAGTCGTTCCAGAGCTTGCTGGTGATCCACAGCTCCTCGCGCTTGGCGTCTCCCGCTTGGAACGCATCGCTGAGAGCTCGTCCGACCTCTTCTTCATTCTGATAGATCGCAGCGCAATCGATGTGCCGGTAACCAACCTCGATGGCCGAGCGGACGGCCCGGTACACCTCGGCTGCTTCCGATTTCCACGTTCCGAGGCCCAGTGCAGGCATTCTCGTTCCGCTACGCAACTCCAACGACTTCATCGGCAGCTCTCCCCGCGAATCCTGATTGGAGTGACATTTGGCCCGGACATCGATAACGTCAAGCGCAACGGGAGGCCTGGCAAGATGAAGTGGACGAGACTTGGGTTGTTCGTGGCGGCAATCGCGTGCCTCGGTTGTGCGCGGACGGAACCCATCCAGCTACCCGACCTCGACCAGACCCGGCTTTCGGACGGAATCTGCCCGACCATTCACTGCAACACCTATCAAACCGACGCCTTGCCTCTGAAAGGACCCGAAGCGCCGACACAGGTGCTCGGCGAAGAGCGGATCGACCATCTCTGGTCTTCGCCGATCGCCGGAGGGATTCTGGACTACCGCTATCCGGACGGGAGCACGGTGTTTTGGGTCTCTCAAGTCGACCGAATCATGAAGCTCCGCCTCGATGACGGGAACCGGCTGCGGAAGATCACGGAGCTCCCGCTCGAACCAAAGAAATTTCCACGCTTTGAGCCCGAAGACATGCAGCGCATCGTTGCCAAGCTCGACGCGGCAAAGCTCGGCACCGAGGAATATGACGAGCTCGCTGGCGAATGGAATGGCTACCAGATCGAAGGCTTGCGAGCGTACTACGCCATGGTGAGCAACAAGGGGATCCTCTACGTGAGCAATCGCAACGGGGTGGTTGCCTATGGCGACGCGGAGTCTGGAAACGCCGACTCGCAGATCGTGAAGCTCGGGCAGTACGTTTTCGAGAAGCTGAAGCTTCAGCTCCGGCTCAAGATGCCACTTCCGATCATGATTGGGATGAACGTCACGCCCGATGGTCACATCGTTGCAGTGACGATCGACGGCACGGTCGTCGCAATCGACCCGGACCTAAGCAAGGCCGTCTACTACAACCTGCCCGACGAGCAGATTTGGAACAGCATCGCAATCGACGAGCACGGAGGTATCTATGTTCCCGGCACGCGGAAGCTCCACAAGCTCGTTTGGAAAGGCGACCGCTTCAGCGACGACCCGAAGGACGGAGCCTGGGTCGAGCGTTATGAGGTCGGCTCACTCGACGCGACCTTGCGAGCCGAGCGTGGCTCGGGAACGACGCCGGCGCTCTTGGGTGGGCCGGACGACAAAGACAAGTTCGTCGTCTTCGCCGATGCGGCGAACGTGAACAACTTGATCCTCTATTGGCGCGACGAAATTCCCGCAGACTGGAAGCAGATCCCGGGAACGCGTAGCCGCCGCATCGCCGGCCTGCTGCCGGTGAACTTCGGCGACCCTTCGCTCGACAACTCGTACTCCGAGAACTCGGCGACGATCTTCGACTACGGCGCGGTGCTCGCAAACAACCAAGTCAAGACCAACGAGAAGATGATGCTCGACGTGCAGCTCAAGATGAAGGACCCGGAGCGCACACCATACGGTGTCCAGAAGTTCCAATGGGACCCGGAAAAGCGCGAGTGGAAAGTCGCTTGGACCCGGCCGGATGTGTCGAGCCCCAACAGCACGCCGGTCGTCACCACCGAGAACCGGCAGCTTCAGACCGTCGGTCTCAAGGATGGCAAGTGGACGATGCAAACCCTGGACTGGGATACCGGAGAAACGCGGGCGGTGTATACCCTCGGAGAAAGCGAGCGCTACAACCCCATCATGCTGGCCCTGCAAGTTCTGCCCAATGGCGACCCGATCTTTGCAACCTTCGCCGGCGTGATGCACTTGCTGCTCGGTGACGACGGAGGCTAGGCCAACTGGCCGAGGAGCCCGGTGGAATTGTCACCGAAGTTGCTCTGATTGACGCCCATGGCAGCCATCATCGAGAGGAACAGGTTCGCGATAGGCGGCCCGTTGACGCTCTTGTTGGGTTCGTAGTCGATATGTCGGCCGGTGGTGTAGGCACCGTGGCAACTGCCCGCGAGAATGATCGGAAGGTTGCGGTGCCTGTGGGCGTTGCCATCTTCGATCTCGCTCGAAAAGAAGACCTGTAAATGCTGCAGCAACGTCCCCGTGCCCTCTGGCACCTCGTTCATCCGCTGCAATAGATAGGAGAGCTGCTCGACCTCCCAGGTGTCAATCGTCTGAATTGCAGCGTAATTGGCCGGGTCACTCTGATGGTGCGAATACTCGTGGTGGCCGCCGCTTACGCCTAGGAACGGATAGCTTCGGTTGCTTCCCGCGTTCCCGAGCATGAACGTGATCACTCGGGTCGCGTCACACTGGAGCGCGAGCACCATCAAGTCATTCATGATTCGCACCTTCTCGACGATGTCGCTCGTGTCGGAAGGGTCCTCCGTCGCACCGCAAACCAAACTGGGCTTGTTGATTCGCTGCTCCAGGTCGAAGATGCCCGTCGAAAATTGATCTAGTTTCGTTCGGTCGGCGTAGCCAAGCTTGTTCTCCAGTGCTTGGGACTGCTCGCGCACGTAGTCGAGGATGCTGGTCCGGTAGAGCTTCCTGCGCGCCTGCTCCTCGATGCTCGCGTTTGGATCGGCACCTTCGAAGATCTGATTGAAGACCACCTGGGCGCTCGTCGTCTTCGACAAGGGCTGCGTCTCCGAGGCCCAGGAGATGTTTCGGGAATAGGCGCAACCGTAGCCGGAGTCGCAGTTCCCTGTATTGCCTCCGCCATCGATCCCGATTTGCATCGAGGCAATCCGGGTCGCATCGCCGATCTGATTGGCGATCACCTGGTCCATCGAGATACCGAGACGAATGTCGGTTTCGCTCTTGTTGGCATGCGCTGAAGTCAGGAAGCCCGAGGTGCCACCGGCGTGGTCTCCGGGACCGTCGGGTTGGGCCGGCGTGTTCGAAAGCCCACCCACGACGATGATTTGGTCTTTGACGGGTGCGAGCGGTTGAAGAATCGGGGTCAGATCGAAGTTGCTGCCGGTTTGGCTCGGAGTCCATGCCGCCATGTGGATGCCATTGGGCAAGTAGTAGCAAATCAGCCTTGCCGGAAAGGAATCGTCTGCGTAGGCCGCATCACCGATGAGCGACTCGAACAGGGGGAGGCCCACCAGCGCGCCGGCGCCCCCGAGCATGACTCGCCTCGAAAACTTCGGACCCTTCATGGCGACCCCTCCAGCGACCCGCGCCGCGTCCGAAACGGCTCGCTCGTCACGATGAGCTTGATCAGCTCCGGCAGCTCCGAACCGCTTTGCGCGAAGTCCGCGGCGATGGCTTCGATGAAGGGATGCTCGGTCGAGGCCACCGGCCGGCCCAGCGCATAGGTGAACAGCTTCTCGACGACGCAGAGATCGAACCGCTCGTCTTCTTGAATCAGCGCCGCCATCTCGCGCGCATTAGTAAAGGCCTGCCCGTCGATCAATTGACCGCTCGCATCGACAGGGAATCCATCGTCCTCGGTTCGATAGCTACCGATCGCGTCGTAGTGCTCGAGCCCGAGCCCGAGTGGATCCATCAGGTTATGACAGGAGGCGCAGGTTGGGTCGGCGCGATGAAGCTCCAACCGATCGCGAAGCGAACCGCTCGACATGTCGCCCTCGGGAAGGCCTTCCACGCCTGGAGGCGGAGGCGGCGGCTCATTGCACAGCAGTTGCTCCAAGATCCAAACGCCGCGCTTCACGGGCGAGGTGCGTATGGGTGTCGACGTCACCGTCAGCAGCGAGCCAAGGGTGAGGAGGCCAAACCGCGGATCGTTTGCGCCGACGTTCACTCGCTCGAGCTGACTGCCGAGATCAAAGGGCAGCCCGTAGTGGTCTGCGAGCCGATCGTTGAGAAACGTGAAATCCGTCAGAAGGAGCTCGTCCATCGAAACGTTTCCGCTCAGAAACTCGCCGAAGAACAGCTTCGTTTCCTGACCCATGGCGTCGCGGAGGGCTCCGTCCCACTGTGGAAAGGTCGCGTAGTCGGGGACGTGATCTTCGAGCGAGCGGATTCGGAGCCATTGGCCGGCGAAGTTGTCGACTAGCGCTTGCGCCTTGGGATCGCTCAACATCCGGTCGACTTGCGCGCGCAGCTCCGTTTCACCTTGAAGCGCGCCGTTGGCCGCAGCCTGAAAGAGCGTTTGGTCCGGCATGCTGCTCCAGAGGAAGTAGGACAGCCTGGATGCAAGCTCGTAGTCGTTCAGCGTCCGTGGCTGGTCGGATAGAGGATCATCGTCCAGCTCCGGCCGGTAAATGAAGTGAGGCGATAGAAGAATCCCGCGTATCGCTAGCTCGAGCCCTTCCTCGACGCCCTCTCCCTCATTCAAGGCAACATCGAACAGGCTCTGAAGGCGCGTGACTTCCTCTTCGCTTGCCGGCCGCCGCCAGGCTCGACTCGCCAGCTCTCGGAAGACATCACTCCGACAACTTGCCAAGTTCGGGTCGCAGAAGACGATGGAATCGCGGATGCCTGTGTTCAAGACCTCTTCGGTCAGCTCCTGCGCCGCCTGTTCGTAGAGCTCGAACAGCAGCGGCGAAACGGAGAGCACTTGCGCGATGTTGTCGAAGCCAAAGCTGACGTCGTCGGCAGGGAAGTTGGCGGCCGGGTCGAGCGCGGTGCCCAAGAGGTCGCGCGTCGTGTTCCGGTACTCGGTCTGATTGAGCCGATGCATGACCTCCGCGCCAACGGCACCGACGTCACCCCCGCCCGGCCCGGCGAAAGGATCCCGGCCCTCGGAGCTACCGATCACACCGTCGCAGCCGAGCAACACGACCAGCGGCACCAGGCGCAGCCAGGCATTGCCATCCATAAGGGTTATTTTTGCAGCCTATTGGGTGATGTCAATACCGGGCGGGCGCTCGGCCAGGGCAAAATCCCTCAGGTTGTGCGCCAGCTCACAAGCCACGGAGCGCGTTCATCCAGCGGTGAGCGGAAATGCGGATCGCCCGCGGTCAGCGCAAGGATGTCCTTGGCGCACGCGAGATGCTTTTGGAACTCCCCCAGCGGCGGCGCGCCGTCGAGGAAGCATTCAACCGTCTCCGAAAACGTGGTCACCACACCGGAGCGGTTGATCTCTCTCAGCACGTCCTCGTTCGATTTGGGGGTTCGTGAATTTAACCGCTAGGGTGAGTTCAGCATTTGCTTCCGAAGGGGGTGGAAGGATGTTCAGGCGACCTAGCAAGACGATCGATCTTCGTACGCAGCTCAGTCAGGCACTCAAAGCCGATCGGCTCCACGAAGCGCTCGATATCTATGAGTTGATCGAAAAGAAACTGGGGGATGAGCCTCGCTGGTCGCACCGACGAGGCGACCTGCTGCAGCGCATGGGACGCAAGGCCGATGCGGTGGCCGCTTACGAGCGGGCGGTTGGTCTCTATGCCGAAAAGGGTTTCGTGGCTCGGGCCGCGGCGATGGCGAAAGTGATCTTGGCGATCGATCCGAGCAGAGGCGATGTGCTCGAACGTGTCGATCCCGAAGCCGCACGCCGGCTGCATCGGGAGAACCGCAGTGTCATCGTGACGGCGGACGAGCCTCCGGGGCCCAACTCGGATGGACCAACAACCGACACGCAGAGCCTCATCACCGATGCGCTGCCCTTGATCACCGATCACACGGCACCGCCGGAAGAAAGCCGCTTCACGAAGCCGGAGAAGACCACCGACGTCCGGCTCGACATGAGCAGCGTCGAGCTCCTTCAGAGGCCGCTGGCTCCGGAATCGCCAATGAGTCTGCGCCCAAGTGCGGGTACGCTTGCGCAGCTTCCCTCGATGCCACTTTTCGCCGAGGTTCCACGGGACATTCTGGTCGCCCTGGTGAAGGGGTCGACGCTGGTCGATGCGGAAGACGGACAACGTCTAGTGACCGCAGGCACTGCCGCGGACGCCCTGTACGTGATCGTAGAGGGAAGCGTCGTAGGACAACGAGGGACGGACGTCCGAAGTCTGCTTCTCGGCGAAGGGGACGTGGCGGGGGTGTCCTGCCTGCTGTCTCACGTGAGCTACGGAGAGGACATCGTCGCTTGCGGTCGAGTACGCACGCTTCGAATCGACAAGTTGCTTCTCGATCAGTTGGTCGAGCGACACCCGCCGTTTGGCGACGTGCTCCTCGAGATTCTTTGCCGCCGCCTCATCGCGACGCTCTTGCGAACCAATCCGATCTTCACCGCCTTTGATGAAACCACTCGGCGGGAGATCGCGGGCTTGTTCGAAGTGCGTCGCGCTCTCGAGGGCACGAAGATTCTCGAAGCGGGCAAACGTGCGGACGGCCTTTACCTTCCGCTTCACGGTCGCATCGTCAGCAGGAAAGCCGACGGTACGCGAATCGGGGAGATGGAGCTCGGGCACGCGCTCGGGGAAGAATCGCTTCTGATGCGAACGCCGTCGCTCATCACCGTGCAAGCGGGGAGCGATGTCCTAGTGCTGCGCATGCCAAGTGCACAGTTTGGCGACTTGTTGCTCAACCGTCCCGACGTCGTTCAGCACATCCAAATCCTGAAACGCCGCAGCGTGGACCAAGGGTACTCGTTCCTGGCGGGTCGAGACTAGCGCTCAAGCCAACACGCCGAATCGCTCCTCAGTCGCGACGGTACATGGTCACGACCGCAGCGCCTCCGAGCCCTTTTGCATCTGCTCAAAACCCACAGCCAGCGCACACTCGACGATTCCGCCTTCAACCATCTGCTTGGCCAGCATCAATGCGCTCGACCCGGTGGAGCAGTTGTTGTTCACGTTGTAGACAGGAATCCCGGTGAGGCCCACGTCGTAGACCGCGCGCTGGCCGCAGGTGCTGTCTCCGAAGACATAGCCGGCGACGGCTTGCTCGACCTCGGCGTAGTCCACGCCTCCGTCGCCATTTACTTGGTAGCCAGAGCCTCGTGAACACGGTCCCGGAGCCATTGGTGGGCCGGGTCCGAATCGAACCGAGGGTGCCACCAGAGCGAATCGACGACGGCCGGCAGCTCGCGCGGTGCCTCGAGGGTCACGACGCCGTCGAAGTCCACCGGCGCCGACAGCAGCTGCCTTGGCACCGTAGCGACGAGATCGGTGCTTCGCACCACCTCGGGAAGCGCGAGCAGATACGGGACCGACGCGCGGATCCCGGACGTCGACGCGAAGCCGGGAACGGCTTCCGAGATCGGAGGCGGCACGAAGCCGACTGGCGTATAGGCGAGGTGACCGTGTGCCGCGTAGTCTTCGATGCGGACTCGCCTGCGACGAGCCAACGGGTGCCCGCGGCGAACGAGACACACGTAGTCGTCCGTCAGAAGCGTCTCCCGGCGAAGCCCCTCGGATGAGCCCAGATGCACGGCAAGCACGAGGTCGATCGCACCTGAGGCGAGCTTTTCGGAGAGCCTGCTGATCGAAAGTGGCTCGACTTGAACGCGGACTCCTGGAGCCTCGTCGGCAATGAGACGGAGAAGTGGTCCAAGCATCACGGTGGCGCTCAGGTCCGGAATGGCCACACCAAAAATGCGCGTCGAGGTTGCCGCATCGAAGCCCATTCCCAGCTGAACCGCACGTTCGACCGAGAGAAGAGCATCCGAAAGCGGCACCAGCATCGCCTCGGCGCGCGGCGTCAAGACCATGCCCCGCCCCCGCCGCACGAGGAGCGGATCGGAAAAGAGCTCACGGAGGCGTGAGAGGGTCTGGCTCATGGCCGGCTGCGTGATGCCAACACGGCGAGCCGCCCTGGTGACATTGCGCTCCGACAAGAGCGCATCCAAGGCGACGAGCAGGTTGAGGTTGAGGCCGGTCAGACGGGTCGAGTCCATCAGAGAGTATAATTTCAGCTAATGTGGCTAGAATCAATCCCTATGGAGCCAAATCCAGCCACCAGCACAAGCCATTCGGCTCCCGCAGCCGACACTGGCTCCTTCATTCCAAGCTCCAAGCATAATGCACTCGAATACTTGGATAGCCAAACGCTATGACTCGATCAGGCTCGGCACGCCTATGATTGCGGGCACAAGGACTCATGCAGACTGACTTCGACTACGGCTTCGTTTCCGCCGACTCGCACGTGACCGAGCCGCCGGATTGCTATCAGCGCTTCATCGATCCGGCCTATCGCGACCGGGCCCCGTTCATCCGGCGTGATGAAAAGCGTGGCGACCTCTACGTCATCCCCGGGCAGGACAACATGACCGTCCCGATGGGGCTCGTGGCAGCGGCGGGCGAAGAGTCGAGTCAGATGACCTTCAACGGGCGCGACTTCGAGGACTGGCACCGATCCGGATGGGACCCGGCCTATCGTTTGAACGACCAGGCGCGCGATGGCGTAGCGGCCGAGCTGCTTTTTGCGACCGTCGGGATGCAGCTCTGCGGCCACGCCGACTTGGACTATCGCCGCGCCTGCATGGTGGCCTACAACCGCTGGCTCCAAGAGTATTGCAGTCACGCGCCGAACCGCCTCTTCGGAGCCGGCCAGGCAGCCGTCAAGAACGCCGTGGATGCCGCGGAGGAGCTCGCCGAGATCAAGAAGATGGGGTTCAAAGGCGTCATGATGTCGGGTGAGCCCGGCGAGGCCGACTATGACGACCCGTCGTACGACCGTCTCTGGGCGGCCGCGGTGGACATGGAGCTGCCGCTGTGCTTCCACATCCTGACCAATCGTGCGTACGGTGGCCATCGCGGGCCCAAGATCAACGCCCTGTTGAACGTGGTTCGTAGCTGCCAGGACGTCTTGGGCATGTTGATCTTCTCGGGTGTCTTCGACCGTCACCCCGACTTGAAGGTCGTCTGCGTCGAATCGGACGCCGGCTGGGCGCCGCACTACGCCTACCGCATGGACCACATCTACAAGCGCCATCGCTTTTGGAACAAGGCGCAGGAGCTGAAGAAGCTGCCGTCGGAGTACTTCTTCGAGAACATCTGGCTGACGTTTCAAGACGACTGGACTGCGTTCCACGTGAAGGACCATCTCAACGTCGATCGCATCATGTGGGCCAATGACTTTCCACATTCGGATTCGACCTGGCCGCTGTCGAAGGAGTTGCTGACGGAGCATGCGGCCCAACTGAGCCCGCACGAGCGGCGGCGCATTCTACGCGACAACTGCGTCGAGCTTTTCGACCTCGACGCACCCGAACAGCCAGCAGCGCTGAGCTGAGGCGGCGGGGAGCGCATGGACTACGATCTAAAAATCGCCGGCGGAACGATCGTCGACGGTAGCGGCAGCGAACGCCATCGAGGCGATGTTGGCATCAAAGAGGGTCGAGTGGTGGCGCTCGGCAAGGCACCGGGCGACGCAACCCAAACCATCGACGCGGACGGCTGCGTAGTCTCGCCGGGCTTCGTCGACATCCATACCCACTACGACGCCCAGATCCTCTGGGACCGGATGCTGAGTATCTCCCCGTGGCACGGCGTCACCACCGCGGTGCTCGGCAACTGCGGATTCGGCGTAGCGCCCATGCGGGTCGAGCATCGCGAAATCGCCATGCGCACCTTGGAGAAGGTGGAAGGCATGGCCTACGAGGCGTTGAGCGCCGGGTTAGGTTCCGACTGGCCGTTCATTACCTTTCCCGACTACCTCGACGCCGTGGAGCGTCTCGGCAGCGCGATCAACGTGGCTGCCTACGTGGGACACACGCCGCTTCGACTCTTCGTCATGGGTGAAGACGCGACGGAGCGGGAGGCGACCGCCGAGGAAGTCGGTGCCATGCAGGGCTTGGTGCGTGAAGCGATGGATGTTGGCGCGATCGGGTTCGCGACCTCGCAAGCGGCGACGCATCATGGCGCAGGTGGCAAGCCGGTCCCCAGCCGTCTTGCCGCGTTTTCGGAAATCGACGCGCTGGTAGGGGCGATGGCCGAGTCGGGCCGGGGCATCATGCAGGCCGCCATGGGCAGGACCTTGTTCAACGACGAGTTCACCGACCTGGCGACGCGGCACGGCGTTCCGATCACCTGGACCGCGTTGCTCGCTGGCATGACGGGGCCCGGAAAGCACCGACGCTATCTCGACAGGGCCGCCGAACAGTACGAGGCGGGTCTGACGATCATGCCGCAGGTGGCATGCCGTCCGATCATGTTCGACTTCCATTTCGACGAGCCCTACCCGTTCGAAATGTGGCCCCTGTTCCGGGAGACGATGACGACCGATCGGCAGGGCCGGATGCGACTGTACACCGACCCTGGTTTTCGCTCGAAGTTCAAAGCCGAATCGCCCGTCGGCGCGAAGAATGCCAACGCCGGCTGGGCCGACCGAACGGTGATTTCGTACTACCCGCCCGATCCGTCGCTCGAAGAGCAGCCGCTCAGCACTGTGGCGGAGGCGCGCGGCGTGGACCCGGTGGACCTGGTTCTCGACATGTCCTTGGAAACCAAGCTGACCGCCCGATTCCGCCTCGCTTTTCTCAATCACGACGAGGCCGAAGTGGAAGAGCTCATCACCGACCCGAATACGATCGTCACGCTGTCGGACGCGGGCGCGCACGCGAGTCAGCTCTGCGACGCTTGCTATTCGACCCATCTGTTGAGTCATTGGGTGCGCGACAAGGGCGCGATGAGCTTAGAAGCCGCGGTGCATACCTTGACGCAGCGTCCCGCCGATTTGATGGGAATCACCGACCGCGGCTTGCTGGCCAGGGGTCGCCCCGCCGATGTGGTGATCTTCGACTCGGATACCATCGCTGCTTCGCCGCTCCGTCGCGTCCAGGATTTCCCAGGTGGAGCCGAGCGCCTGGTCTCGGACGCCATCGGCATCGAAGCGGTGATCGTGAACGGAGTGGTGCTGCGACGCGGCGGGGATGATCGGATCGACGCCGAAGGGGAGCTCCCTGGTCGAGTCCTGCGCGGCGGACACGCGTGATGGTCGAGGCGGGCATGAGACTCGCGCACTGGGCGCAGGTCCAGCCCGAGGTTCTGGCTGTGCGGTCGAGCTCGGGCGATCGCACGTTCAGGGAGCTCAACGCGAACAGCAATCGACTCGCTCGTGCGCTGCGTGCCCGGGGTCTCGGCGAAGGAAACGCGGTTGCGATCGTCTGCAGCAATCGTCCGGAGTTCGCGGAGGTGGTGCATGCCTGCCTACGGGCCGGGCTTCGCTACACGCCCGTCAACTGGCATCTAACGGCAGACGAAGTGGCCTACATCGTCGGCGACTGCCAAGCCAAAGCCTTGTTCGGCGACGCGCGCTTTGCGGATCTCATGACGAAGGCCGCCGCCCTGGCTCCAAACGCCACCGTGCGTCTTGCCATCGGCGGCGAGATCGCGGGTTTCGAAAGCTACGACAGCGCCATTGCCGAACAGGACGACAGCGATATCTCGGACCCAAAGGACGGGTTTCGAATGCTGTATACCTCCGGGACCACCGGCAGACCCAAGGGTGTGGTTCGACCCTTGAACTACTCGACCGGTCTCAGCGGGCTGACCTCGGCGCCACAGTACGGGCCCGGCAAGGGCCAACTCCATCTGTGTACGGGGCCGATGCATCACGGAGGGCCGCTCGTGTACTCGATGGCGGTGCCGATTTCGCAGGGCGTCGGCACTGTGCTGATGGACAAGTGGGACGCGGCGGAAGCGCTGCGGCTGATTGAAAAGCACCGCATCACGCACACGCACATGGTACCCACGATGTTTCATCGGCTGCTGCGGCTTCCCGAGCAGCTGCGTCGCGGCGCCGACATCTCCTCGATGCAGTACATCGCGCACGGCGCGGCAGCTTGTACGGTCGGCACCAAGAGGGGAATGCTGGACTGGTTCGGGCCGATCCTCTGGGAGTACTACGCCGCGACCGAAGGCGGAGGCGCTTCGGCGGGGCCCGAGCAATGGCTCGAGAAGCCAGGCACTGTCGGCAAGCCCATCACCGAAGATCACGTGCAAATCCTCGATGACGACGGCAAGCCTTGCGCGCCCAACCAGCCCGGCACTATTTACCTGAAGGTGCTTCCCAATTCGGACTTCGAATACTTCAACGACCCAGCCAAGACGGCGGCGGCCCATCGCGGAGCCCATTTCACCGTGGGGGATGTCGGCTACCTCGACGCAGACGGCTTTCTCTTTCTGACCGATCGAAGCGCCGACTTGATCGTCCGTGGTGGCGTGAACATCTACCCGGCCGAGGTGGAGGCCGTGCTCCTGCAGCACCCTGCCGTGCGCGACGTCGCCGTGGTCGGCGTGCCGAGCTCCGAGTGGGGCGAGGAGGTCAAAGGGGTGGTCGAGCACATCGCCGACGAACCTACCGCCGAGCTGGAGCAAGAGCTGATCGCGCTCTGCCGCGCCCGGCTCGCGCGATTCAAGTGCCCCCAGAGCATCGACATCGTGGATAGTCTCCCACGGAGCGACAACGGCAAGCTCTACAAGCGACGGCTACGAGATCGCTATCGAGGAGGAATCGATGCGTAGCGGCTTGCGGTTCTACATCGACGGAGAATGGGTCGAACCCCTGGAGTCGAAGGTCATCGACGTGATCAACCCGGCCACCGAAGAGGCGTTTGGGCGTGTCTCCCTTGGTAGCGCAGGCGACGTCGGACGTGCGGTGACGGCAGCCCGGGCGGCGTTCGCGACCTACTCTCTGACCTCCAAGGCAGAGCGCGTGGCCCTCTTGGAGAAGGTGATCGCTTGCTACGAAGAGCGACTCGACGACTTCGCCACGACCATTTCGTCGGAAATGGGGGCTCCGATCTCCCTTGCGCGCGCTGCGCAGGCTCCGATGGGCTTGACGCAGCTCAACACGGCCCTGGAGGTCTTGAGGGACTACGAGTTTCAGCGGACGCGGGGCAACACGCTAATCATCAAGGAGCCGATCGGCGTCTGCGGTTTCATCACGCCGTGGAATTGGCCGATGAACCAGATCATGTGCAAGGTCGCGCCGGCCCTTGCAGCCGGTTGCACGATAGTGCTCAAGCCGAGCGAGCAGACGCCCTTTAGCGCGATCATCTTGGCCGAGGTCATGGACGCGGCGGCTGTGCCTGCCGGCGTGTTCAACTTGGTGAATGGAGATGGGGCCGGGGTTGGGACTGCGATTGCGGGGCATCCGGACATCGACCTGGTTTCGATCACCGGATCGACCCGTGCCGGAGTACTGGTCGCGAAGGCGGCGGCTGAGTCGGTCAAGCGAGTGACCCAGGAGCTCGGGGGCAAGTCCGCCAACATCGTCCTCAAAGATGCGGATCTGAGGGAAGCCGTCACGCACGGCGTCCAGAAATGCTTCGGCAACAGCGGACAGTCTTGCACTGCGCCGAGCCGAATGTTTGTCCACCAGAGCCAACATTCGATTGCCCTCGAGGTTGCAAAGCAGGTTGCTGGCAGCCTCGCGATCGGCGACCCCGCGAACCCGGACACCGCAATGGGACCGGTCGCGAACGCGGCGCAGCACGAGAAGATCCAAGCGCTGATCCAAAAAGGAATCGAGGAAGGCTCCGAGTTGGTCTGTGGAGGGGCGGGCAAACCGCAGGGCCTCCAAACTGGCTTCTACGTGAAGCCAACAGTCTTCGGCAACGTGCGAAACGACATGAGCATTGCGCGCGAGGAAATCTTCGGCCCGGTCATCGCGATCCTTCCCTACGAGACCGAAGAGGAAGCCATCGCGCTCGCCAACGACAGCCAGTACGGCCTGTCTGGCTGCGTCTATTCCGGAAACTTGAAGCACGCGGTGGCGGTGGCTTCGAAGCTGCGTACCGGACAAGTGCACATCAACGGAGCCAGCGCCGACTTCACAGCTCCCTTCGGCGGCTACAAGAAGTCCGGCAATGGTCGAGAGT
This sequence comes from Polyangiales bacterium, assembly GCA_049645265.1. Lineage (GTDB taxonomy): Bacteria > Myxococcota_A > Polyangia > Polyangiales > Houyiibacteriaceae > SG8-38. Next base: position 13,849 of record JBARTN010000159.1, read on the forward strand.
GGGGGGTTGAAGGCTTCGAGGAATTCCTCGAAACCAAGGCCTTGATGGGGGCCTGCCCATGAGCGGCGAGACGCCCGTCATCATCGAAGCGGCGATCAACGGAGGCAGCTCCAAGCGGCGCAATCCCAACGTTCCGCGCGCGCCGAACGAGATCATCGAAGACACGTACCGCTGCCTCGACGCGGGGGCGTCGATCATCCACGCCCACAACTCGAACTACATGCTCACGGGGAAGGCGGCGGCGGACGACTACCTCGAAGCATGGCGCGAGATTCTCGAACAACGTCCCGGAACGCTCTGGTATCCGACCCTCTCCGGCGGCGGCAATGTCGATGAGGTTCTCGAGCACATCGCCATGATCGCGGACGAGGTGCCGCTGCGAATCGGCGTCGTCGACCCAGGCTCGACGAACTTGGGGCGCCCCGGCCCAGATGGCCTCCCCGTCGGCGTCGTCTACCACAACAGCTACGAGGACATTCGCAGCAGCTTCGAGTTTTGCGAACGTCACAAGCTCGGCCCCAGCCTTGCGATCTACGAACCAGGCTTCCTGCAAACCGCCCTCGCCTACCTCCGCGCAGGCCGGCTACCCAGGGGCACGATGGTCAAGCTCTACTTCGGCGGCCCGTATGGAATGTTCGGCAAGGGCCCGGGCGTAAGCTTCGGTCTTCCACCCAGCAAGAACGCCCTACTCGCCTACCTCGACATGCTCGAAGGCAGCGGCCTCCCCTGGTCCGTGTCGGTCTGGGGCGGCGACCTCCTCGAAACTCCAATCGCCCGCCTCGCCCTCGAACACGGCGGCCACCTCCATGTCGGCCTAGAAGAGCACTCCGGCGAGAGGCAGCCGACCAACGAAACGCTCGTCGAAGAGGCGGCGGCCCTCAGCCGCAAAGTCGGCCGTCCCATCGCGACCCCCGCCGAGGCAGCGAGCCTCCTGGACCTTCCCGGCGGGGACTAGACGTTTGCAAGAGTGGTCTGACGCCTTTCGAACGGTGCTACTCGGCTGCCGCGCGTTGCCACGTGTGTTGCCCGCCGCTGCCGGTGAGCTCCTTGAGGACGTTCCAGACTACTTCCTGCCGTTCGACGTCCAACAGGTGGGGAGTTTCCTTTTCGTACAATGGGCCGATGAACTTCTTGGCCGCTGACGTGTAAGTCTTGCCGTTGACGTACTCTCCTCCCACGCCGTGCAGCACGTCGAGGTACCGTTTGGCGCCGACCGAGATGGGCTGTCCCATGCCGACCAGGGGAGCGAGAGCCGGCATGATTTTGGTAAACAGAAAGTTCTTGAAGCCGGTCGAATGGCGCGCTGCGTTGGTGCCGAGGTTGGCGCCGGGGGAAACCGTAGAGACGGCAATGCGCTCGCCGAACCTCCGGGCCATCGCCGCAGTCCACCAGGATGTGAACACCTTCGTCGTCGCGTAGTAGCGCGTCGGGTTGAACTTCTCGGGCTTATCGCCTCTGGCGAACGCGACCATCGCGTCGCGAAGCTTGTCACCGAACTCTTCGGGAGCGCCTGTCGCGAAGTCGTATAGCTTCATGTCCATCATCGCGGGCAAGTCATTGTTCGCCGACTCGGATCCCGCGATCACCACACGGGCGCCGTCCGGAAGGATATCCGCCTCAATGAGGCGAAGCGTCAGGACATGATGGCCTACGATCGAGGAAGCAAACGCAATCTCGAGACCATCCGCGCTCTTGTTCATGACGTCGCCAGACAGCACCCCGGCGTTCAGCAGCAGGGCGTCGATGGAGTCACCGCGCCTGACGAGCTCATCGCCCGCGGCCTTGGCAGACTCGACGCTCGACACGTCGACCTCCAGGGTTTCGAAGGGGTCGAACCCCAGTCGCTCGGCAAGAGCCTTCTTTGCGCTGTCGGCCTTTTCCAACGTGCGGCACGCCAGGATGACGCGGCGGTATCCGGCCTCGGCGAGCTGCGCTGCGGCTTCGAAGCCAAGGCCCGAGTTGGCCCCCGTCACGAGGGCGGTCTTATCTGCGAACTGATTGACTGAGTTGGTTGATGTCATGATGTGTCTCTATTGACCGAATGGTCCAGAATGTTACAAAAAAAGAGCCTAGGCTCGGATGTTCTTCAAAATCTGCTCAGAGACGAGCTTCAGATCCTTGTATGGAACGCGCGCTTTGCTCATCGGACCAAGGCCCATCGCGCTGTTCGTGAGGTACAAGGCCACGGCATCGACGTCATCGACCCGCGCTTCGCCCTTCCCCACCGCAACCCCGAGGGCCTTGGCGAAACCCTTTCGAAGCTGCTTGACGAAGCGGTTCACGATCGCGGCAACTTCTGGGTCGTGTGGCGCGAGCTCGACCGCCGAGTTGATCAAGAGACAAGAGCGATAGGGCTTCGTGCTCATGCGGCGAGCCATCCGGTCGAAGTAGTCCTCGATCGCCGAAAGGCCGCCATCAGGCGCACTCAACTGCGCGACGATCGCTCCAACCCCCTGTGCGTAGTAGTGTTCGAGGCTGGCCAGAAAGAGGCTGTGCTTGTCGCCGAACGTGTCGTACAGGCTCTGCCGGCCGATCTCCATCGCATCGAGAAGCTCCCGCATCGAAGCGGCTTCGTAGCCATGAGACCAAAACAAGTTCATCGCCCTTTCGAGGACGGCTTTCCGATCAAACTCTTTGGCGCGGGCCATGACAGGCATTCTAGGGTTCTAGACCAATAGGTCAAGAACCAGGGCGCCGCCCCAGCATTTCCCTCAGAATTTCCCGCTGTTGGCCCAGTCTTCACGGGGGGGAATCGTCTCTGCATTGCTCCAATGCTCGACGATTCGCCCGTCGGCCAGCCGCCAAATATTGAACACCGCCATCGCGTCGTCATCGAGCACGGACTTCGAATAGCTTGCGACGAAGTTGCCCTGACCGACCAACTTGAACACGAACTCGCACTGCACGCCGGCGTCCTGGGCTTCCTGGATTCGTTCCCTGAACGCAGCGCGGCCGTTGTCGAGACGGACCGCGTGCTGAATCAAGTCCTCGGCGACGTAGTCATCGAACCGGCTGAAGTCGCCGTTTTGCAGTACGTCTGTCATGAAAAGCCGAATCTTGGCCTTGTTGGCCTCGGTTTGGGCCAGATCACAGACCTCGGTCTCGCCGTTTACTTGGCTGTGTCCCGAGGGACCGGGCCCCTCAAACGCACTGATGACATCCCAGTGCTCGATGATCTTGTCGTCGGCGTCGGTGTCGAAGAGGTCGGCCGTCACCCACTGATGCTCGCCGTCGTTCAGCGACTGATACACGTGTAGGAAGACGCATCGTCCATCCTCGACTGCGCGGACGATTTCGATATCTCGCTTCGGATTGCGCGCCAAGAACGGCTCGAAGAACTCCACGAACCCCTCGATTCCGTCCGCCACCCCAGTGCTGTGCTGCGTGTAGCGGGCCCCGGAATATGCGGTCACCGCTTCTCGAACCCGGCCATCTCGGATCCCCTCCAGGTACAGCGCCTTGGCGTTCTCGAGCTTGGCCGACATCGCTGAGAGGATGCGCGCGGTCGCGCAATTTTGCCAGCGTCCGCCTCAAGCAGCGGGGGAAACGCGGAAGCGACGGGGACCGGCGTTGCGGTGCATTGCAAAGCGTGGGATACGACCGCGACGCCGTGGCGAGTCCAATATCTGGCCCGCACCGGCGAGTACTACGCACGAGAGAGCACAAATGGGATGGGGATCCAGCACAGACTGGGAACGGCAATCTGCCGTCGCGGTCCACGATGAGACCGCAGAGAGGTTCGCGCGCGAGTACGGCGGCGAGCGCGACTACCATGAGGACGCGTTTCTGTATGGGCGACACTTCATCGACCAGCACTGGCAGCGGTGCGTCGACGCGGTGCCGACGGAAGGTCGCGTCCTCGACATCGGCTGCGGAGTAGGCGAGTACCTTTCCCGCCTCGAGGGCCAGGGCTTGTCGCTCCAGGGTATCGAGCCATCCACTGAGATGCGGCTCCGCGCCGAGGAGCGATTGCCAAAGGGCACCGTGCAGGACGGCTCGGTGCTTTCCTTGCCCTTTGCAGATGACACCTTCGACTTCGCCTACTCCATCGAGGTCTTCCGCTACCTGAATGCGACCGACAATGACGCCGGCCATCGTGAAGTCCTGCGCGTGCTCAAACCCGGAGGGGTTTACTTCGGCACATACGTAAACCGCTTCGCAGCCGATGGCTTTGTCGCATTGGTCGGGCTGCGGAAGCTGCGACACGCGCTGACGCGAAGCGGCTTGAAGTGCCACACCGAGTTCGAAACGCCAGGCTCGCTGCGGCGGGGTCTCACACGAACCGGGTTCAACGATGTCGAGCTGCACGGCGCCATGCTCGCACCGGTCCGAATCGCCTACCGCCTGCGGGTCGGCCGACCGGTAGCTCGCTGGGTCGACAGTGCGGAGCCCTGGACCGGAGCCAATCCTCTTCTCAAGGCCTTGGCGGGGCACCTCATCGCCATCGCCCACAAACCCCTTCGCTAAGCCAAGCGCGAAGCTATGGCAGATACGAACATGACCTACGAGACCCTACCCATGGATTGCGGCGCGCTGTGTATCTCCATCGATCTGGAGCTCGCTTGGGGTGTCTGGGACAAACCCGACCCGACGACGCTGCAGCTGGTGCGCACGAAGGAGCGGGACATCGTGCAACGGCTCTTGGCGGCGTTCGAGCGGTACGAGGTGGCCGCGACCTGGGCGATCGTCTCCCAATTGCTGGAGCAGCACCGCGACCGACATATCGCGCGAGGGGAGGATTCCCTTTGGTACGCACCAGAGGTCATCGAAGCGATCCGCACGGCTCGCCCCCAACATGAAATCGGTTCGCATAGTTTCAGGCACCCGGATTTTGGCTCGCTCGACCCGGCCACCGCCGGCGCTGAGTTGGCCGAGGCACGCCGGACTCATGAGGTCCACGGGCTGGAGTTCCGTTCGTTTGTCTATCCCCGAAATGTGGTGGCCCATGGCGACTTGCTTCGAGAACATGGGGTTGCCGTATTCCGCAGTGTGGATGCGGGCGTACTCGAAACGGCCGGCCGCCTGCACCCCGCCGCCCGCAAGGCACTCAACCTCGGCACCAAGCTCTTGCCCCTGACGCCTCCCGTCGTCTGGCCTCGACGCCACCCGAGCGGCCTGATTGAGCTTCAGAGCTCTCTATTGCTGATGGCGCGAAATGGCGCGCGCAAGCTCATCCGGCCAGCTCTTCTACGCTCCAATGTCCGCCGTGGGCTTGAATCTGCGCAGGCACGGAACGGCCTGTTCCACCTCTGGTTCCACCCTTCCAACTTCTACTACGATACCGACACGCAGTTTGAGATTCTCGACGCGATTCTCTCGGACGCCGCGCGCTTGCGTGATTCGGGAGCGTTCGACGTACGAACGATGGGCAGCTTCGCCAACTGATGAAGATGAGTGCTGTCGAAGAGCTATTTGGGCTGACCGGACGCGTTGCGGTGGTGACCGGCGCGTCCTCGGGGCTCGGTGTTGGATTCGCGAGAGCACTCGCACAGGCAGGCGCGCACCTGGTCCTGGCGGCTCGTCGCGCGGATCGCCTGGACACGCTGGCCGCAGAGCTCCGAGAGGCCGGCGTGGAGGTTCTGCCCGTCGCCTGCGACGTAACAGACTCAAACCAAGTCGAAGCCCTCAAGGACGCATGTCTCGAACGCTTTGGCAGAGCGGACATCCTGGTCAACAACGCGGGCACTACCGAAGTCGTTCCCGCGGAGAACGAAAGCGAAGAGGCCTTCCTTCGCGTTCTCAACGTCAATCTCAACGGTTCGTTCTACTGCGCGCAGCGATTCGGCCGTGTCATGCTCGAGGCGGGCCAAGGCTCCATCATCAATGTCGCATCGATCTTTGGCGTGGTCGGTTCAGGAGCGATTCCGCAGGCGGGCTATGTCGCATCCAAGGGTGCCGTCGTGAACATGACGCGCGAGCTTGCGGCGCAGTGGGCGCGTCGAGGCGTTCGCGTCAATGCGATCGCCCCGGGCTTCTTCCCGTCCGAGATCACCGAAGACATGTTCTCGGATGAGCGCTCGATGTCTTGGTTGCGCAAGAAGACGCCGGCGGGCCGCCCAGGCGAAGTCGAAGAGCTCGCGGGCGCTCTCATCTTCCTGGCATCGGACGCGTCTAGCTACGTGATCGGTCAAACGATCGCCGTCGACGGCGGTTGGACGGCCATTTAGCCCCGTCTCAGGGGTCCTTACGGATCTGGCGCATCCGTTGAAGCGCCTCGAACTTCGCCGGGTCGACCGGGTGCACTGTGACCCTTCCAGTCGCGAAGACCTGCTCGAACGCCGCGTCGACCAGCACGACCGGGACACGAGCCGTACCGAAGACCTCACCCTTGATTTCGACTGGCGCCGTTTCGGAAGACGCATCCTCTTCCACCCTCGTTCGGTCGGCGATCAGGCGGCTCAGTGCGTCGTGGATGGGCATTTCAACTATAAACCGAGCGAATAGTTAGATAGTCAATCACAATGACTCCGAGCGCGTAAGCGAGCCTATGCTTGGATGATGCAAGACTCGCTCGCGCGTAAGGCCGAGGTCCCGGCGTCGTTCGCCAAGGGCTGGTACCTCGTCAGTTGGAGCGTCGACCTCGAGCCCGGCGGAGTGAAGCCGCTTCGCTACTTTGGAAAGGATTACGTCCTCTTCCGAGGTGAGGACGGCGACGCGACCCTGCTCGATGCACACTGCCCGCACCTGGGCGCCCACCTGGGTTACGGAGGGCGCGTGGAGGGCAACGACATCATCTGCCCCTTCCACGCATGGCGCTTTGGGGCCTCGGGTCGTTGCACCCAGGTACCATACGCATCTCGCATACCTCCTCGAGCCGCCGTCAATGCGTATCGGGTTCAGGAACACAGCGGGATGATCGTAGCGTACTTCGGCGCCGAGGGCTCCGAGCCGGACTACGAAGTCCCCGCGATCGAGGAAATGAACGACGACGCCTGGACCCCGCTTCAGCGCGCCCAGATCGAGATCGCGACCCAGCCTCGCGAAGTCATCGAGAACATCGCGGACCTCGCCCATTTTTTGCCGGTGCACAACACGCTGATCGATGACTTCGAGGTCATCATCGACGGCCCACGGGCGACGCAGCGGTCGATTGGCCGAGGCCACAACCTCAAGGGCGAGCCCATCCCGGTCGTCTCGGTGGCCACCTACCACGGCCCCGCGATCCAGTTCACACGCTTGCAATGGGCATACGACATGGTGTTGATCAATTCCCACATTCCGATTGAGGAAAACAAGCTTCTTCTGCGCTTCGGCGTGATCCTCAAAGCGGGCGAAGGCGTGACTTTGCCTCCCGAGGTTCTGGAGGCGCACGTGGCTGCCGCCCGCAACGGCTACTTCGAAGACGTGGCGATCTGGGAGAACAAGCGCTGGAGAGACCAGCCGCTCCTCACAGACGGCGACGGCCCCATCGGAGAGGTTCGGAAGTGGTACACTTCGTTCTTCGGGGACGCGACCGCGCCCTGACGAGAGAGCCATGCCCAAGCCGAACGAAGACCGCTACCTGATCGTCTCGACCGACGGTCACGCCGGCCTCTTGCCGGAGAAATACCGGGAGTACGTCGATCCGCAGCATCGTGATGCCTTCGACGCGCAAGTGGCCGAGGAGATCGCGATTCGGGCCGCTCGGGAGAAGGATTTCCTCATCAAGGATTACAACGATGAGTGGCGGAGTGGCAACGAGCACAAGCTCATGGCCGCCTGGGACTCCGACCTTCGTAACCAAGTCATCGACGAGGATGGCGTCGCCGCGGAAGTCCTGTTCCCGGACGGCATCACCGAGCGAAACGCGCCCCCCTTTGGCGCGGGGCTCGGCCTGAAGCCTTGGGGGGTGGATCCCGAATTGCAGTGGGCAGGCGCACGCGCACACAATCGCTGGATCGCCGAGTTCTGTCAGATGTCACCGATACGCCGAATCGGCCTGGCCATCGTGCCGATGCTCTATGACGTCGAACAGGCCGCGAACGAGGTCGAATGGGCGCACGAAAATGGGCTTCGAGGACTTCTAATTCCCGCACTGATGGGCGACTACGACCCGTACAATCACCCGAAGTACGATCCGGTCTGGCGGGCTTGCGAAGAGCGGGGCATGGTCGTGCACAACCATTCGGGGCCCTCCCCCGACTATGACTTCCAGCTCCCAGGCGCGATGGGCGTCTTCTTGGTCGAGTTCGCTTGGTGGGCCGCGCGTCCACTGTGGCACCTGATATTCGGTGGCGTCTTCGAGAAGTTCCCGAAGCTCAAATACTGCCTCACCGAAGTGAGTGAGTTTTGGGTGCCCTCGATGCTCGAAATGATGGACGTCCGCGCGTCGGCCAAACACACCAGCGGCAAGCTTGGGGATTTCCGCTCCAATCTCACGATGAAGCCCAGCGAATACTTCGACCGCAACTGCTGGCTGAGCGCTTCGGCGCTCTTCGATGAAGGAAGCACGGCGGTCCGACACGACATCGGCATGGACAACATCATGTGGGGCACCGACTTCCCGCATCCGGAAGGCTGTTGGCCGCACACTCGAGAGAAGATGCTGCAATACATGACCGGGATTCCCGAAAACGAGCTCACGAAGATGCTCGGATCGAATGCCATCGCCTGTTACGGCCTCGACTCCGAAGCACTGAGCCAGATTGCGAATCGAGTCGGCCCCGAGAAGAGTCTCTTCGTTGCCCAGGCGAGTTAGGATTTACGACGATGGCGCGCTTACGCTACGTGAAGAGCAACTCCGGGGAAGGCAAGGCCAACGCCGGTGGCTCCAAGATCCACCACTCGGTTCAGTCGATTCGGGCGCTCTATGAAACCGAACCCGAGATCGCCAAAGCCGTTTTGCCCCGGCCACTCGAGCCCGCCTCGGCTCCCGAGATTTTTGTGCAGTTCGCAAACGTCGCGATGCATTTCTCAGAGGAGCGGACGGTGCAAATCGGTGCCGCCACCGTCGGCGTCGCTTGCTCCTACGAAGGCCGCCCGGGCTACTACGTGCTCGCCATGCCGATGGAAGGGGAGTTTGTCGTGATCGGAGGCCGCGAGAAGTACGGCGAGCCCAAGAAGCTCGCGGAGACTTCCTTCTCGATCGATGGCGACCACGTGAACGCCAAGGTGACCCGACATGGGGTGACCTTCCTCGAGCTCGATGGAAAGATCGGCGAGCCCTCCGATGCCCCAAAACAGTTCACCGAGTACTTCTACTGCTACAAGGCGCTCCCGGCCGCCGTACCCGAAGCGCACGACAACGGCGGGTTCGACGGCGACGTGCTTCTCACGCTGCTCACCTGGGAGCGTGACTACAGCTCGGTGAGGCAAATCGAGGACGGCAGGATCATTCTGCGAGAGTCTCCGCACGATCCGCTCGTCGATGTGCCGGTCAAACGGCTCATCCGCATGGAGCTGGCTGAAGGCGCATCGAGGACCGGCGGCGAGGTGCTTCGGTCGGTGCCCGGCGAGTGGCTCCAGCCCTTCCTCGTTCAGCGATACGACGATCCGCAGGAGGGCATCGAGGTCGCCCTGGCGTCGGAAGGGCACAGCTAGGATGCGTGATTTCTCGGAGAAAGTGGCCGTCGTCACCGGAGGTGCTAGCGGTGTCGGACGTGCCATTGCGGCGAAACTAGCTGGCGAAGGCGCCAAGGTGGTCATTGCGGACGTCGACGCGGAGTCGATTGCAAAGACCCGGGCGGACCTCGAAGGCCAAGGGTTCCGCGTCGACGGCATGGAAGTGGACGTCACCCGTGCGGAGTCCGTCGATGCTCTCGCGGAGCGCGTGTTCGAGACCTACGGCAATGTACACCTGCTCTTCAACAACGCCGGCATCGGCATCAAGGAAGCCAAGCGCCGCATCTGGACGATTCCCGAACAGGATTGGCAGTGGACCTACGCGGTGAACGTCATCGGGGTCACCAACGGGATTCGCGCCTTCGTGCCCACCATGCTCGAACGTGGAGAGGAAGGGCACATCATCAATACCTCTTCGGGGAACGGTGGGATCGCCTCCTTGCCGACAACCCCGGTTTACGCATCCTCGAAGGCTGCGGTCACCAGCCTTACCGAGGTCTTACACTTTCAGTTCCTGATGGACGACGCGAAGTTACAGGCTCACGTCCTTTTCCCCGGCCCATACCTGGTGAATACCAACATCCTGAACTCCGATCGCGTCCGGCCCGAGGCGTTCCGCATCAAGGGTCAGGCGCCCGCGACCTACTTGAGCATGAAAGCACTGGCTGAAAGTGCAGGCGTGGAGTTCAAGCTCACCGAGCCTGAAGAGGTGGCCGACATGGCACTCGAAGGCGTCCGGGAAGGTCGCTTCTGGATCCTCTCCAAGCTCGGAAAGAGTGACGCGCGATTGCGCACGCGGACGCAAAACATACTCGAGCGCAAGAACCCCGAGCCGACGCAGTGATGAAAGCGCTCTTGGAAAAGCAAAGAGCGGCCTTCCTCGCCGAGGGCTTGGTGAGCGCCGAGACGCGCCTCGGTCGCCTGGATCGAGCGCTTTCGCTCATCCACGACAATCAGAGTGAAATCGCGGGCGCGGTCGAGCAGGACTTCGGCAATCGCTCCCGTCATCAGACACTCATGAGTGACGTGTACGCCACCATGGAGAGCTTGAAATACGCGAAGAAGCATCTTCGGCGTTGGATGAGGGGCGAGAAGCGGCACGCGGGCATGCCTCACCTGCTTTTCGGCGCCAAAGCGAGGGTCGAGTATCGGCCCAAGGGCGTGGTCGGCATCGTCGGCACCTGGAACTTCCCGATCAACACGCTCTTCTCGCCGATGGCTGGTGCGCTCGCCGCAGGGAACCGGGTGATGCTCAAGTTCTCGGAAGTATCGTCCACGACCGCGGCTGTGATGGAGCAACTGGTTGCGAGCAGCTTCGATGAGACAGAGGTCGCCTGCGTATCAGGTGGGCCGGACGTCGCGGCAAACTTCTGCGCGCTACCGTTCGATCACCTTTGTTTCACCGGCTCGGCCAACGTCGGAAAGCTCGTCATGCGAGCCGCCGCAGACAATCTCACGCCGGTCACACTCGAGCTCGGCGGGAAGTCTCCGGTCATCATTGCGCGTGACGCGAACCTCGAAGATGCGGCGGTTCGCATCATGACGGGCAAAGCCCTCAATTCGGGGCAGGCCTGTTTGGGCCCGGACTACGTCATGGTCGCCGAGGAGCAGCTCGAGGACTTCATTCGGCACGCGACGAGCTGGACGAGCCAGATGTTTCCGAGCGTGCGCGATAACCCGGATTGCTGCTCCGTCATCCATGAGCGCCACTATCGAAGGCTACGTTCCTACGTGGAGGAAGCGGAGTCTGCGGGCGTGGACGTTAGAGCAGTCAACCCAGCCGGGGAAGACTTCGGAGGGCAGGAGGTTGCGTACAAGATCCCGTTCACTTTCGTCATCAACCCGAGCGACGAGCTGAAGATCATGCAGGAGGAAATCTTTGGCCCAGTGCTGGCCATCAAGACCTACGAAGCGCTCGAGGAGTGCACGGCGTATGTCAATGCGCATCCCCGCCCCCTCGGGCTCTACATCTTCGGCAAAGATGAATCGACGCAGCGGCGGTTGCTCGACAACACGCTGTCCGGAGGCGCGTGCATCAACGATGTGATGGTGCACGCGAGCATCGAGGACCTTCCTTTCGGTGGCGTCGGCGCGTCGGGGTTTGGCGCGTACCGCGGATTCGACGGATTCAAGACCTTCAGCCATCCGCGCGCGGTCTACAAGCAAGGCTGGCTCAACCTTCAACGCCTCTCGGGAATGGTCCCTCCCTACGGGGAGCGTAGTGACAAGGTTTTGGAGCGCATCACGCGAAAGTGA
>JBARTN010000160.1:0-5152 GCA_049645265.1 Polyangiales bacterium
ACCGGCTCGGCACGCTGCCCTTGGGCTCGCGCCTTCGGCCCTGGCTCTTTTCGGCGATGGGCGCCTATCAGCGGCGCTATCCGCATGCGCCCGACGCGATGTACATCAACGAAGTTCGCTTCTATCGAGAGATTCGTCCCCAGCTTTCGATCGAGGCCCCGGAATGCTTTGGCAGCGTGTTCGACGAAGCGCATCGGAGCTTTGGCGTGCTCCTGGAGAACCTTGCGCTTCGCGGCGCGCGCTTTCCGAATGCGATGAAGAGGGTGGACGTCGACGAGATTCGAGGCTTGATTACGACTTTGGCAGCGCTGCACGCGAGATTCTGGCAGAGCCCCGCCTTCGACTCGGAGCTCGGCTGGCTGGCAACACCGGTCTCGGCGGGCATGTACCCGGTGTTTCGAGCGCTCGGCCTCGACCTGATTCGGAACCAGGTGGAGACCAATGCCTACAAGGCCGCGATGATCGAGCCGCTCGACAGGACGGTCGACGAGCTTTGGGTTGCGCTCTGGAAGGCGCAGGAGATGTTGGCGAGCGGGCCGCAGACCTTGCTCCACGGGGACCCCCACATCGGCAATGCCTATCTGTTGCCCGGCTCGTGTGGTGGGTTCCTCGATTGGCAGCTCATGGTGAAGGGGCGCTGGTCGCACGACCTGACCTATCTGCTGGTGACGGGGCTTTCTACCGAGGATCGACGGCGGCACGAGCGCGACTTGCTGGGCTTCTACCTCGATGAGCTCGAGCGACACGGCGTGAAGAGCCCGCCCGAGCAAAACGAGGCCTGGCTCCGGTATCGCCAGTCGGCGATTTGGGGGTTGGTGATCGGCTGGCTGATCACGCCGACGGAGAACTACGGCGAAGCGATCACCGCGGCGAACATCTCGCGCCTCGTCGGGGCCGTTCAAGACCTCGAAACGCTCGAGGCGCTGGGCTGAGCGCTGGAAGGGATGGCGTTTCGCCGGCTCGGAGGCCATAGATGGGGTCTATGAATCGGCACGTTCCCCTTACCGGTCAGCCCAACTTTCGAGACCTTGGGGGCTATGCGGCCAGCGACGGGCGGACCGTCAAGTGGGGCCTGGTGTACCGTTCCGGTGAGCTCAGTCGGCTCAGCAACGACGACGTGAGCAAACTCGGAGGGCTTGGTATCAAGGCAGTCGTCGATCTGCGATCGCCCGAAGAAGTGTCGGCGCGCGGTGACGGGCGCTTGCCGCCTGAAGCCAACGCGCATCCCATGCCCATCGCGTCGAGCGACATGTTCGCGAAGCTGATTCCAATGTTTTTGAAGGGGGACTTCTCAAAGGTGCCGCCCGACCTGCTCGACACCGTGAACCGTATGCTGGTGCGCGACTTCACCGAACAATACACAGGCCTGCTTCGAGTCTTGAGCAACCCGGCGAATCGACCGCTGGTGTTCCACTGCACACAAGGCAAGGACCGGGCCGGTTTCGGGGCGGCCATGGTTCTGTCCGCACTCGGTGTTCCCTGGGAGACGGTCGTCGAGGACTACCTTCTTTCGAACCATTTCCGGAAGGAAGAGAACGACAAAATGCTCGGCATGATCCGGACCTTTGCGGCGAGTCAGGCCGGCCCCGAGGGTGAAGAAATCGCTTTTTCCCGCGTCGAAGGTTTGTTGTATGTCAAAGAGCAGAGCCTTCAGGCCGCACACGCCGAAATCATCGAACGACACGGCAGCATCGCTGCTTTTCTGAGCGAAGGCCTAGGTTGCTCCGAAGACGGCCTCCGGCGCCTGCGCGACGATTTATTGGAGTAGAACGTGTACGAAGCAACAAAGAAGTCTTGGATCGTGTTCGCCTTGGCCGCCGCATGCCTGCTCGTGGGTGGCACCAGGACGCCCCGCGCGCAGGCCGACGAAAAAACGGTCATTCGATTCGCAACCATTGCTCCGGGGGGCTCCGCGTTCGGTAAGATTCTCAAGGCCTGGGGGCGGAGTCTCAACAAGGAGACGGAAGGGCGTGTCGAGCTCCGTTGCTACTCGGGTGGCAGTCAGGGCGATGAACGGGATTTCATTCGCAAGATGCGGGCCGGGCAGATGGATGCGGCGGTGGTGACCACGATTGGGCTCGGCATCGTGGTACGCCCGGTACTGGTGCTTTCCGCGCCCGGCGTGATCGAGACCTACGAACAGCTCGGCCGCGTCCGTGCCAAGATGAACGCGAGCTTCGAGAAGATGTTCGAGGATGCGGGGTTCGTTCTGCTGAACTGGTCCGACGCGGGGAAGGGCCGGATCATGTCGACCATTCCGATCGCCAGACCCGCGGATTTGAAATCGGCTCGTCCCTGGGCGTGGAAAGACGACCCGATCTTTTCAGAGTTCCTGAAGGTCGTCGGCGCCAATGCGGTGCGGCTCGGGGTGACGGAGGTGTACGCGGGCCTGCAGACGAAGATGGTGGACGTCGTTCCCGCGTCGCCCATCGCAGCCGTGGCACTCCAGTGGTTCACCAAGCTCAAGTACATGTCGAACGAGAGCTTCGGGATCATCCTCGGCGCATCGCTGATCAAGAAGGAGAAGTTCGACCAGCTATCGCCCGAGGATCAGAAGGTGCTCAAGGACACCGCACGGCGCGCAGCAGCGGCGCTCGACAAAGTCGTGCGGCGCGACGACGCGAAGGCCTACGATATCTTGCTCGAGCGTGGAATCGAGCTCGTCGACACCAGCCCGTACCGTGCCGAGTGGGATCGAGCGGCAGAGGAAACGATCGACCGATTGACCGGGCGGATTTTCAGCAAGAGCTTGCTTGCCGAAGTGCGAGCAGCAGCCAAGGGAACGGGCCTCTAGCTCACTCCGGCTCTTCGGGCGACCCAATTGCAAACGTGCCGGGTGCATGAAGCACCGCGGCACGTCGGCAGGTCAGTACCCCGTCGAAGGGGATGTGTGTCGCTTACTCGAAGCTGGAGAGGTCCGGAAGCTCGTCGAGGTTCGGCTGAAGCGCGATCTCGATACGTCGGTTGAGCGCACGGCCTTCCGGGGTGTCGTTGTCTGCAACCGGCTGCGTATCGCCGTAGGCGGCGGCCGACAAGCGGTTTGCGGGAACGCCGTACTCGGCCAGGAGCTTACCCACGTCGAGCGAGCGCGCGCCGGAGAGCTCCCAGTTCGAGGGGAAGCGCTTGGTGCGGATGGGCTTGTTGTCGGTGTGACCACCGACCTGGAATTCGCGGCCCTTGATGCTCGCGAGGACCGGGCCAAGCTCGGCGAGAACGCGAATGCCCTCCGGCTTGAGCTTGGCGCTGCCGCTGGCGAACAGAACCGCCTCGGGCAGCTCGATGACCATCTTGTTGCGGACGATGCGGACCTTGAGCTTGCCGGAGTCGATCATCGACTTGAGCTGCTTGAGCATCGAGTTGTATTCGGCGAGGCGCTTGGCGGCGCGCGCTTCACGTGCGGCGGCCTCGGCCAGCGCGGCCTCCATGGCATTGATCTCGCCGGTGTAACCCTTCACGAGCTTGTCGAGATTGGCTTTGTCCTTCTTGCATTGCTCGAGCGAGGTGCCTGTCGCCTGCCCCGACGCCTCCAGCTCTGCGATTCGGGCGTCTTTTGCCCTAAGTTCGTCTTTTTTACAACCTGCGGTCAGCATTAGGCTGACAGCCAACAAAAGTACCCAGCTTGCTTTCTGCATGTGCCCCTCCAAAAGGAATGTTCTCTAACGGGTCCGCCACCTTATCAAGCAGTTAGGACATGGCAAGCGCTGGATGGTATGCGAATTCCATGAAGCTACGCATTCTGAGGTGGCCCCTGCTTCTGGGGGTCGTTTTGCTCAGCTCCTGTGCGGAATCGAGCCGCGATCCGACCCCGCGAGAGCGCTGGACCGAGGCCCAGGCGGACGCTTGGTACGCCGCTCAGCCTTGGCCGGTGGGCGCCAACTTCGTGCCGAGCACGGCGATCAACCAGCTCGAAATGTGGCAGGCGGATACCTACGACGAAGCGACGATCGACCGGGAGCTGGGCTGGGCGGCCGGGCTCGGCTTCAACACGACGCGCGTCTTTCTTCATGACCTGCTTTGGAAGGAAGACCCGGAGGCCTTCCTTGGGCGGATCGATCGGTTTCTGGCCGTGGCGGAGCGGCACGGAATCTCGGTGATGCTGGTCTTGTTCGACGGGGTTTGGAACCCGGTTCCCGTCGCCGGCGCTCAGCCCGAGCGGACTCCGCATGTTCATAATTCTCAATGGGTTCAAAGCCCTGGCGTCGAAATCTTGGGTAACCTCGAGCGTCACGACGAGCTCGAGCCCTACGTCAAAGGGGTGATTCGGCGGTTTCGGCGGGACCCTCGCGTCCTGGTCTGGGACCTGTTCAACGAGCCCGACAATCCCAACATCTTGTCCTACGCGGATGTCGAGCTGCGCCCCGACACGAAGGCGGCGGCTGCGGTGGCCTTGCTCCGTAAGGCCTTCGTCTGGGCGCGGTCGGTCGATCCGATGCAGCCCATCACGGCAGGAGTTTGGCAGGGGAAGGCGGAGTGGGGGAACCCCGCTGGCTTGTCCCCCATGAACGAGCTCATGATCACCGAATCCGACGTCCTGAGCTTCCACAGCTACGACCCGCCCGAGCTGGTCACCGACCAGGTCGCGGACCTGCAACGATACGGTCGGCCGCTGCTCTGCACCGAGTACATGGCTCGTTCGGCTGGGAGCACCTTCCAGGGGGTCTTGCCCATCTTCGACCAAGCGGGCGTCGGCGCCTACAACTGGGGGCTCGTCAGCGGCCGGTCGCAGACGATTTACAGCTGGGGTTCTTGGTTCACGATGGACTCCGCCGACGCAGATCCCTGGTTCCACGACGTCCTATACCCCGACGGGACGCCGTACGATAACGAGGAAGCAGACCTCATTCGGCAGCTCACCGGCCCCTAGCGGCTGCGCCGGCAAGGGCGGCGCCGCTCAGTCCTTGGAGAGCTCGCCCCGCCGCAGCTGGCGATACATCACGAGGCCGTCGCGTAGGATCCTGAGCGCGTCGTCGCGCTCCTGCATGCCCTCGACGACGACTTCTTTGTTCTCGAGCGCTTTGTAGTCTTCGAAGAAGCGTTGGATTTCGCGCAGCTTGTGATCGGGCAGATCGGCGAGCTTGGTCATGTCTTGGTAGACGGGGTCATTGGCGCTGACGGCGATGATCTTGTCGTCGATGCCCTTGTCGTCGCGCAT
>JBARTN010000161.1:0-12199 GCA_049645265.1 Polyangiales bacterium
GAGATTTGCGGGTCGACTACCGGCATCTGGGCGACAACCAGTTCACCGTCTGGATCGGCGAGGAGGAGCGCAGTGTCCGAGTCGTTTCCTGGGAGTCCCCGGAGCTCACCCTCGAAGAGGGCCCGCATCGCTGGCGCGCGCGGATCAGCTTCGACGGCGACCGGACCTACGTCCACAGCTCGCAGTTCAGCGTCGCTCTTCAGCGCAAGCCACGCTTTCCGGACAAGTCCAAGGAGATTCCAGCCGGTGGCTGCATTGCCCCAATGCCCGGCAAGGTGGTCGAGCTTCGCGTCGCCGAGGGCGATCCAGTGAAGGCAGGTCAGGTGCTCTTGATCATGGAAGCGATGAAGATGGAGCACACGGTGACCGCGCCGCAGGACGGCACCGTGGCCGAGGTCACCGTTGTGGCTGGTGATCAGGTCGACGCCGACGCCTTGCTCATCGTCGTCGCCGAATCCTGATCGCGACGATTAGGCAGCGTCGAGCTCGGCGATCATCTGGTCGCCGCTCAGCTGTGTTGCCGAGGCGCCGTCGGCATACTTCATGAGCCCCGCTCGCTCGTAGTGCGGCCTGATCCGATCGCTGAGTAGCCCGATCTCACGAAGGTTCGGCACCAGACGCTTGAACATCACCTGGCGAAAAATCGCAAAGCCGGGCGAGTCGGTCACGAACTGCGCCCACTCTTTGCGCGTCAGTTTGTGTTCGAACCACTCCTCGTACACTTCGAAGGAGAGGAAGCGATTGCGCATCAGGAGCGCCACCTCGAACGCCCAATCCTCTCGCTCCCGCCGCTCACGGTCGCTCAGCTCCAGCCGGAAATGGTCACGCAACGCGATCACGCCATAGTGCACGTGCCTGGCCTCGTCCTGGATGACCATCTTCAGCAGCTGCTTGAGCATCGGCTCTCCGGTCATTTGATACATCGTTCCGAAGGCACCGAGGGCCAAGCCCTCGACCATGATCTGCATGCCCAAGAACTTCACGTCCCATCGTGAGTCCTGGATGAGGGCGTCGATGATCACGAAGAGGTTGTCGTTGATCTGGTAGAGCTTGTTCATCTTGGAGTCGAGATAGCGGTGGAACACCTCGACGTGGCGGCCTTCGTCGACGACCTGGGTCGCCCCATAGAGCTTGCCATCGAAGAACTGCACCGCTTCGGTCACCTGGGCCGCTGCGAAAAGCGCCCCTTGCTCGCCGTGCAAGAACTGACTGAGCATCCAGGAGGCGACACTCGAGTTGAGCCGCCGTTCTTCGAGGTCGGTGAGCTTGATTCCCTTCCCACGCAGAGCGTCGTAGTCCATGAAGTAGCGGGGAATGATCGGTTTTTCGGGATTCTCAGGGTCGACATCGATGTGCCAGGGGAGGTCGTCCCCATTCCACTGCTGCTCTTTGGCCCTGGTGTAGAGCTCCCGCATCTCCGGCTGGTCATTCGGGTAGGTCCAGTCGAAGTACACCTCGTGGTTTGAAGGCATCTTCGTCGGAACGCCCTGCTTGCCGCGCTGAAGAATCAAACCGCGCACACCGGACGGCGCCATCGACTTCAAGACCTTGGCGTTCTTGGTTGCCGTCATCAGCTGCACGGCTTCGACGTACGGCTCGATGCGGCGACGGATTTCGTGGGGCAGGTTGTCGAGTACTTTGTCACTGAGCATGGCCAGTTCCTTCTATTAGAGCACGTTGGCGAAGAATTCCCGAATCTTCGTTGAATGTAAGCGCATGATGTAACGATCGAGGATGGGGACGACCTCCTCGATCATGAGGGCGACCTTTTCCGGCGGGAGCTCCGAAAGCCGAGAAGAGACCAGGCGCACCTCTTCGTTCAAGAGCTTGGTGATGGCATCCTGATAGAGCGCCATGTCCTCGACTCGAAAGCCGAGGTCCGGGGTGAAGCCCATCGAGCGGATCTTGCCAAAGACTTCGAAGATCCAAACGTCGGCCGCTGCGATTCGGAGCGCACCATTCGAGCGCGCGCCACCGACCAGGCCGAGCTCGAAGGCGCGTTCGACGTCCTCCGCGTCCACTCCCGTTTCTTTGGCGATCTCTCGCGGTGTGAGGGTGGGGCTGCGATCTTCGCTGGTCTTGAGCGATTCGGCGAGGCGCTCTTTGACACCGGCTAGAAACGCATGTTGCCGCGGGGAAAACACACCGTCTTCGCCGTCAAACAGCGCTTTGATCGCCTTCAGGGGAAGGAATCGCTCGTGTTGGAGCTTTTTGACCAGGTGAAGGCGCTCGAGGTGCTCCTCGCTGTACCAAGCCATGTTGCGGCCGGTCTTGCGTCCGGGTGGTAGTAGCCCCTGTTGAATGTAGAAGTGGATCGCCTGACGGGGCAGGCCCGTGGCCTCGCAGAGATCCTTCATTCGGTAGGTCCATCGGGCTTCGTCGACGTCGATGGCTTCGGAGCTCGCCGTCATGCGCCCTCCACTTCGATCTGGCATTGCGTCAGCGGGCGGCCTACGCAGGTCAAGACGTAGCCTTGTTCTCGTTCGACACGGCTCAGGCAGTTCGGCTCTTCCATTTGTACGTCGCCTGCCATTCGGCGAACGCGGCAGGCCCCGCAACCACCCATGGCGCATGAAAACGGCATGTCGATCCCAGCGGCCAGCGCGGCTTCGAGAATGGATTGTCCCGGCTCCACCTGGATGCCGTGCTCGCGACCTGCTTGGGAGACCAGGACGAGCTCGGTCTTGTCGCTGCCCGCACTTCGGGAACGAGCTTCGGGGCTGGTGAAACGTTCTTCGGCGATTCGGCTAGCTTCTACCCCACGCCGTTGAAGTGCTTCATGCGTCTCTTCCATCATGGGAGTAGGCCCACATACGAAGTACCGGAGCATGCCGTCATCGATGACGCCTAGCGCTTGCAGGCGAGACTCGAGAACCTCGCTCCCGAGAAGCCCCTGCTCTCCGGTCCACCATTCAGGGGGATGTTCGAGAACGTGATCGACCGCCAATCGATCGCCAAACTCGCGTCCAAGCGCCTCGAGTCGGTTCCGAAAGATGACGTCCTCCCAGCCACGGTTGCCGTAGATCAACGTTACACGGCTGCCGGCCTCCACGCGCAGGACGGTTTCGAGAATGCTCATGATTGGAGTGATCCCGCTGCCGCCGGCGACCATCACCAAGCGTCGCCCGTTCACCGAACGGGGCTCCACGGTGAAGTTTCCGGAGGGACCGAGCACGGCGAGCTGGTCGCCAACCTGAATCGTGTCGTTCAAGTGGTTGCTGACCCGTCCGTCTTGGATGCGCTTCACGGTGATGTGCCGAGGAACGTCGGGGAGGCAAGCGCTCGCCAAGGAGTAAGCGCGTCGCAGGTGCTCGCCATCGATGTCTACGTCGACGCTGAGGAACTGACCCGGCCTGAATTCCAACGCCGATCCATCCGCCTCGGTCAAATAGATCGAAACGGCATCGTTGGTTTCGCGAACGACGTCCACGACTTCGAGCGGCCTTGCCATGTTCGGCGTCTTGCGCGGCAGCGAAACCACCGAACCAGCGGAGGGCCGCGGACGCTCGATCAACGGGGGAGGGGTCTTCCCCAGAATCAAACGGTCGCGAAGCATCCGTACGTCACGCTGCGCGGCGCGAACCCGCTCTGCGACGCGGCGCGGAAGTAGATTCAAGGGATCGACCTCGTCGAATGGCGTCGGCGATTCGATTTCGTTGACGAGCGGCGTCGTTGCTTGCCCTCCATGGAAACCACAGTGCCTAAGCTCAAGCGTAGTGTCAAGTGTGACTAGACACTTGACTCACATTGTAGGCTAGAGTGAGCAAATCCAATGGTTTCGCCTCCACTCATCACGGCCTCAGAGGCCCTTTCATCCCTGCGCAGCGCCATTTTTCTCGATGTTCGGGTTGGGCCGGCCGCTGCCGAGGCCTACGAAAGCGCTCATCCGCCGGGCGCCATTCGCGTCGACCTCGAATCGAATCTGTCGACCCTCGCGGACCCGACGGCCGGAGGCCGGCACCCCCTCCCTGCCCTCGACGTCTGGCTTTCGCGTCTCGGGGGATGGGGCGTGAGCCCATCACGACGGGTCATCATCTACGACGACGCCGGCGGCGGGCTCGCGGCCGCCCGAGCCTGGTGGATGCTGCGGGCGATTGGCCACGAGAGGCTTGCCGTGGTCGACGGTGGTTGGCGAGCGTTGCGCGAGCTGGGAGCTCCCATGGAAGCCGGTATCTCGCGCGCGAGCTCGGTTGGCTCGTATCGGAGCGAGCTCGATCATTGGCCGACGGTCGACGCCGGGTTTGTCGAGCGCGTTCGTCGTGATCCGAGTTGGCGTCTGATCGATGCACGAGCTCCCGAGAGATACGTCGGCACGACTGAGCCTCTCGATCCAGTAGCCGGGCACATTCCTGGGGCGCGCAACCTCTACTGGCAGTCGCAGCTCGACTGCAACGGTTTGTTCGATTCGGTCGACACGCTTCGCGCGCGTTTCGCCCAGATCCTCGGTGACGTGCCGCCCGAGCAGGTCGTCTGTTACTGCGGTTCCGGCGTCACGGCGTGCCACCTGCTCTTGGCCATGGAGGCTTGCGGTCTCCGCGGTGCGCAGCTCTACGTTGGGTCTTGGAGTGAGTGGTGCCGTCAGGAACGCCCCCGCGCGACCGGCTGAGTTGGGAAGTCGCACAAACCCCCGGAGATGCTATTTGACGCTCGTCATGAACGCGGTTTTGGAATTTCCGCTCACCTTGCCTCGCAACGCTTTCACGGCGCGTGAGGCTCCACGCGCGGGTGACATTTGGCGACTTTGTCAGGACGCCGCGACTCTTGCCTCGATCAACGCAGGTTGGCCGCCCTTGCGTTTCCGCACAGAGAAGGTGGCGTTCGTCGTGTACAAAATGACGCTTCTGCACGACGCCGAAACGCCTTATGGCGAGGTGCTCGACGCGCAGACTTGGGTGTCGCGCCTTCGACGCCGCACGCTGTGCACGCGCGAGGTGCGTATTCGACGCGGCGGGCAACGAATCGCTGCCGCGACCCAGGAGTGGGTTCACGTCGATTTCGAGACGCTCAAACCCAGGCAGGGCTCGCTCGAATCGGCTTCGGCGTTTCCTGAAATCGATGTCGAGCCATCGATCGCGATGCCTTCGTTCGACGCGCTTCCCGGCGCGGAAGACGACTTTCAATTCGACATGTGGCACACCTGGTCCGACCCGCTCGCGCACGCCAATCACCCCGCGTACATCGACTGGTGCGACGAAGCGACCAGCCGGAGGCTGTTCGCCGCCGGCCTCGACCCCGTGCTGCTGCGGCCCATCGCCGAGCAAGTCACCTTTCGCAGCGCCGTCTTGCCGGGCGAGCGTGTGACCGTCCGAAGCCAACGCGTTGGCCGAATCGGAACCGATGCGGTCGTGCTGAAGCACCACTTGGAAACGGAACGGGGACCCGCGGCCGATGCGACGAGCGTTCGTGGTCTCGCGCAGGGTGGCGGCGAGGCCCTCGTGGCGGCCTGGGATTGAGCGATGCGACCCGGCTTACCAAGTGGAACCTCGCTCTTGGTTTCCTTCGCGCGCGGACTGGGTGTGGACAAGCAACAGATTGACCCGCTTGCGTCCCAGCTTTTACCCCCTGTGCTCGCACAACTTGCTGTTGCCCCTCGCCACCTCGGAGGGGTTGCGGGGCTGTACCGGGCTGCCGTGCGTGCAACGACCTTCGGGCTGATCGATCACATGGTGCTGAGGACCCAGGCGATCGACGCACATCTCGCTTCCGCCCTGCGAACTGGCATCGACCAGCTCGTGATTCTCGGTGCCGGGCTCGACGCGCGGGCCTGGCGACTCGAAGCGTTGAAGGATGTCACCGTCTTCGAGGTCGATCACCCGGCGACGCAACAATACAAACGAAAGCGGATGTCGCGAAAGCACCCGCCGGCGGACATTCGCTACGTGTCGGTGGATTTCGAGAAGGAGCGATTCTCCAACGCCCTCGAACGAGCGGGGTTTCGCCCTGGCGCGCCGAGCGCGTGGATCTGGGAAGGTGTCGCGATGTATCTGCCCTTGGATGTGGTTCACGACACACTGGGACAGCTGACGTCACTCGCCGCTGCGGGGAGCGACCTCGCCATGACCTATCGCGTGCCGGGCCTGCTCCCCTACGGGTCGTTGGGTCGTCTTGCGATCCCCGCCGTTTTCGCTGCCGCCGGCGAGCCACTCAAGGCGACCCTCCAGCCCCATGAGCTCGCATCGGCCGTTGCCCCCGATTGGAAGGTAACCTTCGATGAAGACTCTCGCGGATGGCGAAAATTAACCGGCTCGACCGCGAATGCTTCCCGCAGCTTTTGGTCGGAGCGGCTCGCGATCGTGAAGAGGCTGGGCTGACCGATGTGCACGATCATCGTTCGACATCGGATGGATGACTTCTGCTCGACGATCATTGCCTCGAACCGGGACGAGTTCTATGACCGCGCGGCGTCCGGTCCCCGGGTGCTGCGTGTCGACCCGCTCGTGGTTGGGGGGCGCGACGAGCGCGAAGGCGGGACTTGGTTCGGACTCAGTCGGGGTGGCCTTTTCGTAGGGCTCACCAATCAACGAAGCTTCGGCGCGCGAGACGACTCACTTCGCTCGCGAGGCGGGCTCGTGCTCGACGCGCTCGCAGAAGGGTCGCTCGAAGGCGTCGAGAGGTACCTCAGAGGCGTCGATCCCGTGGCCTACAACGAGTTCAACCTGATCTTCGGCGACGGCAATGAGCTGCGCGCTGCGTACGGGAGGAGGGACGCGCGAGAAGTCGAAATCGAAACACTGGCTGACGGGGTACATGTCCTTTGCAATGATCGACTCGGCTCCCCGGAGTTCCCGAAGGCCGAGAAGGCACGCGTGCGAGTCATGGCGGTACCTCCGGATACTTGGCCGCGGATCAAACGGCAGCTCGTCGAGGTGCTTTCGGATGGGTCGTTGCCGGACCCTTCGGAAGTACCTCCAATTCCGCCCGACGCGCCTTTCGACCAAGAAGTCGCACGCTACCTTCAAGCGATATGCGTCGAGACCCCGGTGTACGGCACGGTCTCGTCGACGATTGCCGCGGTGAGCCCTGGGCGTGTCGAGCAGTATTGGTTTTCGGACGGCCCGCCGTCGGAGACGAGCTTCGAAGACATGCTTAGCCTGACCCAAGGGCCTGAATGAAGCGGAGGGCGGCCGTGGCAGCCGCTTCGAGATTCTGTTCCACCGTCCTTCCACTCTTCTTCCGCGGCTCGAACGAATGGTCGCCGTCTTCCATCCACGCGAGCTCGATCGCAGGCGCGAGTGAGTACGTCGAGACTTCTTCTACAGTGCCAAGCCGGTCGCGCGTGCCCTGGACGATGAGGGTTGGGGTCCTGAGCGTTTCGAGATGTGCGGTTCGGATCCGCTCCGGTTTTCCGGGTGGATGAAACGGATAGCCGAAGCAGAGCAGCCCCGCCGCAAGCCTCTCGGCCATCGCATTCATGAACGGCGAGTCCATCGGGGCGCCAGCGCCAGTGTCAGTGCCAGTTTTGGTTACACCACCCGCCCACCCCCACCCGTAATCCTCCCTGCCGCGCGCTTCGCTGCGCTTGCGCTTGGCGGCGCTCTGCGCCGGGCTTCGCCTTCGGCTCGCGCTGCCGCCTGCTGCTGGGCAGTGCGAGTGCCAGCGCCAGTGCCAGCGCCAGCGCCGCCGACCGCAATCCGCTCAACCGGGGACGCAGTCGCCGCCAGCGCAGACGTCGGTCTCTTCGCAGACGTTTCCGCACTTGCCGCAGTTTCGGTCGTCGGTGTCGAGGTCGACGCAACCCGTTGGGCAGATCGTGAATAGCAGCATGCCAAACGCGAATCGTCTCATAGTTTCGCCTCGCTAAACGTATCACAGGCGTTCACATCGCCGCTGGCGTAACCGCGCTTGAACCACTTCACGCGCTGAGCGGAGCTTCCGTGCGTGAACGACTCCGGCGTGACGTAGCCTTGCGACTGCTTCTGTAGACGGTCGTCTCCAATCGCGCTCGCCGCGTTGAGCCCTTCCTCGATGTCGCCTTGTTCGAGCAGCGCGCGGGTCCGGTCGGCGTGGTGGGCCCAAATCCCGGCCAGGCAATCCGCCTGGAGCTCTTGGCGCACGGACAGCTGATTGGCCTCCGCCTCGCCGAGTTGAGACTTCTTCCGCTGCACCTGCTCCGAGATCCCCAGCAAAGTCTGCACGTGATGCCCGACTTCGTGGGCGATCACGTAGGCCTGCGCGAAGTCTCCCGGTGCCTGAAATCGATTCTGCAGGTCGGAGTAGAAGCTCAGGTCGATGTAGACCTTCTGGTCGGCGGGACAATAGAAGGGACCCATCGCCGCTTGCGCGAATCCGCAGGCCGATCGCACCGAGCCACTAAAGAGCACCAAGCTGGGCTCCTGGTAGTTGCGCCCCGAGGATTGGAACACCTCGTTCCAGGTGTCCTCGGTGTCCGCGAGGACTACGGCGACAAACTGCGCCTGCTCGTCTTCGAGCTCGGTCCTTGCGGCGGACGGTGCTGGAGCGCTCTGCTGAGTCTGAACGACTTGCATGAGCGTGCGCGGGTCGACACCCAAGAACAACCCGACACCGACCAAGAGCAGGAGCCCGATGCCTCCGCCAGCCAGCTTCGGCCCGGCGCCAACGCCGCGGCGATCCTCGACGTGCGCGCTCTGCTTTCTACCTCTCCAGCGCAAATCAGCCTCTCAGGTCTCAGGTTCCGCTTAGAGCTCGTCTTCGACGCTTTGGCCGCCGCCCAGAAAGAAGCCCGCGAGGTGCTGCGCCCGAACCGAGATTTCGCTCAGCTTTTGCGCCAGGGCGCCCCGGGTTTGCGGACCGACGTCGCCGTCGACATCGACACCAGCGTCTTTTTGGAAGTCGCGAATCGCATTCCGCGTTCGCTTGCCCATCACTCCGTCGTGCGTTCCGGGCTTGTACCCGCAAATGTCGAGTGCCTCTTGCAATGCTGCGGTGTTGTCTTCGGATGCCATGATTTACTCCTAGTTCAGGCCCCAAGCCGCGGCCCAGGCCTTTGCGACCTCTCCAAACGCTTGGGGATCGCTTGCGCCAAGCTTCGTCGACACTTCGGCGTACTCCACCTTCAGTGACTTGAACTTCGCTTTCGTTTCGTCCGAGGCGCCTTGTCCGGCCGCCTTGGCTGTCTTGGATTTCGCGCGGAGGTCCGCGACGTCGTACTTCTCGAGCATGCCGGTTAGGATTGCCGCTCCGGTTTTCGCGTCGCCTGCTCCTTTGAGAGCGTTCACTCCTGCCTCGAAGACAGCGACGAGATTCTCCGAAGCACTACCCGTGAGCGCGACCACCGGGATCGCGGGTCCGGCTGGCGCAGCAGGCTGTGCCGCCTTGGGCTCGGGTGCCGGCGCCTGTTCGGCAGCGGGCGCGGGCGTTTCGGGTGTGGCTTCTTTCTTCTTGCACGCGGACGTCGAGGCGATCGCGAGGACGAGCAATGCAAGTGTGGATTTCTTCATGGACTCCCCTTTTCCAATGAGTGGGGCCGGAGCATACGGATGGGCTGTCACCCCACGCAAGCCGTTTGTGCCTGATTGGGCGTGACCCACTATCCATCGGGCGTAAAAACTGCGCTGTTGTGTCGGGCGCACAGAACACGCATCATCACCGCTTCGCTCGAGAAGGAGAAAGCATGGACGATTTGATGGAGTCGATTGCGGCTCAACTCAGCGGCGCGCCAATGGCGCAACTCAGCGGTCAGCTAGGAACCGATGGGCGCACCACCCAGGACGCGGTAAAAGCGGCGCTTCCCTTGTTGCTGGGCGCGCTCGCCAAGAACAGCGCGGCTGGTGGCGGCGCAGAAGCATTGGCCGGTGCGCTCGATCGCGACCACGACGGAAGCATCTTGGACGACCTTGGAGGTTTCCTCGCCGGTGGCGCGAGCCCCGATGGCGCGGCGATTCTGGGCCACGTTTTGGGTACGCGCGAGCCAACCGTCCAGGCGGGCATCGGGAAGGCAACGGGGCTGCAGAAGGGTCAAATCGCCCAGCTGCTTCAGATGCTCGCACCGATCGTGCTGGGCTATCTCGGAAAACAGAAACGACAACAGGGAATGAACGCCGGAATGCTGGGAGAGATCCTCGGCGCGCAAACCAGGCAGGCTCAAGCGCAGAACCCTGCGCTCGGCGCGCTCGCATCGCTCCTCGACAAGGATGACGACGGCTCGATCGTCGACGACCTGGGCGGCATGCTGGGTTCTTTTCTTTCGGGACGCTAAGCCGCTAAATCAGGGAGCCGAACAGGGGCCCTTGCTCTTGAGCGATACGCCGGCTGCCTGCGCGGAGCAGGCGTTCGAGTAGGTCTTGCCGTCGCAGCCGCAGACAGGGTCGTAGTCAGCCGTGCACGCTTGTGGGCGAGGCTGGCACTTCCCGGGCTTGTTCGTCGCGCCACATTTTGCGGCCGGGGGGAACTGGCAAAAGAGGCCCGTGGCGCATTGGGCAGCGCCTGCGATCCCACAGCTCGCACCGACCACCCCCGCGGCCGCCTGCGCCGGGTCTTGACACAGCCCGCGGTGCCGAATCGAAACGCCATGCGAGTGCGCCACGCAGTCGTTGCTGTAGTTGCGCCCGTCACAGCCGCAGACTGGCGCCCACTCCTTGGTGCACACCGTGGGCTGTTCCGCGCACTCGCCGGGGCCCGAGACTTCACCGCAGTACTGCGCCTCGGTGTACCGACAAAATAGACCCGTCGCGCAGGAGGCAGCCGCGCCTCCCGGGCCACAGCTGCCGACCGGACCGGCCGGAGCACCGGGCGCCCCCGAGCTCGGACACTCTCCGGATTGGCGCGGCGACACTCCATGCGAGTGCGCCACGCAGATATTGAGATAAGTCCGGCCGTCGCAGCCACAGACCGGGCTGTAGTCTTTGGTGCAGGTCGACGGCATCGGGAAACAGGCGCCCTGCGCGCCGGTTTCTCCGCACTCCGTGTTGGGTGCGTAGTGACAGACAAATCCTGGCTTGCAGGTTGCCCCTGCGGCGCGGCTGCACTCTCCGCCCGGACGATCGGGGTAGCGCGATGGCTCGCTTTGCTTCGCGCACGAAGCGAGTAAACCCAAGCAAAAGACCCAGACGCAAAGCCGTATCATCTCCTGATAGGTATCCCCGAAGGGCGACGGAGGCAAGGCCCCTCAGGTCGAGGGAAGGGCGTCTGCGAGCTTCGGCACCCAGTCGCCCGCCGTGCCAGGGAGAAACGAGCCGACGCCTGTGCGCTCCACGAGGGCACTAAACGGATTGGGCTCTGCGTCGACCACGATCATCGGAACGCCCCGCTGCGCCGCAATCGTGCCAATGTGCATCGGCAGCGACGTGGCCCCCGTCGTGCCAACGATGATCACCAGCGAGGCGCGTCGCGCCGCCTCGATCGAGCTTTGGAATCGGAAGTTCGGCTCGTCGTAGCTTTCGTCGAACCAGAGCAGGTGCGGCCTAGCCATGGCGCCGCAGGAAGGGCAACGCAGCAGTTCGAGCTCCTGGTCGCTGAGCGCGCGGCCCTTTTCCCAAGCCACCTCGACACCATCCGGCATCGGCACGGGCGCGGGAAGGCATTCCTTCGTGCAGCGCATGAAATCGATGTTGCCGTGAATCTCGTGGGTGCGATCGACCGTATTTCCGGCCCGCAGGTGGAGCCCGTCGACGTTTTGCGTCACCAGCAGAAAACCGTCACCGCCGCGCTGCTCGGCTTTCACCAGGGCGAGGTGCGCCATGTTGGGCTCGGCACCCCGGCAAACCCCACGCCGATAGAGATACCAGGCCCAAACCTCCTCCGGCATCTGTTGAAACGCGGACCGGGTCGCCATCTCCTCGGGCTGGTAGTTCCGAGAGCCGACCCGCCAATAACCTTCTACGCCACGGAAGGTGGGGATCCCGCTTTCCGCAGAGATGCCGGCGCCAGTGAGCCAGAGCACCAGCTTGTGCGGCCGGTCGATGAGTTGGGTTACGGAGTCGTCGAGCACGAAGCAGTACGTAGGAGCAGAGGAGCGCCAGCGCCAGCGTCAGTGCCAGCGCCAGTGTCAGTGCCAGCGCCAGTGCCAGCGCCAGCGTCAGTGCCAGCGCCAGTGCCAGCGCCAGTGCCAGCGCCAGTGTCAGCGGTTAACGGTTGGCGGTTGGGGGGGTCCGGTAGTAGATGGTTGCCTCGGCAATGACGGTTCTCTTCACCTACGCCTTCCGCCCGCTCTTCCTCCTCGCGACGCTCTACGCGCTCGCGGTGGTTCCGGTCTGGGCGGCGGCCTGGCTTGGGTATCTTC
>JBARTN010000162.1:0-2348 GCA_049645265.1 Polyangiales bacterium
CGATGCCATGACTTGGCATCGTGAGATCATGGACGGCCTTGACGTACCGAAGCCCGAATACACCGGAAGATTCCGCGGCGAACCCGGGCTCGAAGCAGTCCAAGTTATGGTCGGCCAGTATGAGGGCGTGCCGCCCGATCAGGTGGCGGAAGCGGCAGCGATCTTTGAGCGCAAGCTCAATCAGGTTCTTGCACGCCTCGACACTCTCATTCCCGCCGGAGCGGCTCTCGATACAGACACGCTTGCGGCGGTTCTCGATGTGTGCGCCTGGGCCCATGCGGAATGGGTACGCATTCATCCCTTCGTCAACGGCAATGGCCGAACGGCCAGGCTCTGGGCGAACTATGTCGCCATGCGTTACGGCCTTCCACCGTTCGTGCGGTTACGGCCAAGGCCCAACGCCGATGCGTACGCCCGCGCGGGCATCGAGGCTATGAACGGCAACTGGAACCCAACGGCCGAGGTTTTTCGCGTGATGTTGGGCGAGTTTTTGTGAAGCGGGAGCTTGCCTGGGACCGAACCTCGTAGGGCTCGGGCTGCGACCGAGCGTGGTTGCCTCCCGGGCGGAGATCTCTCAGCGGTGAACCGGAAGTCCAGGAGGTTCTCCTTTAGGGAATCGCTCTCAGGATCGTCGCGGTGTTGGAGTCCGGACCGCGGTTCTCCATCAAGATGTAGAGGTCTCCATCCACTGCGGCGAGTCCGAGATAACGGTTGAACAGTTGTCCGTAGCCGGGGATCTCGTAGGTGGCGACCACCTGACGCGTGTCGGGGTCGATCTGCACCAACGGTGAAGGACTTCCAGACAGGATTCCCCAGAAGTGTGTTCCGTCCCAGGTTAGGGCGCTGAGCTCGATGGTGAAGTCGTACCGGTTGACGAGGGTCTTGGTGCTGATGTCGACTTGAAGGAGCTCCCGTTCACCGGAGGCATCTGAATCGCCGGAGAACCACAGGTCCGTGCCGTCCCAGGCCATCGCATGGATCGAAAGTCTGTGGCCGAGATCCAGATCGGTATCGATGGTGTCGATCTCGACGTCGGCGAAATTCCGCCCCGACGCAATGTAGCCCACCCCGGTGTGGAACCAGAGGAGCGTGCCGTCATAGGCCTGAACCTCGGCGACACCGCTGGGCAGATCGATGGGGACCCCGAGGCTGCTTGTCGCAAGGACGTAGGGCATGAGCTGATCGTTGGGCTGGGCATCCGCGCCGAACCATAGCGACGAACCGTCCGAGACCAGTCCCGTCTCGCCGCGCGGGTCGGCCTCGAGCGCATCAGAGGCCACCACTTCGGAGAAAGCCTGACATTCGGCGCCGGCGGGCAAGGCTTCGAGCTTGGTGAAGGTCTGACTGCGTCCCACATTGTCCGTCAAGGTCAGCTCATTACCGTCTACGGCGAAGGCGAAGTTCTTGGGCTGAAAGGCCGAAACTTCGTCGTAGACCTCCAAATCGATGAACACGGCTTCGTCGCTGAGCTCGGCGTAGATCAGATCGAGACAGGCGAGGGCACCGCTCTCGGGCTCCCGAAAGACCAGCTCCCCGGTGCTGTCGTCGCGGAGCTGCAGGACGACGGACTCCACACCTGGAAGGAACGGGAACAAGTCTCCTTCTCCGGGTTGCCAATTGCCTACAAGCTGCTGATTGACCTGCGCGTTGTTCCCGTCGTCGGAACAGCTCGCGAAAAGCATCGCAGCCAGGAAAACCAGAACAATGACGCTACCCGTCGTCCGCGCGCCTCGACCCTTCGCCTTCATGATCACCTCCAAGATGCAACTCACCTGATGAACGGCAGAGCAAGATGTGGGCCAAGCGAGAACGCTGGGAATTTCTTGGCAGCCCCCGCGTCTCGGGCGCACATGCTGCGCCGCGGGGCGCAAAGACGCAGGGCATGCGCGTTAGGGAGCGCCAGTCGGCAACTCGATGTCGGGCATTCTTTCGGCGACGAACTCGGCGATGGTGGTGCGGGCCGAGGCGCCGGATTCGTTGTCTGCCGTGTCTCGGAATATCGTGATGATGCGAGCGGCCTTCTCGCGATCGGGCAGAGTTTCGTCTTCGGCGATGCGAAGGAGGCGGATGCGGAGCTTGTGGACGGCGACCAGGGTTTGCTTCTCTTGCCAGCATTCGAAGAGCTCCTGGCGGAACTCGGAGGTGCCGTCGAGGAACCAGTTCTTTTCGACTCGGTACGGGTCTTCGCCGTGCCGCCGCATGATGAGCTCGGTGATGTCAAATCGGACGGTGACGCCCTGACCGTAGCCGTCATCGAAGGTGACCGGGCCATCCGGTTCCACTACCGTGTCGTTCCTCAGAACGTCGTCCGTCGTAAGATGTGAGCCGCGATGATCGCGAGGGGGACC
>JBARTN010000163.1:0-24635 GCA_049645265.1 Polyangiales bacterium
TGTCCGCCTCGATGATTCCTGTTTGGACTTCGCCCGCGCGAGTGCGCGCTTCGTATACCCACTCGGCCATGAATTCTCCGCCCGATCCCCTCCGGGCCTTCTAAAATCCTAGCTGATCTCGGATCGCCTGGTCAAAAGGCATGACTAATTCCGGTAAGGGTTCTGGATGTCGATGTCGACAGGTTCAGCTTTGTGCGTTCGAGCCGGGGGGCCAGCAGCCTCCAACTTCGCAGGCTTTTCTCGCTTTGGGGCCCGGCTTGGGCGAGGCCGGCGGGCCTCCGAAGGCCCTCGTCTGCTGGTGCGATCCGGCGCCGTGCTGCTCGCGCGTTCCGGTGCGGGCTCGGCCTCGAGTGAAGGGCTCTTGCTCGGTGTGGACGGTTGAGCCTTGGTGGCCTCGTCGGGTTTGGAAGCCTCCGCTGCCGCGGAGCCGGGTTCCGAGGGGCCGCGTGGCTCGATGGCTGCAGGCTCGGCGCGGTCAACCGCAGGTCCCGGCGCCACGGAGGGCCGAAGCAGGTGAAAGACCAAGAATCCGGCGTACATGAATACGATGATCGCGAGAGCCATTACGAACCACTTCAGCGCTTCGGACTCCGATGCACGCCGGATGACGACCGGCGTCCCGTCGCTGAGCACTCCCGACACCGATCCATGCACGTGAGACCCCGTGCCGCCATGTGCGACGAAGGTCTGGGTGTCGATGGGGGTGCCTTCGCGGGGCATCGGAACGATCGAGGTGCCGATGTCCGTGCTTCCAAGCATCTTGATGGCGTCGCGAACCCGCTCGCGCTCGTCCTGGAGCTTCTCGGCATCCAAGTCTCGAACCACATCGGCAACCTCGCGTGTCTTGGCAACGCGGCCAGGGCCCGCGGCTCCTTCGAGCGCTTCGGCGAATTCGTCGGCGCTTTGAAACCGTTCGTCGGCGTCCCGGCTCAGAGCCTTCATCACGATATCGTCGAAGCGTTCGAGCTCCGGCCAGAGCTCAGACGGCTTGAGCACCGGGTCATTCAGTAGCTTGTTGAGGGTGGCGCCGTTCGACTCACCTTTGAAGAGGCGCCTGCCGGTCAGCGATTCCCAAAGGATGATGCCGACGCTGAAGAGGTCGGAGCGCTGGTCGGTCGAGCTCGACGAAGCCTGCTCGGGCGCCATATACGAGAGCTTACCCTTGAATTGACCGGCCCGGGTCGATGCCATGCGCACGTCGGCCTTTGCCACGCCAAAATCCGTCAGCCGAGCAATGCCGTCGGTTCCGACCAAGATGTTGTGCGGCGAGACGTCGCGGTGGACCAGCTTGAGAGGCTTGCCGCCCTCGTCGGTGAGACGGTGTGCCGCGCCCAATCCCTGCAAGGCCTCGATCAGCACGCGGCAAACGAATGGTTGCGGAAGCCTCTCGCCACGCTTGGCGGCGCGCCCAAGAAGGGCGCCGAGGTGATTGCCTTCGATGTATTCCATCACGAGGAAGTATCCGTCGCCGGGGCTGTCGCTGATGTCGAGCGTTGGCACCACGTGCATGTGGCGAATCCGCGCGGCGAGCCTCGCCTCATCGAGGAACATCGAAATGAACTCCTGCTCATACGCCAGGTGAGGGTGCAGCATCTTGATGGCGACGAGTCGTTCGAACCCCGCGACGCCTTGCGCGCGCGCGGCGTACACCGACGCCATTCCGCCAGATGCCAGCTGCGTCAGGATCTCGTAGCGGCCGAGGTGCCGACCGGCCATGGGTCGGGAAGGCGGCAAGGATCCTCGAGAGCTGGCGGGCGCATTCATCAGAAGCGCCCCTTGAGCGTCAAGAGGCCCCCTTGCTTGCTGACTCCCACTGCAGGTTCAATGCGCTTGGTTGCGGTTTCCCGAGATTCTCCCTTCCAGTTGGTGAACACGCCGAGAACGGCAGTCGTTGCCGCCATCCCTGCGGTGACACCGATGAGGATGTTGGTTCTGCGTTCTTTTTTGCGTCCATCCTCGAGAAGGGATTGGGCAAGCTCTGCAGGCGTGGGAGAACCACCGTTGTTGATGCCAGGCGAGTTGGCCGTTCGGGCTGCGGCCTCGTAGGCGTCTACGCCCTTGTTGGCGTCAATCCCCGACCATGCCGTGACCGCGCCCAATGCAATGGTCGCGCCGAGCGACGAGAAGAAGCCCCAGCGCGGAATCGGCGGTGGAGACGGCGGTGCGGGTGCGGCTAGAGTCACTTTCTTGATGTCACCTGCTGCCCCTTGCACGTACGTCGAGCGTTCACCGTCGTCGAACGTAGCACGGAGCGAATGCTCCACGTCAGGCGTCGCCAAGAACGTCGGATGTTGCAGCAGAGCGCCATCGAGCTCGAGCGTACATTCCTTTTCACACACAGCCTCGACGAGAACATTCAAGGGCCGTACCGCTCCGATCACTGCGTTGGCGGCCTTCTTAGCGCGCTCGTCCGACGGGTACATGTCACGCAATTGCAGCGAGAGGTTTGCAGCGCGAACGGAGTTGCCGGCCTTGTCGTGGGCGCGCACCGCCTGAAGCAATGCGGCGGAAGTCGGAACCAAGCGATACGCTCGCTCGAACCAATGCGCGGCGAGCTCGTAGCGGCCGGAAAGATATGCGGACGTGGCTTGGTCGTACGCTTCTGCCGCGTCCGCTCGATCCTCGACCGATGCGCGCGGCGGGCTCGACGCTTGCGTCTCCGCTGCGGCTGCAGAGGAAAACAGCAGGCCAAACGCCAAAACGGCCGGTGCAATCAACCCGCGGCCTGTGGTCGTGCGTCCCATCACCAAGATCCCACCGTTAACGATAGTAAAAATCTCGGGGGAAGCCGAATCAGCCACCGCTGCGAATGGCCTGGTGGTAGCCTCTTTTATCGAGTTGATCGAGCATTAGACGGAATTCGTCGGGTTCCGGCGATCGGTTCGTAGCCACGTCGCGGTCCAGCGCCCCATGGGCGACTAGATGCAAGAGCGACTGATTCATCGTCTGCATGCCTGAGGTGCCCTGACCGGTCTGCATGATGCCGTACATCTGATGGACCTTGTCTTCGCGAATCAGGTTTCGAATCGCCACGTTTGGCACCATCGCTTCACAGGCCATCGCCCGGCCCGGTCCATCGGCCCGCGGCAGCAGCATCTGGCTGAGGACGCCCTGAAGGACGAAGGACAACTGGGCTCGGATCTGACTCTGTTGGCCCGAAGGGAACACGTCGATGATACGGTTGATCGATTGGACTGCGGTATTGGTGTGAAGGGTTGCGAACACGAGATGGCCCGTCTCGGAGATGGTGAGCGCTGCTTCGATCGTTTCGAGGTCTCGCATCTCGCCGACCAGAACGACATCAG
Source organism: Polyangiales bacterium (assembly GCA_049645265.1). GTDB lineage: Bacteria > Myxococcota_A > Polyangia > Polyangiales > Houyiibacteriaceae > SG8-38. The sequence continues at coordinate 3,306 of JBARTN010000163.1, forward strand.
GGTCCTGGCGTAGGACGTACTTCAGCGCGTCTTTGAAACCCGCGGTGTCGGATCCGACTTCTCGCTGGTTCACCACGCAGAGCTTGTTCGAGTGCAGGAACTCGATGGGATCCTCGACCGTCACGATGTGATGACGATGTTCGCTGTTGATCTTGTCGATCATTGAGGCGAGCGTGGTCGATTTTCCGGAACCCGTCGGCCCGGTGACCAAAACCAAGCCGCGCGGTCGCGTACAGAGCTCTGAGACGACCGGCGGAACCCCGAGCTGATCGAGAGGTCGGATCTCGAATGGGATCGCTCGGAACGCGCCAGAGACTGCACCACGTTGAAGAAAGACGTTGGCTCGAAAGCGCGACAGTGACTTCACGCCAAACGAAAAGTCGATCTCATGCCCTTTTTCGAAGCGCAGGCGCTGATCTTCGGTCATCACCTCGTAGCAGAGCGCCTTGCTCTCGCGCGGCTTCAGCGGCGGTGTCCTCAGCGGCATCAGTGAGCCGTCGATGCGCAATTGCGGAGGCGATCCCGTCGTGATGTGCAAATCCGAGGAACCGCGTTCGACCATGAGTCGAAGCAATTGCCGAAGGGTGAGCGTGGGTGCCTCCTGTGGTGCCGCCATGCGCAAAGCATATCAGAGCGGCAGGCGGTTGGCCCTAAACGCTACGGTGGGCCCATGGACCGCGTCGGAGCCAGTCCCGTCGTTGGTACTGGGAGCCAATGATCTTGGCCACCGAGGTGGCGGTCAGAAAAGACCCTTCCAAACCGAGACCTGGCGCCACCTGTTCGTTGCAGAGGAACACCCCCCGAACGGGGGTACGTGTGGTCAGCGCACACACGCCCAGCGCTCGTCGCCTCGGATAGTCGTACACGGCTCTCATCGTCGAGGGTCCTCGGGTCCATGGGTCGCTGCACGGAAGTTCCGTATCGGCGCGGAACGCGCGAGGAGGCAGACCGTCGTGCGGGCTGTCCACCCAGATCGCGTAGTCGTCGAAAAATGGAACGACGCCGCGGATTGCATCCAGGGCCTCTTCGCGAACGAAGTGAAGTAGTGATGATCGGGTATCAATTAAGTGCTCTTCAACGAGTCGGCTCGCGGAGAGCAACACGCGATTCTCTTCCACATCGCGACTCCGCAGCATGAAGACTTGGCTCGGGTCCGTTTGGCTCATACACCGTAAGGCAAGAGGCCCGAGTGCGTCTGGAATGCCGCGCTTTTCGGCGAGGAAGTGCACCGAGCAACGGTATGCGCGAGCACGAGGTTCACCCACCCGCTCGAACATCGCGGCCATCGAGTCGCGTTCAGGAAGCAATTGGGAGAGTTCGTTGATCGGCGTACCATGCGCGATGTGCGAGCAGCCGATCTCCTCGTCGGTTCGCACGAGATGAATGCTGTGACCCCGCCTGCCTTCGCGGCGAATGGAATCGGCCTGGTCGCGCGGTCTCACATCGCCACCCCACGACCGAATGCGCGCGAACAGCGCTTCGCGGAACCAGGACCAACCGCCACTGAGCTCACTCACGCCCGACAGAACGTGCCCGTGCAACCGCGCGCGAGTGGAGTCCGAATGTTGCGACGGGACGAGGCCAGAGAGGTGGGGGAGGACCGCTTCGAACGCAGTTCGTAAAGGGTGCCGCACCGCGAGTTGGTTCCACGATGTCCAACCTTGCCCTTGCCGGTCGAAACGTTGCGCCGTTGCAGTCAATGAAAACCGCTGGCGTTCGAGAAAAGTTTCCGGAGGCCAAACGAGCCCTCGCGCGACCGCCGTGTCGAGCTCGCTCCGCACCTCGGCTAGAGTGCGCGTGATATCCGTAGCCTGGCGCCGCACGCCTGGGAACTCCCGGCTGAGCTCCGCCAACCACCTGTCGGCCTCGGGGTAAACATCCAAGCGATGCTCGGGAAGCAGCAACTGAAACGGGTTGGCCCGATCCGCCATGCGCTGCCGGACGTCCTGCCTGAGCGCGAGGTCTTCCAATGTGCTCTGGACGATCGGGCTTTGCGCCCCGGCCATCGTCAATCCGTACGATTCGATCTCGACGCCCGCCAAGCGATAGGACGGCTCGGGCACCCCCTGACCGAGCACGAGGACTCGGAGGCCTTCACGCGCCAACAAGGCCGCACAGAGAAGCGGCTCGAGGTGAGTGCCCAGGAGGACGACGTCGTAGAAGCTCGTCGGCACGGGTCTATGGGTCCGGCACGTTCAGGGATCGAGCAGGGTCGGCAACGGGCGTGCTCACGGTCAACGGGTCGAGCGTGATCGCGCCAATTGCGATTTGGTGAATCACAGCTGGCAAGAGTCGATGCTCCTGAACTTGGATTCGCGCATGCAGGGATTCCGCGCTGTCACTGCCGAGCACCGGGACGGCCGCCTGTGCAATGATCGGACCCGTGTCCACGCCGGCATCGACGATGTGGACCGTACATCCGCTGATGCGCACGCCGCCTGCGAGGGCGTCTTGCGGCCCGTTGTGCCCGGGAAACGCAGGAAGTAGGGCAGGGTGCACGTTGATGATGCGACCCGGAAAGCGTTCGAGCAACGGCGCGCCCAAAACGCGCATGAACCCCGCCGAGACGACCAAGTCCGGGTTCAGCGATGCCACGGTTTCGGCTAGAGAGTCGTTCCAGAGGTCGCGGTCATCGCCTTTGCGAAGTGGAACGAGTCGAGTGGGGATTCCTCGCGCGTCTGCGAAGCCGAGCGCCGCGGCCTTCTTTCGATCGGAAACGACGCCTACGATGTTCGCGTCACAGGTTCCTGCGTCGATCGCGTTGCAAATCGCTTTCAAGTTCGAGCCACGACCGGAAACGAGAACGACGACGTCCATGGGAGGCTCTAGGAGGAGAACGAAACGCCTTCATGGTCGACGATCTCACCCATGACGAAGGCGCGTTCGCCACTGGCGTTGAGCGCGTCCACCAGTTGCGTCGCACGATCGGGCGCCACGACCATGGTGAAGCCGACGCCCATGTTGAACGTGCGCCGCATCTCCGTGTGGGCTACGGCGCCCCGCTCCTGGATCAGAGTGAAGACCGGGTCGACCGTCCAGGAGCCTGTGTCGATTGCAACCCCCAGGCCTTCGGGCATGACACGAGGCAGGTTCTCGGGCAGCCCGCCGCCCGTGATGTGGCACATGGCATGCACGCCGTGCTCGAGCGCAATTTGCGCAGCCTTCACGTAGATTCGAGTGGGCCGGAGCAGGGCGTCACCGAGCGTCCCCCGCGACCCGAAAGGGCTCTCGAGCGAGAGCGGCGCATCGCCTTCGATGAGCACGCGCCTCGCCAAGGAAAAACCGTTCGAGTGCAATCCCGAAGAGGCGACGCCGACCAGTTTGTCTCCGAGCCTCGTGGCGTTGCCGTCGATGATGCGCTTGCGACTGACGACGCCCACCGCGAAGCCCGCCAAGTCGTATTCCCCAGAGGCGTAGAACCCCGGGAGCTCGGCCGTTTCGCCTCCGAGAAGGGCACACTCGGACTGGCGACAGCCTTCAGCAATGCCTTTCACGACCGCCTCGCCCTGGTCCACGTCGAGCTTCGATGTCGCAAAGTAGTCCAAGAAGAACAGGGGCCTTGCGCCGACAGTGATGATGTCGTTGACGCACATCGCCACGAGGTCGATGCCGATCGTGTCGTGACGCTCGAGCTCGAAGGCCAGCTTCAGCTTGGTTCCTACTCCGTCGGTTCCGGAAACCAGGATCGGGTCCTCGATGTCGCTCGGTATCGAGCAGAGGCCGGCAAATCCTCCGAGGGAACCGAGCACGTATTCCGAACGAGTCGACTGCGCGAGTGGCTTGATCCGTTCGACGAGCTCTTCCCCCGCTTCAATGTCGACTCCGGCGTCGCGATAGGTCAACCCCGCCATGCGGCGGAAGCTAGGCGATCGACCCGAGCGGGTCAACGAGCGACGCTCCGTTGACGCCTGCGCGCTCGTCGCGTACACACGCGTCCATTCGAAGCGGGGTAGACACATGGAGGCTCTCTGTGCTCGGGCTGCTGATGGCCGCCTCGGGCTGCCAGGCTGATGCCTCTCCGCGGCGCCAGCAGGAGCTGTCCGCGCCGTCGGTGGAGCTGACCGAGCCGGCCAAGCCTCCAGTTGAAAAGGCCCGACTGCTGCGCATCGATGTGTACGGGGCTGGCACCGAGGACGCGGCCGGCGCACGCGTGGTGCTTCTCTTCGCAGGAGCTCCGCTGTTCAAACAAAAGCAGCTTCCCGCCGAGGGGATTTTGCCGCCTCGTATCGCCATCGAGCTGGAGGACGCCGAATGGGACGCTAGCGTCCCGGTTTCTCAGGCTGTCGAGCGAGGAGGCCTCCAGCGCGTTCGGCTTGCCACGCCCAACCCTCGCGTCGTGTTGGATCTACATCCGACCGCGACCGGCCGCGTCTTCTTCCTCACCGACCCGTACCGCATCGTCGTCGACGTCAGCGCGGCGCGGCCTTCGCAGAAGAAGAGAAGGCCGCTCGTGGTCCTCGACCCCGGGCACGGTGGTCAGGAACCTGGTGCCGCGAACGATCGATACGGGCTCGTCGAGTCGCAGCTGGCGCTCGAGTTGGCCGAGCTGGCGGCAGCCAAGTTGGGCGCGATCATGCCGCGTTCGCGCGTGATGCTGACCCGGTCGAGCGACGTCGATCTCTCGCTCGAAGAACGCTGCGCTCTTGCCAACGCGATGGAGGCAGACGTCTTCGTGTCGATCCATCTGAACGCGAGCTCGGAGGAGGTTCGCAAAGGAGGCGTAACCACCTTCGTTCTAGACACGACGAACAACCGTCAGGCGCTCCGTCTGGCTGCGCGCGAAAACGGAACGCGCGTCGCCGAGGTGACCGGCATTCAGAGTCTGCTCGCGAAGCATCATCGGCAGAACCAAGCGGAAGGCTCGCTGAGCTTGGCCGGAAAGATTCAGCGCCACACCCTGAAACGGGGCCGCTCGGTTGTCCCGACGCTTTCGGATCGCGGTGTGCGGCGCGCGATGTTCTACGTCTTGGTCGGCGCCCGCATGCCGTCGGTGCTTCTCGAAGCGTCCTTTCTGACCTACGAGCGCGAGGCGCGGGCGCTGACCAAGCATCGATATCGCCGTGCCCTGGCCGACGGCATCGCGTCCGGCATTGCGTCGTACCTCCTGACTCGATAGGGGGATGGCTTGCCGACCGCAGGGTCGACGGTCATACTCGCTAACCTTTGTCGGATGGTTCCAGTCCGGTCGTCGATCTGGGTGGGCTCGCGCCTTTGCTCGGCAAGACCTGCAGCGGATACCTCGGTGGTTATCGCCGGGCGTTCGAGGACGCGGTGCGCCGAGGAGATCCGGGCGTCGGCACCGCTCGCAGCCACGCCCGTGCCCTCGACGGTCTGTTGAGCGCCCTGTACTGCGCCTCGGATGCGGCCACGCGCGCGGTGGGTCTGGAGCCGCGCGGCCGCGTCGCGCTGGTCGCGGTCGGAGGCTATGGCCGTTCGACGCTCGGTCTCAACAGTGACGTCGACGTCGTGTTCCTGTGCGACGATTCAAACGACCCGTTCGTCGGGGCGCTGGCCGAGGGGCTGCTCTACCCACTTTGGGACCTGGGGGTCGACATCGGGCACGCCGTTCGAAGCGTCGAAGAGACACTGAGTCTGGCTCGCCAAGACATCCGCACCACCACGACGCTGATCGACTTCCGGCGTGTCGCCGGCAGCGGCTCGCTTCTCGATGAGCTGGAGCGCGGAGCGCGCGAACAAGTCTTCGAGCCGTACCTCGTCGAGTTCCTCGGCGCGCTCGAGCAGGACACCGGGGCACGCCATCGCCGTTTTGGCGGCAGCCTCTACCTCCTGGAGCCGGACGTGAAACAGGGGCGCGGCGGTTTGAGGGACCTGGACGTAGCCGAATGGGCGGCGCGAGCACGCTGGGGCGCGCGAAACGAGCAGGACTACGTCCGAACCGGAGCACTTCTCGCACGCGAGGTTCGGGAGCTCGAAGACGCTCGTGAGATGCTCTGGCGGGTCCGCAACCTTCTGCATTTGCGTGCAGGCCGTCAGCAGGACCGACTCACGTTTGGCGATCAAGAAGACATTGCGCAGGAGCTCGGCTTCGTCGATGGCGTCGCCCTAGGTGTCGAGCAATTCATGCAAGCCTACTATCGGCACGCCCGCATCGTCGCGCTCACCGCGGAGCGCATGCTCGACCGGGCTCGCCCGCGCAATCGGACTCGAGCCGCCACGTTCCGAAAACTCGCCCATGGCATCGTTTTGGCGGACGGGAGCATCAGCCTCGAGAAACCCCAACGGCTGGACGGCGATCCCGCGCTGGCTTTTCGTTTCTACCGACAGGCGCTCCGCTACCACAAGCGGCCCGACCATTCCGCCTTGGACGCGATCGCCCGCATCGCGCCGGACAAGCGATGGCGTCTCCGGTTGCAGGACTCCGAAGAAGCCACCCAGCTCTTCTTGGCCCTCCTCCAGAACATCGATGAGTCGGCATTCCGTAGCGGCTCCACCGTCGCCGAGCTCCACGAGGTCGGGCTCATTTCCGCCATGATTCCCGAGTTCGAGCCACTGGTCGGCCGGGTCTACCACGACGTCTTCCACGTCTACACGGCCGACATTCATGCGGTCAGAGCGCTCGAGCACCTGCAGGCGCTGACCCGAGGTGAGAGCCGCGGGCGGGCGCTCTCGGCTCGCCTTGCTGCGGAGACTCCGAGGCGGCTTCCGCTCTTTTTGGCGGTGCTCCTGCACTCGCTCGGTCGGACGCGGGGGCGCGAGCAAGAGGTAGCGGGCGCGCGTCTCGCCGAAAACGTGGCGCTTCGATTGGGCCTAACCCCTGTCGACGCCCAGCACGTCGCTTGGCTCGTCCGTGAGCAGAATTCGCTCTACCGCTGGGCGACCCAGCGGGACATCCACGATCCTCAAGGCTTGAACGAGGTCGTCAAGATGGTCGAAACTCCCGAGCGCCTTCGCGACTTGTTCCTGTGCACCGTTTCGGTCGTCTCGACCGTGAATCCAAAGGCGATGACTTCTTGGAAGGCGCGTGCGCTCGAGGACTTCTATCTTGCGACGCTCGCCCAACTCGAATCGGGCAGCGGGTCGGCGCAGACCGAAAGCCGCGTTCTGGAGGTCAAGCTACAGACCGTGGTCGGATTCGCAGGCGATGCCGGGCAGGACGAGCTTCAAAGCTTCATCGACGAAATGCCCGACCGCTACTTCCTCGCCAATCCGGTCGACGTCGTCCGACGGCATGCCCGCATTTCACGCGACCGCGACGAGGGCCTTGCGACCGTGCGCGTTGTCCCTGGCCCCAGCGAAGACGTGGAATCGGTGGTGGTGGTCTCAGCGGACCGCTCGGGCTTGCTGGCAGATCTCACCGCTGTGTTCGCCGCGCACGATCTCTCGATCCTCGCGGCGCAGCTCTACACCCGTCAACGGGAGGGCGGGGACGAGGTGTTCGACGTGTTCTGGGTCCGAGTGGGGGACAACACGCCAACGCCCACCAGGCTCGCCGAGGCGCTCCAAGAAGACATCGCGCACCGAGTCACGAACCGCGTCTCAGCCCAAGATCTGATCGCGCGACAAAGCACGCCGCCTCCCTGGTCGGTGCGCCGGGGTCCTGACGTGCCGACGCACATCAGCGTGGATAACAACGCGTCCTTGCGATACACGGTCGTGGACGTCTTCACACGCGACCGCATTGGCCTCTTGCACGAGATCGCGCGCACGCTGCACCAGCTCGATTTGACCATCGCCCTGGCGAAGGTGAACACCGAAGGCCAGAGCGTCGCGGACGTGTTCTACGTTTCAGACGCCGACGGGAACAAAGTCCACGACCAGGAGCGCTTGAAGCTCTTGAAGCGGGTGCTCTACAGCCGTATCCTCGAGCTTCACGCGCGCGCAGAGGTCCAGTGAAGGGGGCAAGCGCTCCGCTTCTTCGCTGGGCGCTCCTCGGAGCGCTCTGTGCGGGCTGTGGCTCCAGTCAAAGTGCGCCAGCCGAGGTGCCATCACGCTCCGCCGTCAGTCGTCCTTCCGCCAGCCCCGATGTGCTTCGCGGAGAGCGCTTGCTCGCCGAAGGCAAGGTTGCGGACGCCAAGCTCGTTTTCGAGAAAGCGCTCGCCGATGACCCCAACGATGCCAGGGCCTGGCTCGATCTGGGGCTCTCGCACGAAGCGACCAACGATTGGGCCTTGGCCGAGAAAGCCTACCGGCGTGCGATCGCCCTCGACGCGAACTTCGCTGAGGCGTTCAACAATCTGGGGGTGCTCTTGCGTGAAGCCGGCAAGCTCACGGAGGCCACGGCGATGCTCGAGCGCGCAGTCGCGCTGGACCCTGGGCTCGCCGCCGCCCGGTTCAACCTCGCGCTCTCCTATGAAGAGCTCGGAAAGCTGGAGGATGCCGAACGCGAATACCTCGCGACCATCGATCGACTTCCCGACGATCCGATCCCTCGAATCAATTTGGCGATGATGCTTCTCGATGCAGGGCGGCCCGAAGACGCTGCGGCGCAGCTCCGCGTTGTCCGACCGATGATCCTTGGCGACGTCTTGCTGTCGATTGCGGTTGGGGAGGGTCTGCGGCGGGCTGGCTTGCCGGCCGAGGCGGTGCCGGTGCTGCGGACGGCGCTGCGGCAAGCCCCTGAACCGCCTCCAACGGAGCTTCTCGCCGAGCTCGCCTTGGCGCAGTACGCAACCGGGGATCTCGACGCGGCCGAGGCGACGATGCGTCGCGCTATCGGACAGAACGAGCGCGATCCAGCGCTTCAGTATGCCTACGGCTCAATCCTGGCAAAGCAGGGCCAGCTCGGGAAGGCACGGGCCCATCTGAGGCGCGCCGCGAAGCTCGATCCGGATGGGCCCTACGCGGAACGCGCCCGCGCGCGACTCGAGGCGCTCAAGAATTGAGCGGCTCAAATCCCAGGCCAACCAAGAACAGCTCGTAGCTTTCGTCACGTGTTGCGTCAGGACGGATGGTCCGAACTTTGCCGAACACTTCGCGCATCGCATTGCGTGCGTCCTCGAACTCGGCGCCCTGGAAGATCTTCGCGACGAAGCTGCCGCCCGGCTCGAGCACCGCCTTGCTGAGCTCGAGCGCGCGGATCACGAGCTCGTAACTTCGGAACTGATCTGCATGGCGCTGGCCGCTCGTCTTTGGCGCCATGTCGCTGATGACCAGGTCGAACGGGCCTCCCAAGCTCTGCGGATCAACCTCGAAAGCGTCCAACACGCGAATCTCGGCGTGGGTCGGTAGTGCGAGATCCGGATCGTTGAGGTCGATCCCGAGCACGCGACCGCTCGGGCCGACCTTCTCGGCGGCGTAGAGGGTCCACGAGCCAGGGCTCGCTCCGAGATCGAGAACGCGCTGCCCCTTCTTGAAAAGACCGACGCGTCGATCGATTTCCTGGAGCTTGTAGACCGAGCGAGCCGGGTAGCCTTCGCGCCGCGCGCGGCGTCCGTGGTGATCCTGCTGACGGCGGCGGCTCAGTTAGCCCTCGTCGGTGGCTTCCGGCGCCTCTGCGGAGGCCTCTTCTTTGACCGGGCGCTCGGGAAGCGGGACCGCTGCCTTCTTGATGGCGCCCTTCAACGTGAGAAAACCGTTGCGCGGACCGGGAACGCCGCCGTCGACGAGGACGATGTTCTCATCGGGGAGCACCCTGACGACGCGAAGGTTCAAGATGGTCGCCTTCTTGTTGCCGTGCTGGCCGGGCATCTTGTGACCGCGATGGGTGTGGGCAGGCGTCATGTTCATGCCGATGGAGCCGCCGTGCCGCTTGGCCTCGTGCGTGCCGTGACCGACCGTGCCTGCGCCAGCGAAGTTGTGTCGCTTCATGACACCGGTGAATCCGCGGCCCTTGCTCGTGGCGGATACGTCGACGAACTGACCATCCTGGAATATGTCGGCCGCGCCCAGAGTCTGACCGACCTCGAAGCGCTCGAGGAGCGACTCATCGATGCGGAACTCCCGAACGACGTGCTGGGCGGCGACGCCAGCCTTCCTGAAGTTGCCAGCCTCGGGCTTGCTCACGAGTTTTTCGCGACGGCTGCCGAAGCCGAGCTGCAGAGCGGAGTAGCCGTCTTTCGCCGGGGTGCGCTTGCCCACGACCACGCAGGGCCCTGCCTTGATTGCGGTGACGCGCCGGACCTCCCCGTCGTCGAGGAAGATTTGGGTGTTGCCAAGCTTGGTGCCGATGAGGCCGGGATTCGTATTCACAAGTGTTCTCCCCGGGAAAAGGGCCGCAAAGATAGTGATGCGCAGGGGGGAGTCAAGGCGGATGCGTCCGGCCGCCTAGTGCCCCGATCACTCTTGAATTCCGAAGATTCGGACGGCGTTTTCGTAGCTGGCCCGGGCCAGGGCCTCTGGGTCCTCGCCGCGGAGCTCGGCGATACGGGCTGCCGTATAGGCTACATACGCGGGTTCATTGCGTTTTCCGCGCCTGGGGATCGGGGCCAAGTAGGGGGCATCCGTCTCGATCAGAAGCGCGTCCGCCGGCTGTTGGATGGCCGCTTCGTGGACGGCGACCGCCTTCTTGAACGTCACGATCCCGCTGAAGGAGGATACGAATCCCAGATCGAGCGCCGCTCTGGCGAAGGGGGCGTCCTCGCTGAAGCAATGGATGATGCCGCCCACGTCCTTCGCCTGCTCTTCACGCAAGATCCGGAGCGTGTCCACAGGGGCCGATCGCGTGTGAATGACCAGCGGCTTCTTCAGCTCCTTGGCGATCGCGATCTGCCTTCGGAACGCTTCTTCTTGAGAGGGGTGGGGCGAGTGGTCGTAGTGGAAGTCCAGACCGGTTTCGCCGATGGCAACCACCGACGGGTCGGCGCCTGCGTCGCGAATCGCATCGCAGAGCGCGTCATCGAGATGCTTGGCGTCGTGTGGGTGCACGCCGACCGTCGCCGAGATTCGATCTGGATGTCGTCGGGCGATCTCGATCGCCGATCTCACCGAAGACACGTCGCTCGCGCAGCCGATGCTGGTGATGCGCCGCACGCCCGCTTCCGCGGCGCGCTCGAGCACGGCGTCGAGGTCTTCGAACAGGCGTGGGTCGTCCAGGTGGCAATGAGTATCGAAGAGCATGGTGCCTATCACTACGGAAGTTGGTTCGTCTGGCGAAGGGAAGCAAGCAAGGCCTTTGCCTCCTCGCTCTTTGGCGCGAGCTGCTCGAGGGTGGTTTCGTACACCGGCCTTTCGACCTTTCGGCTCTTGCGCAACGCGTGGGTCAGGTCGGGGAGCAGCGATGCCAGGCCGAGCTCCCACACGAGCTCCACGCCGTACTGCCGAGCTTCGATCCGCCAGCTCCGCACGATCCTTCGAATCACTTCGGCGCCGGCCGGGTCGCCCAGACGGACGAGAGCGCGCGCCGCGGCTGCGCGCAAAATGGGGGATCGCCAACGATGCTTCGCAAGCCGCGCGAGCGCCGCCCATGAGTCCCGGTCGGCGAGGTCGCCGAGCCCGACCGCAGCAGCGAACGCACGGTCCGGCTGGCTCAGGGATGCCCGCAGCGTTGCAGCGCCCCTCGCGTCGCCCAAGGTCGCGAGGCTGGTTGCCGCGGCGAAGCGAACCGAGTCCGAGGCGTCGTCCAACGAGCGCGCGATCGCATCGACGCTGCCCATGGCGCCGAGCTCGCCGAGGCATTGCATCGCGAGCGTGCGCACTTCTTCGTCTCGATCGTCCAGGGCCGTGGCAATCCGATCGGATTGCTCTGAACCCAGGCACGACAAGGTCCAAATCGCTGAGAAGCGCATCTCCGGGCGGGGATCATCGAGCAAGGCGGAAATCGCATCGATTCCTGCCTCGGGCGCAACGCGTCCGACCGCGAGCACGGCCGTTTGACGGGCGCCCATGTGCTCGTCCTCGAAGGCCTCGAGCAGCGTGCTCAGCCCTTCACCCGCGCCGAGCGCACCGAGCGACTCGTATGCCGCCTCACGCACTGCGCCGACCTCATCCTTTGCGAGGCTGAGCAATCCTTGCACGGCTTCGTCTCTTCGTTCCGGCGGAGGCTCAGCAAGCCGCGCCGCCGCCGCGCCCCGAAATCGCGGCTGTTGAGCCCTCACGTCTCGAAGTGCGGCGTCGAACGTCGGTGTGAGCGGAGGGATCACTTGGCGGGCGACCCAGGCTCGACGTCTTTGTCGACGCCGAGCACGCAGAGACCGCTCTCGTCGCTTGCGGCGAGCACCATCCCTTGCGACTCTAGGCCCATCAGCTTGCGGGGTTTGAGGTTGGCGACGATGACGACTCGCCGGCCGACGAGGTCTTCAGGCGCATAGTGCTCGGCGATGCCGGCCAGAATCTGGCGCGGCTCCGCATCGCCCGCATCGACGACGAGCCTGATCAGCTTTTTGCTCTTCTCGACTTTCTCCGCTTCTATTACCAGGGCCACCCGAAGGTCGACCTTCATGAAGTCGTCAAACTCGATGAACTCGTCTTTGACTTGCTTGGTCTCTGTCATGGCCGCTGCCTTTGTCTGTTCTGCTTTGGGAGCCTCGACGCCGAGACGCTCTAACATCGAGCGCTTCTGGGCCTCGTCGAACCTGGGGAAGAGTGGTGTCGCGCTTCGCGTCTGCGTGCCAGGCCTCAACCCGCCCCAGACGCTCGGCCAGAGGTCGACCTGCTCGGTCGGCAGCAGCGGGGGCATCCCGAGCTGCGCACGCAGCTCATTGCACTTCGCGGGCATCACCGGAAACAGCATGATCGAAAGCCATCGCAGCGTTTCGAGCACCGTGTAACAAACCTGCTCGAGCCGGGTCTTGTCGTCCTGCTTCGCGAGCCTCCATGGCTCGGTCGAGTCGACGTACTTATTTGCGGCCGAAACGAGCTCCCAAATCGTGTCGAGCGCGCGGTGAAACGCAAGCGCTTCGAGGTGCTTGGCCGCTTCCGCGGACGCGGCCTGGGCCTTGTCGATCAGTTGCCGGTCAGCCGCATCGAGTTGCTCGAGGTCGACCTTCGGCACCCGACCATCGAGGCTGTTTTTGAGAATGCTCGCGACAATTCGGTTCATCAGATTGCCGAGGCCGTTGGCGAGCTCGCCATTGTATCGATTGAGCAGATTTCGGTGGCTGAAGTCGCCGTCCTGCCCGAAGCCGACCTCGCGCATGAAGTAGTAACGCAACACGTCTGCGCCCACGGCTTCGACCAAGGGGCCCGGTGGGAGAAAGTTGCCGAGCGACTTCGACATCTTCTCGCCGTTGACCGTGAGCCAGCCGTGCGCCCAAATCTGGGTCGGAAGGCGGATGCCTGCGCTCATCAAGAACGCGGGCCAGTAGATCGTGTGGAAGCGAAGGATGTCTTTGCCGACGATGTGAATGATCGCTTCGGAAGACTGCCAAAACTCGTCGTAGAGCGGAGCTTCGCCTTCTTCCGCGGGACCGCCCAGCGCGCTCACGTAGTTCATGAGGGCGTCGAGCCAGACGTAGACGACGTGCTCTGGGTCATCGGGTACCGGGACGCCCCAGCGGAAGCTGGTCCGCGAAATCGACAAGTCGCGGAGCCCCTCTTTGACGAAGGACTTCACCTCGTTGAAGCGCGCTTCGGGCCGCACGAATTCCGGATGAGCCTCGTAGTAGTCGAGGAGGGGCTGGGTGTACTTGCTCAGGCGGAAGAAGTAGCTGCGCTCCTTGATGCGCTCCACGGGCTTTTGATGAATCGGGCAGAGATTGCCCTCGAGGAGCTCCTTCTCGGTCTTGAAGGACTCGCAGCCGACGCAGTACCAATCTTCGTAGTCGTCGAGGTAGATGTCGCCGCGCGCGGCCATCAGCTTCCAGAGCGCTTGCACGTTCTCCCGGTGCTGGGGGGAAGTCGTCCGGATGAAGCCGTCGTGTGCGCAGTCGAGCTCTTCCCAGGCAAGTCGGAACGGCGCCGCCATTCGGTCGACGAAATCTCGTGGGGCGAGCCCCTCTTCCTTGGCGCGGCGCTCGATCTTCAGGCCGTGCTCGTCCAAGCCGGTCAGGAAGTACGCCGGCTTGCCCCGAAGGCGTTGGTACCTCGACACCACGTCTGCGGCGACGGTGGAGTACGCGTGCCCGATGTGCGGCCGATCGTTGACGTAGTAGATCGGCGTGGTGACGTAGAAGGGACGAGCCATTTCGCGCCCGAGACTAGCCAATATCGGCCGAGACGCCAGCTAGCGCAGATTTCGAAGACCAAAGAGCAAGGAGTCGAGCGCAACTTGCTTGTTGGCGTTCTTCTGCATGGATCGCACGCAGTCGTGAATGAGGGAGACACGCGCAGCAGCAGCGGTCGACGAAATCGGTGCCGCTCGCTCGTGCAACTCTTCTCCCCGCTCGGAGAAACCCAGCCCCTGGGCAGGCAGGCCGAGCGAGGTCGCTGCGAGATCCCTGTAGAAGCTTTGGAGCGTGAGTAGTGCGAGCTCGAGGTCGTCCCGCCGCGTCAACTGCTCGGCAAGCTCGACCAAAACGCCGGGGCCGGAGCTCCGAATCGCATCGTCGATCGAGAACACCAACTCGCTCAGCGCCTCAACCGCGCCATCGCTTGCAAGGGCCAACGCGACGTCGGCCCGGCCTCCGCTCAGCGCGATCGCTGGGGCGATGCAATCTTCGGGGACCCCTTCCGATGTGAGAATGTCATGGAGAACCGCCTGAGGGAGGCGCCCGAAACGAACCCGTTGGCAGCGCGATCGAATGGTTGGGAGCAGGGAGTCCGGGCGTTCCGAGGTGAGAATGAAGTGCACATTGGGGCGGGGCTCTTCGAGCGTCTTGAGCAAGGCATTGGCCGCCTCCGGCTGAAAGACTGGAAACGAAACGTCCGCCTCGGGAAAGATGAAGAAGGTCGCTGCGGCCTCGAAAGGCGCGAACTGCGCGAGAGGGAGAATCTCGGTACGGAGGACGTCGACCTGGATGTTGCGCTTACCTTCGTCTCGCGGCCCGAACACACGCACGTCGGGATGCGCCCCGAGCTCGATTCGCTCGACGATGTGTGGATCGCCCGAAGCGACGATGTCCGTAGCCAGTGCAACCGCCGTGAGCTCTTTGCCGACGCCGCTTGGCCCGTCGAAAAGGTACGCTGAAGCCAAACGGCCCTGCTCACGCGCCCGAGTGAGCGCCCGAACCGCGCCGTCCTGCGCCCGCACCGAATCGATTGCGCTCACTTTCCGGAGCCTCCGGTGAAGATCGACATCGCGATCGTTTGGACGGCGTCGACGACTTGATCCGGAGACAGGGCATCGGGGTCGACGAACACTTGCATCACCAAGCCGTCGAGTAGCCCGATCACGATCCGTGGCAGGATTTCGAGAGAAATTCGAGGCTCGAGGCCGAGCGACATCAAGTTCTCTTCGAGATAGGCGCGGATCTGCTGTGCGCCGAGCTCGTAGAACTGGGCCAGCTTCGGACGAAGACTTTCATCGGACAAGCTCAGCGCGAGCAAGTCGGCGACGACCAGAGCTTCGTCGGTGCGCTCCGCTCGCGTCGCCCAAAGCTCCTTGAGGGACTTCCGAAGCGCTTCGAAGGGATTGTCCGAAGGTGACCAGGCCTGCATCGTGCGCGCTTGAACGGCGTTGCATGCCGTCTCGAGCACCGTGTGAATCAGTGCTTCTTTGGTCGGGTAGTGATAGTGCAGGGCGCCCTTGCTCATGCCGGCCTCTTTGGCAATTTCGAGCAGGCTGGTTTTGGCGTAGCCTTGGCGCGCGAGGACGCGGATCGCGGCGTCGATGATTTGTTGGGAGCTGACTGCGCTCTTTGCGTACGCCATGGACGTGCGACCATGAAGCCTGCCCCTGGGGCTCGTCAACCGCTTGTGCTAGAGCCGCATAGTGAGTGAACAAGGTCAGTCATTAACGCGCCTCGTCGAGCTGATGTGCACCCTCCTCGGTCCGAACGGCTGCCCCTGGGACCGCGAGCAGACTCTCGAATCGCTTCGCCAGTACGTGCTCGAAGAGGCACACGAAGTCGTCGACGCGATCGATCAGGGCACCCCGGAGATGCTCCGCGAAGAGCTCGGTGACCTCCTGCTGCAAGTCGTCTTTCAGGCTGCGCTCGCCGATCAAAAGGGTTGGTTCGACATCGATGGCGTGGTCGATGCGATTTGCGAGAAGCTCGTTCGCAGACACCCCTGGGTGTTCGGAGACGAAAAGGTGGACGACGCCACTGGAGCCATCAACAGCTGGGAAGCGATCAAGGCGAACGAAAAAAAGGGCCGTGGTGCGCTGAGCGGCGTTCCGGTTGCCTTACCGGGGCTCTTGCGCGCCGTCCGCATCGGCGAGAAGGCCAGCGCGGTGGGCTACGATTGGCCGGACGCCGGCGGTCCCCGCTCGAAGATCGACGAAGAGCTCAAGGAGCTCGACGAAGCCGCCGAGAGCCGGGACATGGCCGCCCTCGAGCACGAGCTCGGCGACCTCTTGTTTGCGCTCGCGACGTACGGCCGTAAGCAAGGCTTGGATCCGGAAGCCGCGATTCGCGCCTCGCTCAATCGCTTCTCTTCGCGTTTCCGGCACTGCGAGCTCGCAGCGCAAGCGGATGGCAAGAGCCTCCGAGACTACGACGAGCCCGAGCTAGACGAGATGTGGGAGCGCGCAAAGGCCGTCGAGCGCGAGGCGTGAAACGCCGGATTCGATCGCTAGAGCCGCTCTTCGGGAAATGGCATGACCGCCTGAATCGAGGCCGCGCCCAGCAACAGCATCAGCAAGCGGTCCACGCCGAGCGCGTTGCCACCACTTTCGGGCATGCCTCGTTCGAGGTCGGCCAAGAAGCGTTCGTCGATGGGATAGACGGGGACGCCGGCTGCTTGGCGATCTGCCCGATCTCGCTCGAATCGTTGCCGTTGCTCCGTGGCGTCGGTGAGCTCACCAAAGCCATTGCACAGCTCGACACCTCGGAAGAACGCCTCGAAGCGGTCTGCCATCCCATTGGACTTGAGCTTGGCGAGCGAAGCCATCGACGCCGGCCAATCGGTCACGACGATCGGGCGCTCGTTCCCAAGACGCGGTTGCACCTCCTCGGCCCAGACGCGAAAGAAGCGCTCCTCGTCGTCGAGCAGCGAGTCCAGCGTCAGGTTCGCATGGAACTGCAGCGCTTCGTCGACCGTCATCCGCTGCCAAGGTGGCTGAACTTCGGGGGCGGGTTGGTCCAGTGAGCCGGCGACGAACGCGACCAGCTCTTCGGTGTCACGGATCACCTCGTCGGATGTGGCGTCCGTGCGATACCACTCCAGCATCGTGAACTCGCGTTCGTGATGGCGGCCTCGCTCCTCGCCGCGGTAGCTGCGACAGAGTTGAAAGATTCGCTGCGCGCCCGCGCTCAGAAGCCGCTTCATCTGGTATTCGGGGCTGGTCGCGAGCCAGCCGACGCGCTCGCCCTTCGGGCCTCGCACTTCGAATGCCGACAGATGCAAGTCGAGCCCCGGGGAGGGCACGAGGGTCGGTGTCTCTACTTCGATGAAGTCGCGTTCTGCGAAGAAGCGTCGGATCGCCGCCAGCAGGGCGGCGCGGAGCTCCAGTACCTGAAGCACTTCAGCATCAGCGGGCTCCGGCACTCGGCGCTCAGCCTTTGATGCGTTCCACGTAGGAGCCGGTTCGCGTGTCGACCTTCAGC
The DNA here is from genome assembly GCA_049645265.1 of Polyangiales bacterium. Lineage (GTDB taxonomy): Bacteria > Myxococcota_A > Polyangia > Polyangiales > Houyiibacteriaceae > SG8-38. The sequence goes on from JBARTN010000163.1 coordinate 20,789, forward strand.
CGGTCGCCGGCGTTGACGAACAAAGGCACGTTCACCTGGAGACCCGTTTCGAGCGTCGCGGGCTTCGTGGTGTTGCTGCTCGTGTCGCCCTTGAACCCAGGCTCCGTCTCGGTGACCAGGAGCTCGACGAAAATAGGTGGCGTGACGCCGATGGGGCGACCCTCGAACAGCATGACGTCGACTTCGGTCCCATCGAGAAGGTAGTGCACGTTCTCGCCGAGCTGGTCGTTCGTCAGAGTCAGTTGCTCGTAGCTCCGGGTATCCATGAACACCCGCGCCTCACCCTCAGGGTAGAGGTACTGCATCGTGCGTTCTTCGGTGTCGGCCTTGTCCAGCTTCTCGCCGCTCTTGAACGTTCGGTCGATCACCGCGCCCGTCATCATGTTCTTGATGCGGGTGCGAATGAAAGCCTGTCCCTTGCCCGGCTTCACGAACTGGTGATCTACGACGGCGAACGGCACGCCGTCGATGAGCATCTTGAAGCCTTTTTTGATGTCGGAGGTGTCTGCCATGGGTCTACTTCTCGCGGATTTTCTGGGAGGCGATGACGAGGTCGCTCGGTTGATTTGGAGTGTCGCCATTCTCGGCGGTGATCTGAAGCTCGAACTCGCGCAAGCTGGTTGGAATCGAGGCACGGCCAGCCCGGGTCTCGGCATCATACTCGAGCGTCTGCTGACGCACGGGAAGCTCGCCTACGGCGCTGAACCAAACGACGTAGTGAGTCAGCCCGGGCTCGATTGTTTCCGGTGCGACGAGGTGGTCCAAGATCGCGGTGACAAGAATCTGTTGCCTGTCGATTTTCTCGATCTCGATTTCGCCATGTGCCGCGGGTACATAGGCGCTACCGACCAGCGCATAGTCGGCCAGTGCATTGCAGCTTGCGATGATCGAAATCGCGATCAAAGAGATCAGGCGAAGCCCCACGGAAACCTCCACGGCTCGGCTTGTAGGCGGCCCGTCTGGCCCCGTCAAGCGCCTGCCCTTGCCTCCCGTGCGGGTCAGCGGTACTCCGGGTTCCATGCGAGATGTCGACGACGAGGTGCGTCAGATCAAAAAAGAGATCGTGGAGAGCCGTGGTCTGATCATCAAGACCAACAATCTGGTCAATGCCCTAGGCGCGGACGTCAAGTCGATCGCGAAGCGCCAGGCCGGCTACGAGAGGCGGATCAACTGGAACAGCGGTGTCGCAATTGCAGTGATCGGCGTTCTTTCGTTCGTTGGGCTCAAGCTCTACTTCGACGCGCAGACGGGGGCGATGCAATCGGACAAGCTGGCCGCCGAAACCACCGTCGAAGAGCTCCAGAACGACCTGGGAGACGAAGTTCGCCGAGCCGCCGACCGGGGAACGGCGGCCGCCAAGGCCGCGAAGTACTACGACTCGATTCGCGCCCGGAAACGCGTCGAGGTCGTGCGCGACTACCCGGCGATGGCAAAAGAGGCCTTGTCTCCGGCCGAGGCCGCCGTGTTCCGCGACTTCGAGCAGCAGTTCCGGCAAGACCTGTCGCTCGAGGCGTACCAGAAGGGGCTCGCACTCGCCGAGGGGAAGAAGCACGCCGAAGCGATCAAGCGATTTCAAGAAGCGCTCGAGTTGGATCCGAACGGCTCGCACATCCCAGCCGTCAAGCAGAGCCTCGCGCTCTCGATGCGGAGCGAGAAGCGTTCGGCGGAGGCGCTCGTGTATGCGCAACAGGTGGCCGACCAAACGACGGAGGTCGCGCTTCAAGCGGATGGCTGGTGGCTGGTGGCACTTTGCGCGCGGGACATCGGCGATCTGGACACGGCGCGTGATGCGCTCAAGCTCCTGATCAAGAAATGGCCGAGGTCGGCCCTTTCGCGCGACGCCAGGCCGCTGCTTCGTTCTGTGACGCGAGAGGCCTACCTCGGAAAGACGGCTGCGACGGCGGCGCCCGTCAGCAGCCCCTGAGAAGCTGCCCCAACGGCATCGCGTGTCGACGCGGCCGGCGACCTGTGCCACGTTGGTCTTTGATGGCACGGCCGCGGGTTGCATTCGTAGGTTCAGGTGGCGCCGCGAAGGGGGTGGCTCACATCGGTGTGCTCCGGGCGATGCAGGAGCTGGGCATCGAGGCGGACATCTGCGTCGGCGCGTCAGCCGGAGCGATTGCGGGCGCGTTCTATGCCGAGGGTTACACGCCCGAGCAAATGATCGACTGGTTCCGCCCCTTTTGGCGGCGAGGGCTCGAGAGCCCGCCCCTGAAAGCCCGCTATTTCCTCGGCTTGCCAAATCAGGAGCAGCGGCGGAGCTTGGGCTACCTCAGCAGCGGTCTTTTCTCGATCGACCGCTTCGAGGCCTTCGTGGCCGAGCAGTTGCCCAGCAACGACTTCCGCAACCTCGACAAACACCTCATGGTGACCGCTGCCGACGTCGACGGCCGCGGTCGCGTGGTCTTCGGTCGGGGATACCGCGACGACGTTCCGATCAGCAAGGCGGTTGCTGCCTCGACCTGCGTGCCAGGTCTTTTCCGCCCGTATCGCATCGGAGATCGCTTCTACATCGACGGGGAGGTCGTTCGCACGCTCAGCATCGACCTGGCAGTCGAAGCCGGCGCCGACGTCGTCATCATCTCCAACGTCTACCGTCCGCACGTCGGTCGGGTAGGCAGCCCCTCACTGGTCCACCAGGGCGGCCTCGCTGTCGTCCGCCAGGCGTTGAACATCATCCTCAATGAAAAAGAGAAGCGCGGCATCGACCTCATTCATAAGATGTACCCGCAAATCCAGGTCTTGGTCGTGTCGCCAGATCTCGGGCGCCTGCCATTCACCTCGCGCGTGCACGCCCGAAAGATCCTTCGCCGGGGCTACCGGGATGCGTTGCGCATTCTCGCGAAGGCAAAGCGGCGTGGGGTGTTCGAAGTCGTGCCGAACGTGCGGAGCATCGGCAACGCGTAGGGACCGGGGCGCGTTTTCCGCGCCCCTCCGTCCGTAACTTCATCGACAGTGCCAGTGTCAGTGTCAGCGCCAGCGCCAGCGCCAGTGCCAGCGCCAGCGTCGGCGTCGGCGCCAGCGAGACGTGCTCTTGTGATGTGACTTGGTTATCGTGATCTCCTTTTTGCGTGTGAGTGGGGCCGGGCTGGCGCCCTTCCGTGGGACCCCACTCACACGCAAAAAGGAGATCACTCATGGGACTCATCATTCAGCAAAAAGCGCTTCAGGCGGCGGGTGGCTTGCGGCAGGTGCTTCCGGATGTTCGGAAGCGGGATAAGGCCCTCTTCGAGCAAATCCATCGGGCCATGAACAGCGTCGTGCTCAATATCGCCGAAGCGGACGGGAACGATTCAGGGACGGCCAAGGCTCGGTTCGCATCGGCGTGCGGCTCGGCGAAGGAGGTGCGCGCCGGGCTTCAGCTCGCAGTTTCGTACGGATACTTTCCGAGAAGCAGAGTCACAGAGGTGGACATCGCGCTCGACGAGGTCTGCGCGATGTCTTGGAGGCTTTCAGGCCGTTAGAGCCTACGGCCCAAACACCAGGTGATGGCGCACACCTCGTCGAGCTTCCCGTCGAGGTGGGTCGCCATGTGGGCTTCGATGTAGCCCCAGTCGCTTGCGACGTTCAGCGCCGCTCGAACTTCTTTGGCAGACCCACAGGCGGTTGAGAATCGAGCTCGAGCATTGCCAGCGTCGTTCCCACGCGCTTCGGCGATATTCAGAACCACGCTTTGCGCAGCCCGCTTCATTTGATCGGCGAGCGACTTGTCATGCTCGCGAATCGTGTGGAGGAGGGGGCCTAGGTCTCGCACGACGTTTCGTGCTCTGTCGTATACGTTCGTCTTTGTTTCCATGAGCGACTCCTTGGTTTGGGTTTTGGGCCTCACTTCAGTGCGGCCCAAAAC
>JBARTN010000164.1:0-11861 GCA_049645265.1 Polyangiales bacterium
CGGCAGATTTACAGTCTGCTCCCTTTGACCGCTCGGGCAACCCTCCATGGTCATTCGTGTTTTCGAGTAGAGCTGGCGATGAGACTTGAACTCATAACCGCCGGTTTACAAAACCGGTGCTCTACCAGTTGAGCTACGCCAGCATGACGGCGGCGGCTGTACTACGTGCCGACCCCCGCGAAGTCAAGGTAATCGGTGGACCAGATCTGAATACATTGACACACAACTCACCACACTTGGGGCTGCGAATCAGACTTCCAGGGTTTCGATGCGGTTCCGGCCGTTGGCCTTCGCCTTGTACATCGCGGTATCCGAGGCCTTGAGGAGCTCGTCGAGCGCCTCGCCGTGCTTCGGAAACGCAGCCACCCCGACGCTGGCTGTCACCGAAAGGTAAGGCGCATTCGGGATCTTCATCTTCTGGACCGCGGCCCGGCAGCGCTCGGCAGCGCCCATCGCTTGCCTTAGGTCTGCCCCTGGCAGGAGAACGACGAACTCCTCCCCTCCGAAACGCCCCACGATATCCCCTCCGCGCAAGGCGGATTGCATCGCTCGTGTCGTCTCCTGGAGCACCAGGTCACCGCGTGCGTGCCCGTGCGCATCATTGATGCGTTTGAAGTGGTCCAAATCCAGCATCAAGACGGCCAACCGCGCTCCGTCACGCCCGGCCTTGAGCAGGGCGCGCTCCATCACGCTCACCGCAAAGCCGCGCGTGTAGGCGCCGGTCAAGGAATCGAACTGCGCCGCTTCGAAAAGCGACCGCTCGTCCTGGCGCCAGACGCTGATCAGGTGATCCATGACGACCGCGAGCGGAATGTAAATGAGCGCCGCGGCGACGGCGCGCTCTACGGCGACCTCGGCAATATCCGATTGCACCAACGACACTTCGAACAACGACAAAAACGGAAGCACACCCGCCTTGCTCGCGAAGTGCATCAAGGACATCGACAGCAGCCAGCCCCCGACGGCCATCCAGAGCCAGCGGCGTTCGAGAAGCACCATGCCCAACAGAAGAGCGGCCACGGTGATCAAGCCGCTGACCGCCGTATACGGGCCGAGCGCGTAACAGACCGCCGTCCCAGTCACGATGTGCGCCGCGATGGTGACGGGGAGAAGCCGCGAGTTCTTGGTCCCGCGACGCACGTAGAATCGCCGAGTCCAAGCGTAAAACGCGAGCCAGAAGAGTAGAGCGGCAATCGCGAGGGTCGTCGTCGTATGCAACGCCAACTCGTCGTCGGGACGTTGGAGGAGGAAAGGCCAGCCATCGAGCACGGCGAAGGAGAAGGCCACGATCAACATCAGAAGCGCCGTGAGAAACTGTACGTAAAGCGCGCGGTCGCAGGCGTTCCAACCAAAGGGCGAACCCGTGGGCAGAAGGGGCCCGCCGAACGGATTCAGCGATCTCCGTGTACGCGCACGAGCACGAGTGTTCGCCCCATCCGAGCTCGATTGAACCCCAGGTGGCTCGCTCTGTAGGCTGACTGCCATGTCCTCTCTTTGAGGGTAGCAACCGGAGACGAAGGGTGTTCACTAAGCGGCGTTGTGGGCGCGGATGGGCCGGGTCGCCAAGACGAGCTCTCGGACACGAACCCAGCGACGAAGCGAATGCCAATGCGCGTTCGCCATGGCCAAGAAACGAATAGCCGTATCGTTGAAGAGGTAACCATGCGTGTCGCGAACGACCTCTGCTCCGATCCACAGTGGCTCTGGCTCCCCCGGGAGGGTGAGCCGAATCTGCAGCCGGTCGCTGCTACGGTTACCCAGAATCGCCAAGGAATCGAACAGCAAGCCGTGCTCGCCGAGGCTGGTCACGAAAGCTGGCAAGACCTCGTCATCGGCGACGAGCTCCGCGTAGAGCGCCACCGGAAGAAGAGTTTCACGGTGTGCACCTTGCAGCATCGTCTTCGAAGCTACGGGGCGCGGCCAGAGCGGGCAAAAAACCTGCCGGCGCTTGGAACACCCAAAACGTCATGATTCCAAGGCGCTGGCCGTGTCTTTGCGGCGGCGGAAGAGCTGGTTTGACGGGAGGCGTGAGCCTGTGGTACCCGAAAATGAATGGTGGTTCATTCAACGGCCAAGAATCGAAAAGGCTCCACGCCCGAGAAACGGAACCGGATCCTCAAGGCCGCGATCCAGGTCTTCGCCAAGAACGGCTTCTACGCGACTCGGGTCAGCGAGATTGCCAAGGCGGCCGGAGTCGCGGACGGCACGATCTACCTCTACTTCAAGAACAAGGACGATGTCCTCGTCACCATCTTCGAGGAAGGGATCGAGCAGCTGCTGACGATCCTCCGTGGAGTGGCGGAATCCGAGGACACGTTTGAGAATCGCATCAGCCGGATTATCGAGCTCCAGCTCGGCTTGCTGGAGGAACAGCGGGACTTGGCCGAAGTGATCACCGTGAACCTTCGGCAATCGTCGCGCCTGCTCAAGCAGTACGCGACACCGCTCTTCATGCAGTACATCGATGTGATCGCAGGGGTCGTTCGCGACGGGCAGAAGGAAGGCGCGTTTCGCAAAGATCTCAATCCGCGCATCGTCGCGCGTAGCTTGTTCGGAGCCTTGGATGCGATTCTACTCACCTGGGCGCTAGGAGAAGGTGACCCGGTTGCTCTGCGCAAAGCCGCTGCACATTGCGCCAGCCTCTTTCTCGAAGGCCTTCGTCAGCGCTAACGGAGTGCATCGGGAGGCGAGCCCAAAGCGATGACTTCCTCACGACAAGATCAGACCTGGCGGGAAGCCTACGACGCCAATGGATACGTCGTTCTCGAAGGGTTGCTGGACGAAGATGAGATCGGGGAGGTCCGCGATGCGCTCGCCCCGCTTCTCACGCAAGGCCCATCGGGCCGCAACGACTTCGAAGGTACCAGGACTCAGCGGGTCTACACCTTGGTGGCGCGCGGGAAGGTATTCGGCGCGGCTAATCGATCACGGCGTCAATCATCTTCTGGCTAAGCTCCCAGAGCCGCCGTGCGGCTTCCTCATCTGCGGAGGCCCGGCTGGGCTTGGCCTCGCGCACTTTGTCGAAGTAGCGGCCTGTGACGCCATCGAGCTCAGGCGCCGATGCCGCGTAGATCGAGGTCTTGGCGCCCTCGGCTTCGGACATGACGATCATCCGCGCAAACGGCGAGCGGTGCAGCACGTTGAGGAACACGTTGTTCCGCGTGATGCGGCTGCGGACGTTGCCGGGGTTGAGCGCATTGGATGTGATCCCGAGGTCCTTCCAACGGCGCGCGAGCTCGTTCGAGAAAAGGATGTTCGCCAGCTTCGAGTGGCCGTAGACCCACAATCCTCGCCAGTGCTTCTCGAACATCAGGTCATCCCAGTTGAGCGACTTCGGGCGGACGTGCATCGAAGAGGAGACGTTGACCACCCGCGCTCTACCGCTGGCGCGAAGCGTGTTCTGGAGCTCGTTCGTGAGCAGGAAATGAGCGAGGTGGTTGACGGCGAAGGTGTCCTCGTATCCGTCTTTGCTGACCGTGCGTTCTCTATGCCAAACGCCGGCGTTGTTGACTAGGACGTCGAGCGATCCGAAACGGTTCCTGATGTCCCAGGCCAATCGCTGCACATCGGCCAATGAACAGAAATCTGCCTGAAAGGTCTCGATGCGACCGAACGAACCGGAGCGTAGCTCTTTAGCGGCCTCTGCGAGGCGCTCCGCGTTGCGCCCTACGATTCCGACGACATCGAAGCGCGAGCTGAGGCCACGCGCGGTTTCGAGGCCGATGCCACTGCTCCCACCGGTCACCAAGGCGTAGCGAGTGGCTCTAGTCTCCTCGCGCACGATGCGCTTCTAGCACAGCTGAGCGGGGTGAAAGGCACGAAGGACCGGGCGCCGGGCCGTGCTCCTTGACATCCCTCCGAAACGCGCCTAGATCGCCTGCGATTTTCGGCATTTAACAGCCTTTCACGGCTCAACGATCTGAGGAGGAAGTGTGAAGATCCTCGTATCCATCAAGCGCGTTGCGGATCCGGACAACGCAAGCAAGCTCAAGGTGAGCAGCGACGGCACCGCCGTCACATCGGAAGGCCTCGAATGGAAGATGAATCCGTTCGATGACTGGAGCCTCGAGGCTGCGCTGCGATTGACCGAAAACGCCGCCGAAAAAAACGCGCGCGTCGGTGAGGTCGTGCTGGTTTCGATCGGCCCGAACGACGAGCACTCACAGCGGATCATCCGCGAAGGTCTCGCCAAGGGCGCCGAGCGCGGCATCCTGGTCGAAGCGGACGAGGGCAATCTCGACGCCGGCGTCGTGTCCGCGATCCTCAAGGCCATCGTGGACAAGGAGAGCCCGGACCTAGTCGTGATGGGCAAACAGGCAGCCGACGGCGATTCGAACGTTGCCGGGACCGAGCTCGCGGAGAGACTCGGCTGGCCGGTCATCAACTCTGCGATGAAGATTCAGACCAGCGACGACGGCAAGACCCTCGAGGTCAAGCGCGAGCTCGATACGGGCGTCGCTACGGTGAAAGTCACCGGCCCGGCAGTCATCACCACTTCCGACCGCATCCTTCAACCCGAATCGGTCAAGAACGGCGTGTCTCCCGACGACCACCAGTACGCAAAACTGGAAGTCGGCGGCCGCTACGCTTCGCTCAAGGGCATCATGCAGGCCAAGAAGAAGCCCATCGACCAAGTATCGCTCGGCGACCTCGGCGTCGACACCGCGAAGTCGCTCAACTACACGAAGTTCGTGTTGCCACCGGCGCGCTCGGGTCAAACGACGTTTGTCGAGGACGTCGCAGACCTCGTCGACAAGCTCCACAACACCGCCAAGGTCATCTGACCCTCGAGAGACGGAAAGGAAGCATCACACATGGCTAATGTTCTCGTTGTTGCAGAGTTGCTTGAGGGCAAGGCACGCAAAACCACTCTTTGTGCGGTCACCGCCGCGAAACAGATCGCGGAAGGGACAGGCGGCTCATTCGACGTCCTCTCGATCGGAGAAGGCGCAGGCGCGGCGGCAGACGAGCTGGCGGGCTACGGTGCAGGCAAAGTGCTCAAGGCAGAGATCGCCGGCGGCTACACCTGCGAGAAGTACGCGGCGACCGTCGCAGAAGCGGGCAAGGGCTACGACGTCCTCGTCGCTTGTGCGAGCGCGTACGGCAAAGACTTGCTCCCGCGGGTGGCTGCCAAGCTCGGCGCGGGCGTCGCCTCCGACATCTCGCAAGTCCACACCGACGGCGGCAAGCTCTTGTACACACGTCCGATGTACGCGGGCAACATGTTTGGCACCGTCGAGATTCTCACCGACAAACAAGTCGTGACCGTTCGCCAGTCGGAGTTCGAACCGGCCGCGCCCTCAGGGGGAGCGAGCCCCTCGGAAGACGTCGCGGTGCAGAGCGACCCGGTCGCAGACAAGGTCGAGTTCCTGGGCGTCGAGGTCGTGAAGAGCGAACGACCCGATCTCGGCGATGCCGACATCGTCGTTTCGGGAGGCCGTGCCCTCAAGAGCGCGGAGAACTTCACCAACGTCATCGAGCCACTCGTGGATGCGCTCGGCGCCGCCATGGGCGCGTCGCGTGCGGCATGTGACGCGGGCTACGTGGCCCCGGAGCTTCAGGTCGGCCAGACGGGTAAGGTCGTCGCGCCGAAGCTCTACATCGCGATCGGCATCTCGGGGGCCATCCAGCACTTGGCCGGGATGAAGGGCAGCAAGACGATCGTCGCGATCAACAAAGACAAGGAAGCGCCGATCGCTCAGGTCGCGGACTACTTCCTGGTCGCCGATCTCTTCGACACGGTCCCTGCGCTCACCGAGGCGGTCAAAAAGCTCTAAGCCTCTTAGCCGTAGCGCTCTACGGAAGAAGCCCGAGTCGCCAACCGTCCCGGGCTTTTGCGTCGCAGCTGGCGTTTTTGTGGCCCTGGGCTTGGCCGATCCTGCACAATTCCTAGATGGCCTGGTCTGTCGCTGCTCTGGTGATGCTCGCCGTTGCGTTGGTCGCGCCTGCACAGCTCCGGCGGCGCCGGCGAAGGCAGTCCGGGAAGTCGCTTGTCGACAGGCGCCCTGACTTGCAGGGGGAAGGCCTGCCAGCTCGCGCCTCGCAGCCGGCGCAGGAGCCCGAACCCGCTCCATCGAAAAGCTGCCCGGTGTGCCTCTCGGAGTACCCGACGCGGAATCGCTTTTGTGTCCGTGACGGCGCAGAGCTGATGGAGGGCCACTCCTCGGGGCCGTTCGCCCAGGGTATGATTTGCCCGACTTGCCGGCGCGGCTACCCCTTCGATTCGAGCTATTGCCCCGAAGATGCGGACGAATTGGTGCCCTATGGCCTCTACGGCGCCGCCAGCTCGACCCGGCCTCCCCTCAGGCTCGACACCGGCAAAATCTGCCCCGAATGTGGGATTCGCCACGCGGCGGCCCACCTCTTCTGCGGCCAGGACGGCGCCGAGCTCGTGGCGTTGAACTGAAAAAAAGCCCAAGGATTCCAGGGAGCAGGGGTCCAAAGACGCGGGCACAACCTTGGTGGACTTCTTGCTTGGCATAGGACAGGGCCGCTATGATCGCGGTCATAAAGGGGAATCTTCGATCCGGTACAGCTCGGCTCGTCAGTCGACTGGTCTTGGGGGGAGAGGAGACGGGGGCAATAGATGAAGATCGTTTGCGATAGCTGCGGGGCGAAATACTCCATCGCCGACGAAAAAGTCGCTGGAAAAATCTTCAAGATCCGATGCAAGAAGTGCTCATCGGTTCTCGAGGTTCGCGGCGATCAAACCAACGCCAACGCTGTCAACCAAGCGATCGCGACATCGGATCGCGGAGGCGAAGCGGTTTGGTACATCGTCATCGATGGTGAGCAGAAGGGGCCCTTGGCTCCGATCGAGCTTAGTCAGCTGTTTGCCAAGGGCAGCGTCGGTCTCGAGTCCTACGTGTGGAACGAAGGCTTCGACGACTGGAGAGTCGTAAGCGACGTGCCCGAAATCGCGCAGCTCTTTGGCGGCGCCGCGGCGCGGTCCAAATCGCAGGCTGCCACCGACGACACTTTGGCGTTCGGTGCGGGTAGCGATCTCTTCGGCAGCAACGATGGCCGCGAGCCCACGAGCGAAATCGACACGAACAGCAGCATGTTTGCGGGCTTTGACGAGAGCCCGACGCCGGCGCCCGCCGGAGTCGAGAATTCGCCGATGGCAGCAGCCCCCCACGACGCAGGCGCTTCACTCGGAGGGGGCGCGATGGGCGGGTCCGCACCTCAGCGTATGACAGGCCAACGCAATGAGAATTCGGTTCTGTTCTCGTTGAGCAATCTACAACAGCTCGCATCACGCGGCGGCTCGCCGGCTGAATCTGCTTCGATGGCAAGCCAGCCCCCCAATGCATCGCTTGGCTCTCAAAGCGCTCCTCCTGCCTCCGGCGAAGGCTCGGGGCTCATCGACATTCGTGCGCTTGCGAAATCCACGACGCCGGGTACCCGTGCCGCGCCCTCCCAGGCAGTGGATGATCTTCTAGCCATCGGGACCGGTGGCGGCGCTGCGTTTGGCGCGCCACTGCTCGGACCGGCACCGGATGAAACGCCTTACGGAAACCGCTGGCTCTGGATCGGCGGCGTCGCGATCGCGGTCATCGCGTTCTTCGGCGCAGCCGTCGGGGTCGGGATCGCGCTCGGAGGCTCCGAGGAAGACGCGCTCGAGATCACTACGGAAACCCAAGCCGCACCGGGCGTACCCATCCCGGGCTCCAATGCGGTGGCAGCCTCCGCTCAGGCGCCCATCGAGCCCCCCGACGAGGCGCTCGCGGCCGCAGAGGCAGTCGAGCCTGTCGAGGCGGCGACCATCGAGGACAACGTGCCGGAGGCGGCACCCGAGCTGGTGGAGCGGGCGCCCAAAAAGCCCAGCGCAAGCAGCACGCAACGACGCCCGCGAACGGCCAAGAGCGCGACTCGCTCGGCGCCCGAGCCCGCTAGCGCACCCAAGAAGCCCAGCGGCAACCTCGACGCGCTCATGGACGAGGTCGTGGGTGGCTCGTCTCCGACCCCGAAGCCCAAACCAGCCACGAAGTCTCCGACCGGGGACAGCTCCAACCTTCCCGATGCGCCGTCACGCGGCGACGTGAAGACTGCGCTTCAGGGTGTGAGTGGCGGCGTGAAGGCATGCCGGAAAGACAGTGGCGGAACGGCCACCGTCAGCGTCGCGTTTAGCGGAAAGACCGGCCGCGTCAGCGGCGCCAAGGTCGCTTCGGGGCCCTTCAAGGGTACGCCGATCGGCTCCTGCATCGAGTCTGCGGTCAGGCGAGCACGCGTCCCCCGGTTCAAGCAGTCGTCGTTCAAGGTCACCTTCCCATACCGCCTCTGACGTCGGCGGGCGACTCTGCCTACCTAATCCCCTCGAGGAAGCGCGCGCCCGTCGCGACGCCGAAGCCGGTTCCCCCTTTGGGTAAGCGCCCATGCGGCCGGTCGACAAAGGCGGGGCCGGCGATGTCGAGGTGCATCCAGGTCGTGTCGCCGACGAACTCTTTGAGGAAGAGCGCAGCGGTGATCGAGCCCCCATAGCGGCCGCCAACGTGTTTCAAGTCGGCGATGGAGCTCTTGAGGGTCGAGCGAAGATCCGAATCGAGTGGCAAGCGCCAGAACGACTCGCCCTCCCCCTCCGAGGCGTCGAGGTACTTCGACGCGAGCTCGTCGTCTTCTGTGTAGAGCGCCGCCCGCCAGGGGCCGAGCGCGACCAAGCACGCGCCGGTCAAGGTAGCGTGGTCGATCATGTAGTCGGGCTTTAGCTTACGCACCGCCCAGGTGAGCACGTCGGCAAGGACCAGGCGCCCTTCGGCATCGGTGTTGATGACCTCCACGGTCTTGCCCTCGAGCGACTTGTATACATCGCCGGGTCGGTACGCCTTTGCACCCGTCATGTTTTCGGTCGAACCAATGACGGCGTGCACCTCGACCGGAAGCTTGAGTCGCGCCGCAGCGAAGACGATGCCCAGCGTGGTCGCGGCGCCGGCCATGTCGCACTTCATGTCGACCATGGAACCTGCTGGCTTGATGCAGAGCCCGCCCGCGTCGAAGGTGAGGCCCTTCCCGACGAAGACCACCTTCTTTTTTGCGCGCGCTGGCTTGTACACCACGTGAATGACCCGCGGTTCGATCGCGCTGCCCTTGTTGACGGCCAGCAGCAAGTTCATGCCCTCTTTTTCGATTCGCGCCTTGTTCCAGACACGGCAGGACAAGCCCAGCTTTCGGGACTCGCTCGAGGCGGCACGCGCGAGGGTCACAGGATTCAGGTCGTTCGGGGGCCGGTTGACGAGGTCGCGGGCGAAATTGACGCTCTCCGCAACGGCTTTCCCCGCGCGAACGGCGGCAGTCAGACCGCGCCCAGCCTTCGGCGCGCCCACGATGACAGCGGAGCTGAGAGTTGCCGCCCCCTCCTTATCGCTCTTGTACTCGGTGTAGCGATAGGCCCCGGCAACGAGCCCCTGCGTGGCGGCGCGAACGGTCTCGGCGTTGACGACCGGAAGCTCGACCGCTGCGCTTTTTTGCGCGCGAGCAGCGGAGGCGAGCGAATGCCCGAGGTTCCAAGCGATCTTTTCGGCGTCTTTTTCGTCACCAACGCCGACGAGCAAGAGCCATCGAGCCTTTGCCTTGCCTGCGGCCGCGACTTTGAGGGTTTGCGCAACCTTCCCCGCGAAGCGTTCATCCGAGGCGAGGGGCTTGATGCTGCCCTTGCCGGTGACGGCCTCGATGCGTCCCAAGGCACGGTTGAGCTTGGTCTTCTCCGATGGAACCGCGAGCGCGACGATGTCCGCGGTCGATTTGTCCCACGTACCCTCAGAAAGTGAAATCTTCATCTGGCTCCTTCTACCCCTTGGTCGGCGGGATACTGACAGGAACTTCTGCAGCCAACAAACCAAACCGCGCCGATGATCCGCCGGCGGCCGCCGTTGCCACGCCGCCGATTCGCCAATTCACTCGACGTAGCTTCCTGGGATCACTTGACCGAGCCCTGGCACTGCGTGTGCATTGGAGTCGTCTCTCATTCCAACCAGGAGGAAAAAATGCTCGAAGAAAACAAAGTGAAGATTGCCTACACCGTCGTGGAGCGAAATAAGGACGGTCGGAAATTCTGGGTGCGCGTGGGTGCGGCGTTCGTCAATCGTGACGGAAGCCTCAACGTTCGGCTCGATGCGATGCCGGTCAACGGGGAGCTGCAAATTCGAGACTACCAACCAAGGGAAGCCCGTGAGGGCGCCTCGCGCGACCAGGCAGCCTGATGAAGCCGCTGTTCCTGCTGCTGCTCGCGATCAGCGCACTCCACGCCGGGTCCGCCGGAGCAGTCGACGGCGGCGTCGGCCCTCCTGATCAGGGGCCGCCAGGCGTCGAGCAAGACCAACGCATCAATATCAACGAGGCCCTGCCCGAGGAGCTCGTGAAGCTTCCGGGCATCGGCCCGAGCCGTGCTGAGGCGATCGTCGCCGAGCGCGAAAAGCGACGTTTTCGTCGCATCGAAGACATCATTCGGGTCCCGGGAATCGGTCGAAAGACGTTCGGTCGAATCCGGCATTCGATCCGCGTGCGCTAGCCGCTACCACTCGCCTGCCGAACCGCTTAGGTTCAGGCGCATGGTTCCGAAGATCGAAGTGCGCGAGGCGGATGACTCCGACCGTCCGGTGCTGATGAGCTTTCACCGCAACCTTTATCAAGGCCACCGCGACGAGGTCGTCGCAGAGCAAGACCGTCCGCTCGTCGAGTATCGGGACTACGAGCGCATTCTCAGCGAGGACCTGCAGGCACTCCTCAACGACCCAAGCAGCCACGTCCTGGTAGCCGAATCCCAGGGTGTAGCCGTCGGATACATCACCGGTCGAGTGTCGGTGGAGCCAAGGCGCGCGTTGCCGCGCAGGGGCGTCATCGAGGATTGGTACGTCGTGCCGGAGTCGAGGGGCACCGGGGTGGGCGCGTCCTTGCTGCGCGAGCTCGAAAGCCGTTTCGCCGCGGCTGGGTGCGAGGTGATCGAGTCAGCGACCTGGTCGGCAAACGAAGGGGCGAGGCACGCGCATGACGCGCTCGGGTTCCGGGAGATCCGCGTCATGTACCGAAAGCGGATTTAGCTCGGTCACGGTCGCTGAGACTGGCACTGGCACTGGCGAATTCAGACTTTGCGATCGCTTGTCCTTGGTTTGGGTTGGGCTCGCACGGGGGGTGAGAGCCCAACCCAAACCAAGGAGTCGCTGATGCAAAAGACGAACGTATACGACAGAGCACGGAACGTGGTGCGAGAGCTTGCTCCCCTCCTACACACAATCCGCGACCACGACAAGTCGCTGGCTGATCAACTGAAGCGAGCTGCGCAGAGCGTGGTCCTGAATATCGCGGAGGCTCGCGGAAACGATGCCGGCAACGCGCGAGCTCGATTTTCAACCGCTTGCGGGTCCGCAAAGGAAGTCCGGGCGGCACTAAACGTCGCAAGTGACTGGGGCTACATCGAGAGTCACATGGCAACTCACCTCGACGGGAAGCTCGACGAGGTGTGTGCCATCACGTGGTGCTTGGGCCGCAAGCTCTAGCGGCCCGAGAGTCTCCAGGACATCGCGCAGACCCAGAAGGGCGCCAGCCCGCCCCCACTCACACGCGAAAAAGGAGATCACGATCACCAAGTCACATCACAAGAGCACGTCTAGCTGACACTGGCACTGGCGCTGACGCTGGCACTGTCGCTGCCACTGCCACTGTCGCTGCCCACTGTCACTGCCTACGGAATCCCGTGGCACCTCCGCTCACAGGGGGTCCTCGAGTCCGCCTGCTCACTTGACGCCGGTGGGTACGCGTTGTTCTCCCGTCCCGAAGCTCCGCCACCGCATTGCTTCAAGCAATCATCGATGCGCTTCTGTCGCCCTGGGTCGTTCGGGTCCGGAATGGAGTGGCACGCCCCGAGCGAA
>JBARTN010000165.1:0-8781 GCA_049645265.1 Polyangiales bacterium
GGCATCATGCGGCTTCTTGGCCACGTGCCTGTCACCGCCAATGGAGCCGACGGGCGAGACTCGATTCACTGAGTCGGCCGCGCGGGCTCGGGGCAGGCTAGGTCAGCACCAGGAAGCTTGGTGGCCCGGCTGCTCTAGAAGCTCGCGCAGGTTGGCCGACACGACCCGATAGCCGACGTTGCCATAGAGCTTCTGCCGGCCTTGGTTCAGGTAATAGGTGGGGCTGCCTTCGATTTTGAGCTCGTCACGGAGCTCGATGTCTCGGCAAAGCTCGGCCATGGCTTCGCCTGAGCTCAGTTTCGCTTCGATGGCAGGGATGGGGATTCCGACCTGCCCGAGCACGTCGAGCAGCACCTCGCGATTCGAAATGTCGCGGGCGTGCGCGAAGAACGCCAAGCGGACTTGCCAAATCGCTTCTTCAAAAAGGGTGCGCCCCTGGGGCTCCTTGAGCCGTGCCGCGTCCAAAATGCCCTCCTCCGTCAGCAAGCGCACGGCGCAGAGCATTTCGTGCGCGGCGGACGAGGTCGTGGGCGCGACCTGGCTCCAGACCCGTTCGTGCACCGAAACGTGAGGGAACCCCTTGGCGACCCCCAGTACGTGCTCGCCAAAACCGGCATAGCCGCCCTGCTTCTTCCAACCTTCGTCGATTCGATGTCGCGTGGCGCCAAAGATCGGGATGAAGCGGTACTCGAGCTCGATCGAGGATCCGAACTCCTTGCGGAGCTCATCCAAGCGGACTTCGGCCACATAGGCCCAGACACACAGGACGTCCGATACGTAAGAGATCTGGATGGTCATTCGAATACCAGATAGGCGATGCCGGCGATGAAGAGAAGGGCAAAGACCACGAGCCACTGACGCCAGATATCGCTTTGGAGCGCTGATTCGTCCGCGGGCTCCATGGCCTCGGTGCGGGTGCAGCTCGGACACCGCGGATCGTCCCCGGCGTATTTGGGAACGAACTCGAGATCACAGTCGGCACACCGGTAACGGTCGGACATCGCAGTCACCAGCTACCCATGCCGCCCATGTTGTGAACGTTCGTGAAGCCCCTGCTTTCGAGGAGCCGCTTGGCCATCGCGCTACGGGCGCCGCTCTGGCAGTAGAGGACGATTGGGACGCCCTTGTCGCCTAGCTCGTCGGTCCGCCCCGCGAGCTCTTGGATCGGAATGCTGATCGCGCCCTCGATGTGCCCGCCAGAGAACTCTCCGGGGCTGCGGACATCGACGAGCATTGCTCCCTCCGCAACGAGGGAGCGCGCCTCGCTTCCCGAAATCCGAACCGCAGTGAAGCGCCGGTAGAGCACGAACACAGCGGTGATCGCCAAGATGACGAGGATGACCTTCGAAATCATGCGCCCAAGGATAGTCCGACGAGGCGCAAGTGCCACAGAGTGCATTTGGGGGTGCAGGGGGCTGACGCAAATGCGGCATCAGGGCGGAAAGCGGGCTAGACCTGCGGCATGAGCGAGCCGAAGGGCAAGGCCGAGGGCCAAGAGAACGCGCCGAACTTCGTCCACGATTTGGTCCGCGAAGATCTCCGCACCCGCAAGCATGGCGGACAGGTCGTGACGCGATTTCCTCCGGAGCCGAACGGTTACCTGCACATCGGCCATGCGAAGTCGATCTTTTTGAATTTCACTACGGCCGAGCTGGCCGAGGAGGGGCGCTGTCACCTGCGCTTCGACGACACGAACCCCGAAGCCGAGGACACCGAGTACGTCGAGTCGATTCGCGAAGACGTTCGTTGGCTGGGGTTTGATTGGGGAAGCCACGAGTACTTCGCATCCGACTACTTCGCGAAGCTCTACGATTGTGCGGTCGATCTGATCAAGCGCGGTTTCGCATACGTCGACAGCCAGACGCTCGAAGAGATCCGCGAAGGCCGGGGTGATTTCTACAAGCCGGGTGCGAACAGCCCGTATCGCGATCGAAGCGTCGAAGAGAACTTGGAGCTCTTCGCGGGCATGCGTGCCGGCACGTTCGAAGAAGGCGCCCACGTGCTGCGTGCGAAGATCGACATGGCATCCAAGGACGTGAATCTGCGTGATCCCTTGATGTACCGAATTCGCAAGGTGACGCACCATCGAACGGGTGATGACTGGTGCATCTATCCCATGTACGACTACGCGCACCCGATGTCGGACGCCTTCGAGGGAATTACGCACTCGGTCTGTACGTTGGAATTCGCGCACCACAATCCGCTGTACCAGTGGTTCGTTTCGCATTTCGCGTTCGACCCGATGCCCTGGCAGTACGAGTTCGCGCGCCTGAACCTGACCTACACGGTGATGAGCAAGCGGCTGTTGAAGCGGCTCGTCGAAGAGGGCCATGTGAGCGGCTGGGATGACCCTCGGATGCCGACCATTGCCGGAATGCGCCGTCGAGGGTACACGCCGGCGGCGATCCGGCGCTTTGCGGAGCGGATTGGGGTTTCACGCCGGGACAGCATCGTCGATGTGGGCCTTCTCGAGCATGCGCTGCGCGAAGACCTCAACGCGACCTCGCCGCGCACCATGGCGGTGCTGCGTCCCCTGAAGCTGGTGATCGAAAACTTCCCCGAAGATGAGGAAATCGAGCTCGAGGCGCCCTTCAGCCCGAACGACGAGAGCTTCGGCTCGCGGCGCCTTCATCTGACACGCGAGGTGTTCATCGAGCGCGACGATTTCATGGAAGAGCCCATGAAGAAGTGGTTCCGATTGGCACCGGGCAGAGAAGTGCGGCTTCGTTACGGTGCACTGGTGACCTGCAACGAGGTCGTCAAAGACAAAGCGGGGCACGTCGTCGAGTTGCGCTGCAGCTGGGACCCGGAATCCAAAGGTGGCAATGCGCCGGACGGCCGCAAAGTGCGGGGTACGATCCATTGGGTGAGCGCCAAGCATGCCGTCGACGCCGAGGTTCGCCTCTACGACCGTCTCTTCAAAGACGAGAACCCGCTCGACGAAGCACTCGAAGGCGACTTCACTTCACGCATCAACCCGGAGTCGCTCGAAGTGCTGCAGGGAGCGAAGCTCGAGCCGAACCTCGCGGCCCGCGGCCCCGGCGAACGCGTCCAGTTCGAGCGCCTGGGCTACTTCGTCGTCGATGCGGACAGCACGCCGGATCACCCCGTCTACAATCGGACGATCCAGCTCAAAGACTCCTGGGCCAAGCTCGCGAAGCGATAGCGAGCGTTCACTTCCCTTTGAATTCGGGAGGCCGCTTCTGGAAGAAGGCCATCACGCCTTCCTGCAAGTCTTCGGAGGTCATCACGCGCTCGAGCGCCGCGTACTCGTGCGCTAGGCCGTCCTCCAGGGACTTCGGGCCGCCCTGAACGACGGCATCCAGGATCCCCGCAACGGCGAGAGGCGCTTTCGCAGCAAGCTCCGATGCGAGGGCTGTGACTTGCGCGTCGAGGTCCTCGGGCTCGCAAACCCGGGTGAGCAGGCCCGCTTCGAGCGCCTCCTCGGCGCTCAGTTTCTTGGCAAGCAGCATCACCTCGAGCGCACGGGCGCG
Organism: Polyangiales bacterium; assembly: GCA_049645265.1. GTDB lineage: Bacteria > Myxococcota_A > Polyangia > Polyangiales > Houyiibacteriaceae > SG8-38. Next base: position 3,495 of record JBARTN010000165.1, read on the forward strand.
CCCCACGGTGCGGGTCAGGCGCTGCGTTCCCCCCCACGCGGGCACCACGCCGAGCTCGACTTCGGGCAAGCCGATCTTTGCGCCGTGCGCGCCGATCCGGAAGTGACAGGCCAAGGCGATCTCGAGTCCTCCGCCTAGACAAGCGCCGCGAATCGCGCAGACGACGGGCTTGCTCATGGTTTCGATGCTGCGAATGACGTGGAGCCGCTGCTCGATGAAGCCTTGGACGCCCCGGCCGGCTGCCGCAGCGCCGAATTCGCGAATGTCGGCACCCACCGAGAAGTTTTGATGGCCTGCGCCTCGCAGAATGACCGCCCGAACGCTCTCGTCTTGCTCGACTTCGTCGACCGTCTTCTCGAGCGCGTCGATCAGGGCCATGCTCAAGCGGTTGTACGGCGGGTCGTTGAGCTCGATCGTCGCCACTGAGGCCGCGCGAGAAACGAGGATCGGTTCTTCTTGGCTCATGACAGCTCCTCGATACGGCGGTCGAGCTCGTCGTGCCACCATTGAATCGGCGCTTCCTCGATACCGAAGGTCATGCGCTCGTTGGCGCCGCTCGCAAGCCCCTTCTGGATCTGCTCGCAGACCCAGAGGTCTTCGCCCTTGAAAACACCGTTCTGGATGAGCTCGTAATTGAGCTCCCAGTGCGCGCGCGCCTTTTCCGACTGGGGCTCCTCCGGGATGATCAGGTCGTGCTCCCAGTAAATGTCGCCTAAGGAGGTCGGGTAGGCCGTTGCGCGGCTCACGAAGTCCGGCTGCGCGACGAAGATCGTGTTCGGGAAGATGACGTACGACGGCGTGGCGATGTCGCGAATATTTTCAACCGAGTCACTGGCCGCCGCCTCGCGAAAGCCACCGCGCCCGACGATCGCGCGAATATGGGGGCCAGCGAGCTCCGAGTAGCTGCGGTGGTCTTCGAAGTAGGGGCCCACTGTCTTCTTGTGAAGGTGCCGAACGTGGTAGCCATCGAGAAAGGCTTCCATGACGATCTTCCAGTTCGTCCGCGCCGTTGTCGTCGCTCGCCGGAAGACGACGTGGTTTTCCATATTCAAGGGACCGAGGTCGGGTTCCAGAGGATCGAGAAACGCGTCGAAGTCGTGATCCGCACCGGGCGTCGCAACCACCCAGACGAACCCGAAGCGCTCCGTGACCGGCAGCGAACGCAAGCTGAGCGCGCGCTTGTCGAGCGCAGGGAAGAGCTCTTCTCTCGGGACCTGCGTGAGATTGCCGTCTAAGTCGTAGGTCCAGCCGTGGTAGCGGCAGTGGAAGCCTTTGCGTACGTTGCAGAAACCGGCGTCCTCGAGGAGCCGCGTTCCCCTGTGGCGGCAGACGTTGAGCATGGCGCGAAGCTCGCCCTCGCGGTTGCGGGTGATGAGGATCGGCACGCCAAGCGCGTCGTGGACGAGGCACGACCCCGCCGACTGCACCTGAGATACATGCGCTACGGGCATAGGAAGCGAGCGCAAGAGGCGGCGCTCCGCTTCGAGCCGCGCCTGATCCGTGTACGCTGCGACCGGGATCTGAAAGACGCCAAGCGAGCGGTTCGGGCCTTCGTCGTACACGCGCACGAGCTTTTGCACGAGCTCTTCGTGAATCGGTGGGTTCGTCATCTTGCCTCCGGCAGCGTCGCCGGGTCGAAGTTGAGCTGCACCTGGTCTTCGGCTTCCATGGCCGGTCTTTCAGTACCATATCCGGGCCCGCCGCTGCTCGGAAACCTCTGGTATGCTCGCGTCCGCAGTGCGCATTTTCATCATCGTCGTCGTGCTCGTCGCGCTGGTCGCGCTGGTCGGTTTTGCGGCCGTCGCTTGGTTTACGACCCGCGGGCCCAGTTCTGCGCAGGCCGCGCGCATTGCCAAGGTGCTCGAGGACCGGACCCCTGCCGGTGAGCCCGCTGCATATGCGCATTGCCGGTCTTGTCATCTGCACGACGGCAGCGGCCGGCCCGACGGCTCGATCCCGAGACTTGCGGGACAGAGGCAAGCGGTCCTCGAGAACAAGCTCTACCGCCTGAGAGCTGGAGTGATGCACCTTCCGGTGATGGATCCGTACGCGCGCACCTTGCTGCCCAAAGAGGTCGGCGAGATCGCGACCTACCTCTCTCAGTTACCCGAGATCGAGATCGCACTCAGCGCCGCCAGCGAAGCCGAACGAGCCGGGGCCGCGACCCTCTACGCGCAGCACTGTGTCTCTTGTCATGGTGCGAACGGCGAAGGGAACGATGGCTTGTTCGCTTCGCGGCTTTGCGGACAGTACGCCGGCTACCTCGAGCGTCGCCTCGAAGAAGCCGCGGCGGGAACGCGCGGCACTGCCGATGCGATCATGCAAGGAGTCGTGGACACGGTTCCCTTGGACGATCTTCGCCTGATCGCCGCCTGGTTGGCTGCCGGGAAGGGTTGCGCATCGCCATGACGAATCGATTCAGCCGCAGGCGGTTTGTCCGCGTGACCGGAGGCGCCGCCGCGGCGGCGTCGATCGGAGCGCCTGGTTTGGTGCGAGCTGCGACGGCCGATCAAACCGGTTCAGAGACTCGGCACGTGAACGTGGTCATCATTGGCGGGGGTCTCTCGGGTCTGATGGCCGGGCGCGAGCTCCAAAAGCTGGGAGTCGATTCGGTTGTCGTGCTCGAGGCGCGGGAGCGTGTCGGTGGGCGCACGCTCAACATGCCCATCGGGGGCGGGCACATCGTGGAGGTCGGAGGAGAGTGGATCGGCCCCGGTCAAAACGCCATCGCCGCCCTGATCGACGAGCTCGGAATCGGCGCCTTCGATCATTACTACGACGGCGACACGACCTATGACATCGAAGGTCTGATCTCGCGCGGCCTCTTGCCCGACGTCAGCCTTTCCGAAGCAGTCGATTTCGGCAAAGTCGCCTGGCAGCTCGATCGTCTCTCCAAGAAGATGCCGGTCGGCGAGCCCTGGCGCATGCACGATGCTGCGGCGCTCGACCAGACCACGTTCGGAGACTGGCTTCGCGAGCACGCCGCCACGAGCTTCACGCCTTCGGTGTTTCGCTTGATCAGCCGCGCGGTCTGGTCGGGCTACCCTGAGCGCATCTCGCTGCTCTGGGTCTTGCACTATCTGCGCTCGGCCGGAGGCCTCTTGCCGGTGATCCTCAACGACGGTGGGGCCCAGGACCAGCGCATCGAAGGGGGCTCGCAGGTCATCTCGCAACGCATGGCGGCCGACCTCGGCGATCGTGTTCTTCTCGGCCGGCCTGTCCTTCGCGTTGAGGACCGGATTCCCGATCGCATGCGCGTCGTGACCGCGGCCGAAACGTTCACCACCGACCGGGTCATCGTCGCGATGGCGCCCGCCGACACCGCGCGGATCTCGTTCGCGCCAGCCTTGCCCAAGCCGCGCCAGGACTTGGTGTCGGGCTGGGCGCGTCTTCCACGCCTGCCACTGGTCAAAGCCGCCATGTTGTACGAGCGTCCCTTCTGGCGGGCAGACGGCCTGAACGGCGCAATGCAAAGCGACCGCAGCCCGATTCAGCTGGTCTTCGACAACTCGCCCGAAGACGCATCGATGGGCGTGCTCAGCTGCTTTCTCTCGGTCGTCGAGTGTCCGCACCTCGCCGACCGCAAAGCGCGCGAGGAGGGCTTGAAAGAAGAGCTCGGACGCTACTTCGGGCCGATGGCTCTCGACGCGACCGGCTATGTCGAAAAGGACTGGGCGGCCGACCCCTGGAGCACCGGCTGCATCACTCCGTTGACACCCGGGGTGCTCACCGCCGGTGGCGAGCATCTGCGCAAGCCGAGCGGCCGCATCTTTTGGGCGGGCACCGAGAGCGCGAAGCGCTGGTGCGGCTACATGGACGGCGCCATCTCCGCGGGCGCCCGGGCGGCCCGCGAAGCTCACGCGTCGCTGAAGGGCTAGGGCTAGGGCTCTGCGATTGCGCTGAGGATCCAGCGGCGGCTGTCGATGGGGTCGATGACGGCGTCGATCTCAAAGTGCGCCGCCATGTTGACCGCTTTTCCGCGCTCGTAGAGCTTGTCCACCATTTGCTGAAACATCGTTTCGCGCGCATCCGCGTCTTCGATTGCCGCAAGCTCTTTGCGAAAGCCAAGCTTCACCGCGCCTTCGAGTCCCATGCCCCCGAACTCGCCGGTCGGCCAGGAGATCGTGAACGCGGGCGCTTTGAAGCTCCCGCCTGCCATCGACTGCGCGCCAAGCCCGTAGCCCTTGCGCAAGACGATTGTGCAAAAGGGAACCTCGAGGGCGGCGCTCGTCGTGAAGAGCTTTGCAGCGCGTTTGACGAGTCCCGTCTCTTCGGCTTCGGGCCCCACCATGAACCCCGGCGTGTCGCACAAGAAGACCAGTGGGACCCCAAACGTGCTGCAGAGCTTCATGAACTGGCTCGCCTTGTCGGCGGCCTCGCTATCGATCGCGCCCCCTAGGTGCATCGGATTGTTGGCGACGATGCCGACCGGCCTTCCTTCGACCCGTGCCAAGGCGGTGACCATGCCCGCGCCAAAGCCGCCCCTGAGCTCCAGCACCGAATCGTCGTCCGCCAAGATCTCGATGACCTTGCGCACGTCGTAGACGCGCAGGCGGTTCTCCGGAATCGCCGAGCGGAGCCGGCGTTGGTCCGCGCAGGCCCAGTCGGGGAGGGCGCCCTGGAAGTACGATAGGTACTTTTTCGCCGCGGCAACGGCCTCTTGGTCGTCGTCCACCAGCACGTCGATCACGCCATTGCGATACTGGGACGCCGAAGGCCCCACGTCTTCCGGCGCGTAGACACCGAGACCCCCGCCTTCGATCATCGCGGGCCCGCCCATGCCGATGTTCGAGGCCTTGGTCGCGATCACGACGTCGCAGCAGCCGAGCAACGCGGCGTTCCCCGCGAAACAGTGGCCGGAGTTCACGCCGACCAGCGGGACTTTCCCGGAAAGCTCAGCGAAGTATTGAAAGGCCCGGCAATCGAGGCCTGCCACGATCGCATGGTCGGTGTCGCCTGGCCGGCCGCCGCCCCCTTCGGAAAAAAGGACGACGGGAAGGCTCCGCTCCTCGGCGAGCTCGAACATGCGGTCCTTTTTGAGGTGATTCATCGTGCCCTGCGTCCCCGCGAGCACCGTGTAGTCGTAGGACATGACGACGCATTGCGTGCGCATCGCCCCAAACGCCTCTCCGTTCACGCGGCCGATGCCTGCGACCATCCCGTCGGCGGGCGTGCGCCGGATCAACTCGTCGATCGATCGCCGCCGTCTCTGGGCTGCAATGACCAAGGCGCCGTATTCGACCAGCGTTCCGTCGTCGACGAGGTCCGCGATGTTCTGGCGCGCGGT
>JBARTN010000166.1:0-3027 GCA_049645265.1 Polyangiales bacterium
GTCGGAATGCCGAGTGGGTGTTCGCCTTCGACGAAGTCGACTACTTCCTGTTCATACGCAGGATCGCCCTGCAAGGGAGCTCCGACCAGGGTATTTTTCGGACGGCCATCATCGCGACCGAGGGGCCCTCTGAGGCTGGTGCGACGAGCATCAGCCCCAAGGCGATGGACGACGCGCGGCGGACGCTGCGCAAAGTCGCTGAGCAGCTGCGCAACGACGGGGGTGGGAGTAACGCCTTGGCACTCGGCAGCGGCGCCACCCAGAACGGCCGCGGATTGCTCCTTGGCAATCCGCATCAGCCGTGGTTTGGGGCCGGGGCCTGGTACGAGGCACACCTGACGTTGCCGGGCATCTACGATGTCGCGGGTGCAGCGCTCCACGGCTACCCCTTCATCGCCATCGGCTTCAACCGCGACGTGGCCTGGACCCACACTGTGTCGTTTGCCAATCGCTTCAGCCTCTACGAGCTCACGCTCAATCCCGAGAATCCCCTGCAGTACGACTACGACGGTGAGTGGCGGGACATCACCACGGCCGAGGTCGAGATCAAGGTCAAGCTGCAGGACGGGACGCTCGAGACCCGCACCAAGACCATCTACGAGTCTCAATATGGTCCGGTGATCAACCTCAAGGGTGTGACCGAGCTGCTGGATGGTTGGCCGATTCTCCTCACGGGCACCTCCGTCCTCGCGTTTCGGGACGCCAACCTCCTGACCGGTGTGCGCGGAATCGAGCAGTGGATCACCAAGGGTCAGGCGACGAACCTCGATGAGTACAAGGATGCGCTCGCCGTCATTGGCAACCCGCTGTTCCACGACATCGCAGCGGATCGGAACGGCGATGCTTTTTACGGCGAGGTCTCGGCGATCCCGTTTCTCACCCAGTCGCAGCTCGACAGCTGCGTCAAGCCACCGATCGGGAGTCTCTTGGCCAACTTGACCACCAACTTCATCCTTGCGCTCGACGGCTCGGACTCGACTTGCGAGTGGGGCAATGATCCGGAAGCGCCCGAGGGGAGCAACTTGTATGGCGCAAGTGCGCTGCCACAGCTGACGACCACCGACTATGTCGGCAACAGCAACAACAGTTATTGGTTGTCGGACGCGAACAATCCGCTCGAAGGGTTTCCTACGATCATGGGCCCGCTTGGGTACGAGGGCCTGCAGCAGTTCCTGCGTACGCGCATCGGGCACCTGATGGTGGCAGAGCGAAAAAGCGCTACCGATGGCCTCAGTGACACGCCGCTATTCGATCTCGCGACCTTGAAGGGCATGATGTACCGCAACCGTGTGTACGGAGCCGAGATCGTGTTGGATGACGTCCTCACCGTATGCTCGAGCGGCGCGGCCACCGCCGTGACGGAGGCCTGCACCGTGCTCGAAGCCTGGGACCGCAAGGTCGACCTCGACAGCCGCGGCGCCCAGGTGTTCACGGAGTTCTGGAAGGTCATCCGCGATGAGCTGGGCAACGATTTCCAAGACGTGGTGGAGAGCGACGAGTTCTGGGACGTGGACTACGACCCGGCCGACCCCCTCAACACGCCAGCTGGCATCGATACCTCACTGACCGCCAACCAGGACCGCGTCATCGCGGCGCTTGCCGAGGCCACCCGGCGTCTGCAGGAGGCGAACGTCCCGTTGGATGCACGCTGGGGCGACGTGCAGTTCTTGGTACGCAACGAGGAACGAGTTCCCATTCACGGCGGTGCAGACACGATGGGTGTCTACGGTGCGATCAGCGTCGGGCTCCGTGACGGTGGCTATGCGAACCCCGAAAAGGGCAACTCGTATATCCAGGCCGTGACCTGGGACGAGAGCGAGTGCCCGATCGCCGACGTCATCCTGGTGCCTTCGCAGTCGACCGACCCGACGTCACCCCACTTCGCAGATCAGACCAAGCTCTACTCCAACAAAGAGTGGGTGCGATTCCCCTTTTGCGAGGATGACATCACCGCGGCCCAGATCGGCGAGACCCTCATCCTGCAGGACTGACCGCAGGATTGACAAGGGGGCTGTCGCCCGTACCCTCCAGAGCCGCGTCGAGGAAGCCAACTTCGTCGCCGACATCCCGGGCGCGCTGCCTTATCCGTGCGAGGTCGCGCCTTCGTGGTTGTCACCAATCGTCCGCTTCTTCCTCCGCAGCTGCGACCTTCACCCGCTTCGAATCCACCAGTTCCCCGATCTCCCTGAGGTAGCGAGCGTATTCCGCGGAGTCGTCGGGGCTATAATTCAGGTTCTTGTAGAGGCTGATCAGGCGCGTGAAGAAATCCTGCGCCACGTCGCGATCGTCGATGTCGAAGTCTGCCTCGACGACCTCCTTCACCATCTCGAAGCTCCTCTTCTGACGCTCGAGAGGCGTGGACGAGTCCACCGGGTCGTACGCGTCCTGCTGGAGGAAAACCATGTCCAAAAAGACCGATTTCTGCCAGGTCAGGAAGTCGTCCATCGTGGTCCCTTCCTCGCCTGTGACTTGCATCATCTGGTAGATTTCGTCGCCCCGATGGAGGAGCGCGTGGGCCGCCTTCACATCCTCCACCCAGGTCGGGGACAGGTTCTCGGCGTACCAGTCGCTCATCTGGTCCAGGTAACGCGACCAGGAGATCAGGGGATCGATGGCCGGGTAGAAGCGCTTGTATGCCCGGTCGGCCGATAGGCCCAAGAAGGTCTTCACGGTGGCGAGGGTCGCCTGGGTCACGGGCTCCTCGAAGTTGCCGCCGGCAGGCGACACGGTGCCGATGAGCGTGACGCTACCCGTCTGGCCATCGGGCCCCTGGATGAGACCGGCGCGTTCGTAGAGGGTTTTGATGGAAGAGTCCAGGTAGGCCGGGAACGCTTCCTCCCCCGGGATCTCCTCCATGCGCCCCGATGTTTCGCGCATGGCCTGGGCCCAACGCGAGGTCGAGTCGGCGATGCACAACACGTTGTACCCCATCTGCCGGTAGTACTCCCCGAGCGTGATCCCGGTGTAGATGGAGGATTCCCGTGCGGCGACGGGCATCGAGGATGTGTTGCAGATGATGATCGTGCG
>JBARTN010000167.1:0-102182 GCA_049645265.1 Polyangiales bacterium
ACCGGCCTGCAGCCGATTCGAAAGCACAAGGGCGTGTTCTACGTGCAGGTCACGGTGGGCGGCAAAGCCGGACACGCCAGCAATCCTGCGCTCGGGGTGAACGCCATCGAAGGGCTGCAGCGGGTGCTCGTCGCCTTGCAGTCGTGGCGGGACACGATTGGCGATCGTTATCACGACGAGGACTTCGAGGTCCCGACGCCGACGCTCAACTTCGGTCGCATCAGCGGCGGCGACAGCCCCAATCGAATCTGCGACGAGTGCACGCTAGATGTCGACATTCGCTTGCTGCCCGGGATGGAGCGGCAGGCCGTCGTGTCAGAGCTTCGCGACGTGGTAGCCAACGCGCTCGATGGAGGGCCGTGGACGTTCGACGTGCGGGCGGTCGGCGGTTACGCGGACGCGTTTTCGGGGCCCACGGATGACGAGTTTTCCAAGGCCGTCGAGACCTTGTGCGGGTGTTCAGCCAAGAGTGCGCTCTTCGGAACCGAAGCTCCGTATCTCGCGGAATTGGGGCTGCAGACACTCGTCCTCGGGGCGGGCGACATTGCCGTGGCGCACCAGCCCGACGAATATGTCACCATGGCAGCAATTGAGCGTGCCACCGATGTCTACGCAAAACTGATTCAACGCTTCTGCACCGACTCGCCATGAGCCCCAAAGTCGACCCATTCGTCCAACACTTCCGAGCGAGCGCGCCGTACATCCACGCGCACCGTGGGCGGACGTTTGTGATCATCTTTGGCGGCGAGGCGGTCGCCTCGAAAGACTTGCGGACGCTCCTTTATGATATCGCGCTGCTCCATTCGCTCGGCGTGCGCATCGTCTTGGTGGCCGGCGCGCGCCCTCAAATCGACGACGCCTTGGCGCGGCGCGGCGCGCGGCCTCGATATGAAGGCGGCTTGCGCGTGACCGACGAGGTGGCGCTTCAGTGTGTGAAGGAGGCGGTCGGTGCGACGAGGGTCGAGCTCGAGTCGCTTCTCTCGATGGGTTTGCCGAACTCGCCGATGGCCGGCGTGCGGATGCGGGTGGCGACCGGCAACTTCGTGATGGCGCAGCCCGTGGGCGTCCTCGATGGCGTCGACTTTCAGTACACGGGCAAGCCGCGGCGCGTGGACGCTGAAGCCATTCGGCAGCGGCTCGATGATGGCGCGATCGTCGTGCTCACCCCCATCGGCTACTCGTCCACGGGAGAGGCCTTTAACATCAGCAGTCACGATGTCGCCGCTGCAGCTGCCATTGCGCTTGGCGCCGACAAGCTGATTGGCCTACTCGAAGGGCAGGGCGTCCTCGATGCGGAGGGCCTGAATCCTTCGCAGCTCACGCCGCATGAGGCCGAGCGTCATCTTCATTCGGGCCGCGATCTGGGTCACGATGTGGAGCGCCATCTTGCTGCGGCCATCAAGGCCTGCCAGGGCGGGGTGCCGCGTGCGCATCTGGTGGCGCGGCAGAGCGACGGCGCGTTGCTTCGCGAGCTGTTCACTCGAGATGGGGGCGGCATGATGGTGACCTCCGAGACGTTCGAAGGGGTGCGCCCGGCGGTGCAGAGCGACATCGGCGGCATCCTTGCTTTGATTGCGCCGCTCGAAGAGCAGGGCATCTTAGTGCGGCGTCCGCAGGAGATGCTCGAGAACGACATCGACAAGTTTACGGTCATCGAGCGCGACGGGATGCTCGTTGCCTGCGCTGCGCTCTACGCGCATCCGGACGCATCGATCGCCGAGCTTGCCTGTCTGGTGGTCCATCCCGACTATCGCACCTCGGGCCGCGGCGGTCAGCTGCTGCAGTACCTCGAACGACAATGCGAAGCCCAAGGCTTGCGCCGCCTGTTCGTGCTCACGACCCAGACCTCGCATTGGTTTCGGGAGCATGGCTTCGACAACTGCGAGTCGAACGATCTTCCCGAATCGCGGCGCTCGCACTACGACCAAGGGCGCCGGTCGAAGATCCTGCTCAAGCCGCTCGACTAACGCATCTCCGCCAAAGCACAGGGCTTTTGGTTCGCGCTTGGATGGGATTGCGAATCGTGCTACTCGTCCCCGAATTCGCTTAAACGGGACATGATTCGTCGTTGATACGCGCAAAATGAAGCAGGCTGAGCTCAATCCCCGCCCGGACCTTGACGCTCCTCATCGAGACGAGGAGATGGAGGAAATCGTGGGCCAGGAGGAGAAAGTCCTCGCCCGCGTCCACCGGACCGCCGCGTCCACGCGTCCCGCGAACCGCGGTCAGCTCATCGACTATGACGCCGAGCTCATCGCGCTTCGCGACCAGGTTCGGGAGGCGCGGCTCGAAGACATTCCTCCGCTCGTCGAGGAGATGGAACGGCTTCAGCAGGTGGCGCAACGCCGGGCGAAGGTGACCGAAGGCACGGTCGACCCGATGTCGCCGTACTTCGGCCGGATGGTTCTCGAAGAGGAGGGCCGCAAGCGCGAGATCCTGATCGGCCGCAGCACCTTCCTCGATCCCAAGACGGGTGTGCGCATCGTCGACTGGCGAGACGCGCCGGTGAGCCGGGTTTACTACCGTTACGAAGAAGGCGACGACTACGACGAGATCTTCGGCGACCGGGAAGTCGAGGGCGAAGTGCTGCTCCGTCGCAACCTATCGATCACCGGCAGTAAGTTGCGCCGCATCGGTACGCCGCAAGGCACATTTCGGCGTTCGCGCGACGACCTATGGAGCCGCATCGCGGATCAGGCGACAAAGCTCTCGGGCGGGCAGGGTGCGGCCATGCGCCCCGAGTCGCACCATCGGCCGGGAGAGCTCGGAATTGGTGACGATGATCTGCGCGAGGACAAGCATCTCTCCGAGATCACCGCGCTCATCGACCCGCGTCAGTTCGACCTGATCAGCCAGCCGACCTCCGGGCTCGTCGTCATTCAAGGCGGCGCCGGCAGTGGCAAGACGACAATCGGGCTTCACCGGCTCGCGTACCTCGCGTTTCAGGATCCGCAGCGCTTCCATTCGGACCAAATGCTCGTCATCGTCTTCAACGACGCCCTGGTTCGGTACATTTCGCGGGTCCTTCCGGCCCTGGGCGTCGAGGAAGTTCCGGTGCAGACCTTCCAGCTTTGGGCCGAGCAGCAGCGGCGCCGTCACATTCCCAAGCTCAGTACGCGCTACGTCGAAGACACGCCTACGCACGTGACTCGCTTGAAGAAGCATCCGGCAATGCTGCGCGCGATCGATCAGTACGTCGCCGATCTCTCCGAGCGGGCCGAGGCGGAAATTCTGAACCAAGCAAAGCGAGGCGAAGGCGGCGATCGGGTGAGCCGGGTTTGGCTTGGCACGGCGGCGGAGCCTCTGGGCGTACGGCTCGAGGTCCTTTCGCAGTGGCTTCAGGAACGGGACGGGGATGCCCAGCAGGTGGAGCTTGGCACTCGGCACGCCGTCGGGCGCATCTGCAGTCGCTGGACGACCCGCGCGCGCGACGTCGTCACGGCTTGGGCCGACCTGTTGACCGATCGTGGCCGGCTCGGCCGCGCGTTCAAGCGTTGGGCACCCGACGCGCTGACCGATAAAGAGATCGAATGGGCGCATTCCTGGTGCAGCCGCCATTCGATGGCGGTCTTGATGGCGTACGAAGAGGCGTACGAAGAGGCGTTCGAAGAAGACGACGACGTGCGGGAGCGCAGCGTGGGCGTGGATGGCGTCGACGACGATGAGCCCGCGGAGCTCGACCGCGAAGACGATGCGCTGCTGCTGCGAATCTTCCAGACGCTTCGGGGCCCGCTCTCGGGCCGCCGGGGTTCGCTCGAGTACGAGCATGTTTTCGTCGACGAGGCACAAGACATGAGCCCCGTCGAGTTGGCGGTCGTGCTCGACACCGCGACCGAGCAGCAGAGCGTGACGCTTGCCGGGGACATTGCGCAGAAGCTTCACCTCGACAACGGATTCAGCGATTGGCGGCACGTGCTCCAGGAGCTGAAGCTCGACCACATCGAAATCGAGCCTCTGAAGCTCAGCTACCGCTCGACCCACGAGATTCTGGAGTTTGCCACGGACATACTCGGTCCACTTCGAAACGAAGTCTCGGGCCAGGCCACGCGCTACGGTGCGCCGGTCGAGCTGTTCCAGTTCGGGGGGAGCGGGGAGGCGGTCGGCTTTTTGTCCGAGGCGCTGCGGAGCCTCGTCAGCTCGGAACCGCTGTCGTCGATCGCGGTCATTTCCCGCTACCCTGAGCAAGCAGACGTCTATTACAAGGGCCTTCGGCACGGTGAGGTGCCCAACCTTCGGCGCATCGCCGAGCAGGATTTCCCCTTCAGGCCAGGCGTCGATGTGACGGATGTGCGACAGGTCAAAGGCCTCGAGTTCGACTACGTGGTCATCGCGGATTGCAATAAGGCCGCGTTTCCGGTCGACGACGAGGCCCGGCACCTGCTCCACATCGCGGCCACCCGCGCCGCTCACCAGCTTTGGGTGTTTTCGACCGGAAGCCCTTCGCTCCTGTTGCCCGAGGCCCTGGTCCGAGCCTCCAGCTAGCCCCGTTTGCCGGGGATTGCCGGTTAGAGTTGCAGTCTTCTGGAGGGTGTGTAAGATCACAACTTAGCGGCGCTTGCGGCCTACACCGGGATCGACGGTAGATCGAGCAACGACGCCACTTGGGGAAAAGACGCAATGCGTCTAGTTCCGTGTAGGTCCCGCTAGCCTCCAACGTCATTCGATGGTCGACACTGCGATCCAAGAAACGGTAGACGAAGAAGTCGCTCCCGAAGCGATTCTGGAGGAAGTTGCGCCTGCATGGCGTGAGCCCACGACGTCGGTCGGCAAAAAGCTCGCTTCGATGAGCGACCGGGCAATCCAGCGGGTGACTGGCGGCAATGCGTTCTTGCGCGGCCGCCTCTATGCGCGGCGCAAGGCGGTCGAGAACCTCGAAGAGGAAGAGCATTCGGTCAAGGGCGAGATTTCGGTGCGCACCTCGGAGGACCCGTACGTCACGCGAGCGACGTACAACGAAGAGACGGATGCTTGGGAATCGAGCTGCTCCTGTCCGGGTTGGCGTGGTCCGACCGGGCACTGCAAGCACGTCGCCGCGGTGATGGTGGCCTTGCGCGACGAGGTGCGTCCGCCGCGGGTCAAAGGTCCGCAACGGCAGCAGAGCAAAAAGAAAAAGAAGACCGAGCCTGTGCACGTGCCCGGGACGGTTTCCGTTGGTGGAAAGAGGCGTCGGTCCCGGCGACGACGTCGTGGCGCAACGGGTGCCGATACGGGCACGCTCGAGATCCTCTCGCCGCGAGAGCTCCAGGCCCAGCGCGGTGAAGTGCGGGGGCCCATGGATGCCTGGCTGCCCGCCGAGGCCCTCGACAGGCCGCTCGAGTTCGAATACCGCATGACCGTTCGTCCCGCGTCGATCACGGTGACGCCTGTTCTGGCGGGCTCCCGGAGTGTGGTGCCGATCAATGACGCGCTTGGCGCGTTCAACATGGTGTCGATCGACGAGCGGCCGCTGTTTCGGGCTCTGGCGCGGAACACGAATCGCGGGCAGGCCACGACGGCGGAGCTTCGCGGCGAAGATGCCGCCGAGGTGCTGGAAATGCTCAGCGACCGGCGCGTGCTCCTCGAGCCCGCCTCGATGGAGCTTCGCTTTGCCAACGAGGCGTTGAAGCCACGGATCGAGCTCGACCCTGCAAACGGCGACAGCCTGCGTGTGCGCGTGGTCTTCTACCTCGAGAGCAACAAGCGACGCTTTGCGTTGTCGAGTGGCGCCTGGTTTGAAGGGACGCCGGGCTGGCAGATCGACACCACCGAAGGCGTGGCGCGGCCTCTGAGCGAGCTGGTCACTCCGGCCTGGCTTCAGCGGCTCTACCGCTCGCCTGCGATGGTGCAGTCTCATGAAGACCTGCCGGAGTTGCTCGGTGAATCGATTCCGCGGGTCGCCGCGTTGCTTGGCGCGGACCTTCCCGATTTGAGCTCGGTCGCCGATCTGGTGGATCAGAAGCCGCGCTTCGAGCTCAAGGCCAACGGCGACATCATCGACGCGCGCGTGCGGCTTTACGTGAGGTACGAGGACCAAGAGTTCGACGTTCCGCCGGACGACTTTCCTTCGCCGCTGGCGTTTCTGCCTCCAAAGCAGGCCACGGGGCGGCCGCGAGTCGTGCGGCGCGACGTAGGTGCCGAGATGGCGGGCGTCCAGGCGCTGCTGAATCAGAATTTCGAGGTTTCGGAGTCTGGCGAAGAGTTGGTGGCTTCGGGAGACGACGCGATCGCCTTCTGGACGAACGGCATCGGCGAGCTTCCCGAGGAGTGGGACCGTTTCATTCCGGACGACCTGGTGGATGTGACGATTCGCGAGGAGTCGGTGACCCCGCAAGTCCGTGTTTCGAGCGGAGTCGACTGGCTGAATCTCGACATGAAGTTCGAATCGGGGGGTGCGGTCGTGCGCGAAGAGGAGCTGCGCGCTTGCCTCGAGCACGGGCGCCGGCTCGTGCGGCTCGAAGATGGCACCTTCGCGCCGGTCGACCCCGAGAAGGTGGGCGACGTGCTCACGCGGATGGCCGAGATCTACGCAACCGCGGGAATGCAAGACAAGCTGCCGCTTTCGCAGGCCGGGCGCGTGCAGGACCTCTTGAAGATGGTCCAGAACGCCAGGGTCTCCGCCTCCGCCGCGACGCTGTTCTCGAAGATCGAAGACATCGACGAGATTCCGAAAGTCCCGAAGCCACGAACGCTCAAGGCCGACCTTCGTCCCTACCAGAAAGATGGCTTCTCCTGGCTCGTCTTTCTTCACGAGCTCAACAGCGGCGGGATCCTTGCGGACGACATGGGTCTCGGTAAGACGATTCAGACGATCGCGCTATTGCTCTGGGCAAAGAGCAAGTACAAGCGCAAGCTCAACCTGGTGGTTGCGCCGACCTCGGTCGTGCCGAACTGGGACCGGGAGATCCACAGGTTCGCGCCGGGGCTCAAGACGGTAGTGTGGCAGGGGCCGAACCGAAATCAAGATGCGCCCGACCTCGAGACGGCCGACGTGATGATCACCAGCTATGCCTTGCTTCGCCGGGACGAGGAGCTGCTGCAGGCGCTCGACCTTCGCTATGTGATTTTGGACGAGGCGCAGCACATCAAGAACCCGATGAGCCAGACTGCGCGTTCGGCCAAGAAGCTGAGCAGCGAACGACGGCTGGCGTTGACGGGAACACCGATTGAAAACCGTCTGAGCGAGCTCTGGAGCATCTTCGACTTCGTCTCGCCGGGGCTCCTCGGGCAGCTCAAGACGTTTGAAGAACGTATCGCGCGGCCGATCGACCGCGGCGACATGGAAACCGCCCAGCGACTCCGGGCGACAATCAAGCCTTTCGTCATGCGGCGCCTGAAGATCGACGTGGCGGCAGATCTGCCTGACAAGATCGAGCAGGAGATGATCGTGCCGCTCGCGGAAGAGCAGGCCAAGCTCTACAAGCAGGTCCTTGGTGAGGTGCGCAAGAGCATCCTCAGCGAGGTCGAGAAGAAGGGCGTCAGCAAGGCGCAGATTGAGATTCTGGCGGCGCTCACCCGCTTGCGGCAGGTCGCCTGCGACCCACGGCTCATGAAGCTTCCGGACACCGAGTTCGACGCGGACGACAGCGGCAAGCTCGGCGCCCTTCGCGAAATCGTCGACGAAGCCGTCAGCGGCGGTCACCGCGTCCTGGTCTTCAGCCAGTTCGTCCAGATGCTCAACCACATCCGCGCTGCGCTCGACACCGACGGTATTCAATATGAGTACCTGGACGGCTCCACCAAAAACCGCCTCGAGAAGGTCGACCGCTTCAACGACGACACGAGCGTTCCGGTATTCCTGATCTCTCTCAAGGCAGGCGGCACCGGCCTCAACCTCACCGGCGCGGACACGGTCGTCCACTTCGACCCTTGGTGGAACCCCGCCGTCGAAGACCAGGCCACCGACCGAGCGCACCGCATCGGCCAAACCAAGAACGTCAATGTCTACAAGCTCATCGCCGCCGGCACCGTAGAGGAAAAAATCCTAGAGCTCTCCGCCAAGAAGCGCGACCTGGTGAGCAACGTCCTCTCCGCCGAAGGCAGCCCCCTCAAGGGCCTCACCAAAGCCGACGTAGAAAACCTCTTCAGCGAATAGGGGACACGCCCGCGCCAGTGCCAGCCTCAGTCATCGAGGCGGGGGGCGGCGAAGCTAATGCTGATTCGGCCGCGGCCCTCGGTTTTTGCTTCGTGGGCGGCCTGCTCGGTGTCTTGCAAGAAGAGTCGCCACTCTCCGCTTTGCTTCGGCGACAAGGAGATGCCGACGCTAGCGTCGAGGCGAAATCGGGTGCCGGTGACCGTGACCGGGGCTTGCAGGCGCTCGATGAGCTCCTCGGCCATTTGATTTGCGCGTTCCATGTTGTCGATGCCCTCGACCAGGACGGCGAACTGATGGTCGCCGCTGCGTGTTACGAGGTCGCGCTCTTTCAGTTTTTCACGGATGCGCGAGCCGGCTTCGAACAGAAGCAGATCCGTCACGTTGGCTTCAAACCGAGCGCTCACGTTCTTGAAGCCGTCGAGGTTGACCAGCATCAGCGCGAATGGCTTCCGTGAACGGCAGCGCGCGAGCAAGATTCGTTCGAATCTGCGACGCGGTGCTTTCTCGAGGAGATCATCTGAGTCGAACACGGGGGCTACCCAAGCATGTTATCGGGTTGTCGCCGGCGACGGCAAGCGGCAGCGAGCGTTCGAGAGCCTAGCCGCCGCGCATGCGCTCTGTGGCCCCGTGGACCTCGGCGTAGAACCGAATCGCTTCGGCGGCGTTATCGAGGTATCGCCTGTCGTATCTTGATACGCCGTGCGATTGGGTCCCTCAAGGGCGTGGTGCGCAACTGCTTCACCTCCTCCTCGGTGTACGCCGGATTCGGGGTCTTTCCGGTGAATCGCTTCACCAGCCAGTTCAGGAGCGCGGCCAGTCGCGCGTCGGTGAGGGGCGCTTGCGCGGCCCCAGGCACCTGCGCCCAGTACGCCCGTGCGCCGGGCTTTCCACTGAGATCGGTCATGGCAAGCAGCGACGGCACGGCTCTCGAGCCCCTGCCGTCCATTCGGTGGCAGCCCGAGCAATTCAAAATGTAATCATGTTCTTCGTAGGAGTCCGCGCTAGCGGGCAACGCCAGCACCAGGAACCCCGTCGCCAGTAGCAGGCGTTTCATTTCTCCGGCTGCGCCTCTTTCGCTGCCTTCACGACCACCGCGGTCGAGCAGCTGTAGGTTTGTGTCTTGGCCCCGCCGCACCAGTTGATGTCGTTGTTGCGGTACCAATGGTAGAGGGGACGCTCGCCTTCGTTGCGATTGCACATGCAGCGCCCGCAGAACGTTTTCCCGCAGCAGTCGTTGTACGAGATGATGTAGTCCATGCCGTCCGCGGGATTTCGACAGGTGCCGATCCAGGTTACGGGTGACATCTCGGTCCCTGGCGGGCAGGCGGTGTGCGAGCCGCCGCAGCAGCTGCACAGAAAGCCGTCGATTGCGCAGTGGCGCCAGTACTCGCAGCGGCTTGGGTCGCCTTCGCGGCCTTTGACGCCGTCTTCGCCAACGTGGTGCTTCTCGGCCGCGCGCGCTACCGGGAGCAAGGGAAGGGTGGCGCCGCCCACGAGCACCCCACCGAAGCGCGACAGCCAGTTGCGGCGCGACACCCGTCGGGCCGATTGGCGGGTCATTCCCTCGAACCAGCGATCGAGCCGACTCATTTGGCTTTCTCCTCGAGATACTCTTGAATCGACGCAACCCCGTGGCGCTCCGCTTCGAATAGGCTTTCGAGGTGCTCGCGAGTGTTCACCAAGCCCTGCGCCGCGACGATGCCGTCTTCGTCGATCAGCACCGCGTAGGGGAGCTTGGCCACTCCGTAACTCATGCCGAGCCGCGCGGAAAGGACGTACGGCAAATGCGAGATGCGTTTCTCGGTGACGAACGCGCGATGTACTTCTGGAGCGCCGTCGCTTGCCAAGATGACCCGAACGCGAGGCACCTCGGTTCGTGCCACGCGTTCGACGGTGGGTAGGAGCGTCTCGCAGACTGGACAGGTCGGCGACAGGAAGAACAGCAGGGTTCGCGTTTCGTCTTTGGATGCGCCGCCGATTTGCAGCGGGCGATCGTGGAGGTCGAACAGCGCGAGCTCCGGGGCGGGATCGCCTACTTTGACCTTCGATTGCGGGCTGAGTGCGCCCACCGGGGAGATTCGTTCGTGGAGCAAACCGATCTGGCGCGTGAGGGCGAGGACCGTCAGCGCGAGACCGACGACCAGCAGCCAGAGGAGGACGTTCGATACCAAAAGAGCGTCGATCATCGGTGGCCTCCGAGTCGTCGTAATTCGGGGCCTGTCTGCGCCAAGCGTCGCGCTGCGGCCGAGAGAAGCCAAAGGACGAGGACGGCCGTCACCACGGTGAACTGGTCGACCCAAACGAGTGCCCGAGTCCGAACCGGTGCGACGAGGAGAGCTGCAGCGCCGATCAAGATCAGATTGCGGGCGACGAGCCATGGGCTCAGCGGAACGCGAGCAGACGAGGCGAAGCAGCCGCAATCGATTTCGCGCTGTCCCCGTGCGAGATTCGTCGCGATCGCGCCCGTGTAGATCGTGAGCAGAGCCATCGAGGCGATGGCGGCCGGCTCGCGACTGGGTGCATAGAGAAGCCCAACGGCGCAGGCGCATTCGAGCACCGGCAGA
Source organism: Polyangiales bacterium (assembly GCA_049645265.1). GTDB lineage: Bacteria > Myxococcota_A > Polyangia > Polyangiales > Houyiibacteriaceae > SG8-38. The sequence goes on from JBARTN010000167.1 coordinate 10,636, forward strand.
AGCAAGGCGCTTGGCGCAATGAGCCGCGTCGGCAGTAGCGCGTAGGCTTGCAGGGAAGCGGCGAAGCGAGCCTGGTCTGAAACCTTGTGCCATGCCGCAGCCGCGAAGAGGAGTGCGAGCGCCGCGAGGAGGGTGAGCTCGATGACAGGGTCGATCATGGGATCACCAGGAGCGCGCCCGAGAGGCCGGTTTCGTCGATGTCGCGAAGATGCTCGCCGCTGAGCGCGTCGAGCACGCCCACCGCGCCGAGGTCAGCATGCCGCATGAAGAGCAGCGGCTGGCTATCTTGCGTGACTGCGATGCTGTGTACGCCCATGTTGGGCAGGATGAAGTTCAAGATTTTTCCGGCGGTGCCCTCTGCGTCGAAGCCGGCCTGCGGGCCGAGGAAAGCAGCGATGAGATTGGGCGCCGAGAACACGTCGATCTTTCTTTTTGCAGGCAGGTCGTAGACCCAGATTTCAGTGCCCGGGTCTTTGTGTGAGCCCGGCCCGCCCTGATGTGTCACCGAGTAGAGACGCTTGGTACTCGGGTGATACGCGAGGTGTTGCGCGCCGCCGATGCGCCAGCCCTCTTTGAGCTCCTCATCGGAGAAGAGCGGCCATGGCGCCTTGGGCACCGGGGTATCGTTCCCAAAGTCCACCTCGTAAAGGAGGCCCCCGAATGATGCGAACCACCAGGTCGCGCCGGCGCGAACGCCTTTCTCGGTGACCGGATCGCCGACGACGTCGAAGAACGAAGCGCTGCGCCGGATTCGATCGAGCTCACCGTTCGGTTTCAGATGAACGTTGATCGCGGTGCCGTCGCCGCACAGCATTCCAAATCGGGCCGGGCCCGCGGGGAACACCGCCGCGCAGCCAGCGGTCTGGACTTCGGCGACCAACTGCCTCCCTTCGAGATCCACGACCGACACCGAGGCTCCGGGGGACTGGTTGAGCACCACCATGAAACGGTCGCCGTCGAGCATCCCGACCAGAGCGATGCCGGTCCCCGTGTCCGCCGCCTTGGGAGGAATCTCGACCTCGCCCTTCACCTCCAGGGTGCGTGAGTCGTAGATGACCAGATAGTCGTGCCGCTCACCGCGATGGCCGCGGGAGTACGTCGTGTCGACGTTGTAGATCTCGTTGCGCGCACGCGACCAGACTGGGGTCCTGGGGCTGACCTGTACACCACTGTCGATCGCGCCCAGCATTCGCCCGGTATCGCCGTCGAAAAGAGCCGAATGACGAAACAATCGATCGGGAACCCAAAGCCAATGCTCTCCCGCCGTTTCGGGGAGCTGCATGACCTGGCCGACTTCTTCGGGTGGGAGCTCGGCGCCTGCGCGAACCGTCAGCGCAAGCAGGGCGGCGCCGAGCACCATTGACCCGAGAAGCTTAGCCCGGCGGAGCATGAAACGGTGGTACCCGAATTGCCCACCGTCTGGCAACACCCTCAGTGCCGGTGCCGGTGCCGGTGCCGGTGCCGGTGCCGGTGCCGGTGCCAGTGCCAGTGCCAGTGTCAGTGTCAGTGTCAGAATCCGGCGTCGCTACGGAACTCCAGGCACTGCTTGCTTCCCCGCTCGAAGTCTCGGCACGTCGTTCCGCGAATTTCGTAGATCCGGCACGCGTTCGCGCTCTCGGCGGTCCCCAAATGCACGCATGAACCGTCCTCCCGTGTTGCAAACCCGAGCATGCCAAAATGGCCGGGCTGCACCGCTTCGGCGATGTCGTCCCGGCCGAGCGCTCGCCAGCGCAGCAAGTCCTCGGGCGGGATCAAGAGGCGGCCGTCCGTTCCGCTTCGGCAACAGGCGCCGCAGCTCAGGCAGTCGAGATCATCGTCCATCGATGGGGGAGTATGACGCGGCCGGCTCCTGGCGCACGTGGTGGACTTTGCATGGGAAGCGTGATCTAGTCTGGCGAATGCGGATTTGGATCCTTTGCGTGGCCATGCTGCTGAGCTGCAAGCCGACTGGGCCGAAGGAGGAGGTCGCGTTGCCGAAGGTCGAGTCCGACACCGTCGTCGTCTCCTGGAGTGTGATCAGCCGAAGTGCGGGCCGGCGGAGTACCCATGTCGTTCTCGAAGCGAGTCGCGAGCTGATCACGACGACGCGGTCCCCCGACGGCACGATGATGACCGTGAGCCGCACGGTCTCCGAAGAAGCGTACGCGAAGCTCGTAGGGAAGCTGCGGGCGCTGGACTGCTGCTCGCTCCCATCCACGTCCGAAGATCGCGCCTATCCGGACGAGGCCAAGCCGCAGCTCGAGATCAACTTCGGTGACACCCGATGCGAAATCGAGCGGTGGGATCGAGAGTGGCGCGAAGGGCGGGCCCAAGAGTGCGGGTTCGCGTTCGCGCGGCTTCACGGCGGCGGTTTCGTGCCTGACGCGCCGGTCGACGAGCCCGCACCCTAGCCGTATGCTCGCGCCCGATGTCCTCGAAGTATTTCTGCGCACATTGCGACAAAGAGTTCGTCCTTGAAGCGACCGAAGGAAAGCCGCGCTGCCCGCAGTGCATGCGTCGAGGTGGTGTCGAGCCGGCGCAGGAAGTTGCGGCCCAGGGCAAAGCGCGCCGTCCCTGGGTTCTCATCGTGGCGCTGCTGATCGTCGGTGCGGGGATTGGATTCGGCTTGTATCTCGCGACCAGAGTGGCGCTCGAGGAGACCCCGCCGCTACGGCCGCTCAAGGCGACGGAGCTCGTCGCCTATCTGAAGCGTGATGAGATTCGAGTCGGTCCCTACGAGTCGCTGATGATGCTGAACGGGGAGGTCGAGAGCTGGCCCGAGAGCGCGGCTGAGATCTCGGCGAAGATGCAGGCAGCGTCGTCGCGCTGGTCGCTCGAACGGCCGCTCCCCCGCGAGGTGCTCGGCGCCGACCAGACTCTCGCGACGATCGACTCGGAGAAGGAGCGCGTGAGGCTCTACCCACTCGAGATGGCGACTTCGATGACCGCCCTGCTGCGTGCGCGTGGTGTCAAAGCGATGGTGGCGGAGGTCTGGGAGCTCGAGGGGACGCGTGCGCCGGCCGATCCGTCAGGCCTGCTCGGCTACTTCGTGGTTGCGGTGTACGAGTCGACTGCGTCGGCCGAGCCGTCGGCGTTTTTTGATCCATGGGGAGGTGCCGAGGTCGAGCTCTCGTCCGTTCGGGTGCTTCGGGATACCGAAGTTTTGGCGGCTGCCCTCGGGACCGAGGCGGCGCGCATCTTCGCTCGCTCGGGAGACGGCGCCAAGGCGCTTCCGATGACCGAGACCGCGCTCCTTCTCGATCCCGTCTCTCCGTCTCTCCGAGCGGTGAACGCGACCATCCTTCTCGAGTCCGGGGGCGTCGATCGGGCGGTGAAGGAGTTCGAAGCCGCGGCCCAGCTTCGACCGGATGGACCCCGCCAGCTCAACATGGTGCAACTCCATCTCGCGCAAGCGAGCATTCTCGAGATGAACGGCCAGCAAGGCGCGGCCGAAGCAGAGTTCAATCGAGGGAGCCGAATCGTCGGAGAAGTCATCGAGCGCTGGCCACGCTACGCGCGCGCGCATGTCTTGTTGGCGTCGGTCTATCTGGGGACCGACGAATCGGAGCGGGCGAGGCTGGAGCTCGAGGCTGCGGAGGCTCTCAGCCCCGATGCGCCGCTGCTCTGGTCGATCTGGGCCCAGTATCATTTGTCCGTGAACGATCCGATCACGGCCGCGGCCAAGATGAAGCGTGCAGTGAGTCTCGATCCCGACAACTGGCAACTTCGGCTTCAAGCTGCACGGGTTTTGCAAGGTGCGGACGATGACGAAGGCGCGAAGGAGAACCTCTCGGCCGCCATGCAAATGGTGCCGCCAGAGAAACGGGCGGACATTCAACGTTTCGTCGAACGGATGATGGGGCCCGGGGCATTGGGCGATGCGCCTCCGCAACCTACCGAGGAAGCTCCGAACGATCCGGCCTTGATGCTCGGTGACCCGACGAACTTACGACTCCGTGACCCGGGCGAGAGCTTGAAGCTCGAGCTCGACGAATAGAAGCTCAGGATGAGGTAGCAACATCGGCCTGGTCGATGCTGCTCGCCGACAAGATGCGCTTCCAAAGCGCTTCGCGCCCGTCACCGGTTACCGAGCTGTACCCGATCAGCGGGCGGTCGAGCTCCCGCCGAAGGGCCGTCACGGCGAGCTTTCGCTTGCTCGCCGGCAGCTTGTCGATCTTGGTCGCAACGAGAATCGGGGTGACGTCGATGCTGTCGAGGAACTCGAGCAGTTGCAGGTCGTCGTCCTGCGCGCCTCGCCGAATGTCGATGATGACGATTGCGCCTCGAAGCCCCGGTCGCTCGCGGAGGAAGCCTTCGATGAGCGGGCCCCAGGATCGGCGTTCGGCCTTGCTGCGCTGCGCATAGCCGTAGCCGGGCAAGTCGACCAAATCCAAATGGGCTTCGTCGTCTTTGGTCCGGACGCGCACGCGAAAGATGTTGATCGCGCGCGTGCAGCCCGGTGCGCTGCTCGTGCGAACGAGCTTCTTGCGGCGGAGCAGATTGTTGATCAGGCTCGACTTGCCGACGTTCGAACGCCCCGCGAACGCGACCTCTGCAAAGGTCGGCGCAGGCAACTGTCCGAGCTCGGTGGCTCCTGCGACGAATTCAGCATCGAGCACGTCCATGGCGGGCGTTGTAGCGCCACTTGGAGGTCACGCACGCACGCGGCGGCGAATCGCCGCTTGAAGGTCACGAAGCTCCGGCGAGCCCAGGGCCGCAACCACGGTGAGGTAGCTCAGAAGCCCCGCCACTGCAGTCGCGGCGAAGATCGCCAGGTTGCGCGGGTCATTGCCGCCCATCTCCCATCGGCCGAGGCTCGCGCAAGCCCAGACGACCACGCCCATGACACCGCTGGCGACCAGCACACGAAGGACGCTGGCGCTGACCTCGGACATGCCGAGGCTTCCGGACCGCCGCCGAAGGAGCCAAAGGAGCGCGGCGAGCTGAGTGATGGCCGCCGCAGTCGTGGCGGCGGCGAGGCCGGCGTGCTGCATCGGGCCCATCAAAACCAGGCTGAGGCTCATGAAGGCCACGAGATTCAGGGCACTGGCGATCACCGGAGTTCGCGTGTCGTTGTGTGCGTGAAACATCGGAACGATGGTGCGCACCGAGGCGACCGCCCAAATGCCGGCCGCCTGCCAAACGAGCGACCGCGTGGTTTCGTGGATGGCCGCTGCGTCATAGCGCCCCCGTCCGAAAAATACCGTGGCCGCCGGCTCCGCCAGCACCACCAGCGCAACGGTCGCCGGGATCGCGACGAAGAGGGAAAGCCGGAATGCGTGGCGGAAGAGGCGCTTGGCTTCGTCTTCATCGCCGTGAGCGACCGCCTGGCTCAAGGAGGGAAGGGCGGCCGATGCGATCGCGAGTGCGAACATTCCTTGGGGGATCTCCGCCAATCGTTGGCCGTAGTAGAGGTAGCTGACGCTTCCGGTGGGCAGAAAAGACGCCAAGAGTCGCGAGAGCAGCACGTTGACCTGGTAGACCCCGAGGCCTGCGAGCAGGGGGACCATCAGGCGCGCGCACTTGCGCACGTAGATGTCGTTGAAGCCGATCTTCGGGCGGACGATGAGCCCTTCTTTTCGAAGCGACGGAAGCTGCGCCAGAACTTGAAGCCCGCCGCCGACGAGTGCGCCGAACGCCAGCGAAAAGATCGCTGGCCAACCTAGCTCAAGGAGCATCGGCGCGAGGAGCAGCGCTCCGGCGATGAGCGAGATATTGAGGAGTGCAGGCGCAAAGGACGGCGCGGCAAATCGCTTGCTCGCATACAGGGCGCCCATCATCAGCGCGGAGATGCCCATCAGGAAGATGTACGGAAACAGCATCCGAGTGAGCGTCACCGTGGTTTCGAAGAGCGCATCGTCACGCTGAAAGCCCCAAGCGTAAGCTTTGACGATCCAAGGAGCTCCCAAGACGCCGACCATGGTGACCAAAAAGAGGACGACCGCCATTGCGCCGATCAGGTTTCGGTAGAATTCCTTCGCGCGGATCACGCCCTCGCGTTCGCGCACCTCGGTGAACACGGGGACGAACGCTGCCGAGACCGCGCCTTCGCCGAGCAGGACGCGAAGGGCATTAGGGATCGTGAAGGCGAGCCAGAACGCGTCGGTAGCCGCCAATGCAAAAACCGCAGCGACGACCGCGTCGCGAACCGCGCCCAAGATCCGAGACGAAAGAGTGCCGGCAGCCACGACACCGGCGCGGCGAACGATCTCACCCCCGGACGTTCTATCTGGCTTCGCGGACATCGGCGGAAGGATGCGCACGAGGCGTCAGTCCCGGCAAGAAAGCAGGACCGGTCAGCTCGCGCTCAGCAGGCCTTGAAGTTGGGCGATTTCGACGGTGTAGGGGGTGCCGCAATAGTCGCAGCCGATGCTCAGCGGCTCGCCTTCGGCGACGAGCTCCTGAATGTCCGTTCGATTCAGGACGCTGAGGGTCGTCATCACTCTGACCTGGCTGCAGTGACAGCCGAAGCGAATGTCGCTGCTCTGCAACCAGGTGAACGGCATGCCTTCGAAAATCTGCTCGACCAACTGGGAAGGTGAGCCGTCGGAGCCCTGCAGGCGATCTCGGATCTCGACGAAGTTTTCGAGGCGCTCGGTCATGGTCGCCATGGCGGCCTCTGCTTCCAAGGCCTCTGGGAGGAGCTGCACGACGTAGCCGCCCGCCGTGGGGTTTTGTCCCCCGACCACCGAACCCAGGGAAATCATCGACACGATTTGCTCCGATAACTGCATGTAACGCATGAACCCCTCGGAGAGATTCCCGCCTCCGGGCAGCTCAACGACTCCGCGGTGCAGATCGGAGTTCGGAAGCGTCCTCATCATTTGCAGGGTCGCCCTCGTCTTGCGGATGTCGGCGGGGGCTTCTCCGGAGCCCTTTTGCACGAGCCCGCGCGTCCAGCCGTCGGGGTGCGAGTCGGCGACCAGCTGTCCTGCGTCGTCGTCGAAGCGAACGATGCACTGCACGCGGAGCGAGGGCGCCATCGTCTCTCGGTAGAGCACCGCGGTGGTCAGCAAATCCGCCATATCCTGCGCGACGAGTCCGGAGAGCTCCTGGGCTGAAATCACGGCTTGGGCCGTGTCGGTCGTTCGGGCCGCGACGACCCGAAAGGCCCCGTCGTTGGTCATTGCTCGCACTACCGAGTCAGATTCGGGCATGTTTCCTGTTGAAGCGCATTGGCGATCGTTTGGCAAGCGCTACTCTTGGGCCGGGAGTAACAAATGACGACGCACCAAATCGTTCTCATCCCGGGTGACGGAATCGGCCCGGAAGTAGCGGCAGCGACAACGCGGGTCCTCCGGGCGGCCGAGGCCCCACTAGAATGGGTCGAGCATCATGCCGGCGTTGCCGCGCTCGAGACGATTGGCGAGGTGTTGCCCGAGGGAACGCTCGACGCGGTTCGTGAACACGGACTCGCGCTCAAGGGGCCGTGCACGACGCCAGTGGGCAAGGGCTTCACCTCGGTCAATGTGCAGCTTCGCAAGCGGCTGGACCTCTACGCTGCCGTCCGTCCGGTTCGCAACCTGCCCGGAATCGAGACGCGGTATCAAGACGTCGATCTCGTCGTGATTCGGGAGAACACCGAGGGGCTCTACAGCGGCATCGAAAACGAAGTCACCAAAGGCGTCGTGACGAGCCTCAAGGTCGCGACCGAGCACGCGTCTCGGCGGATCGCCCACTGGGCTTTTCGATACGCGCGCGATCGTGGCCGCAAAAAGGTCACGGTAATGCACAAAGCCAACATCATGAAGTTGACCGATGGGATGTACATTCGCTGCGCCCGCGAAATTCGAGAAGAAGAGGGCTTCACCGACATCGAGTATGAAGAGGTCATCATCGATGCCGGCTGCATGAAGTTGGTGCAAGACCCGACGCAGTTCGACGTCCTCCTGCTGGAGAACCTCTATGGCGACGTCCTGAGCGACCTCTGCGCGGGCTTCGTGGGCGGCTTGGGCGTGGTTCCGGGCGCAAACATCGGCGTCGAGTACGCGGTGTTCGAAGCGGTGCACGGTTCGGCGCCCGACATTGCGGGCAAGGGCGTCGCAAACCCGCTTGCCCTGGTCATGTCGGCGGTGATGTTGCTCAACCACATCGCCGATACGCGCGGCGACGAGACCTGCCGGGCGTCCGCGGTTCGAATTCGCGAGGCTTACAACCAGGCCTTGTCCGATGGGCAAAAGACCAGGGACCTCGGTGGCACGCTCGACACCGAGGGGTTTGCCTCCGCGGTCATCGAGCGAATCGCGGGCTAGTCGTCCGTCTCTCGAACTCCGCCGCTTCCCCCAGCAACGCGCAGGAGTGGTGGGAGGACGACGAGGGTGGCCACTAGGCAGCCGCCGATCGTGATGGCGATGAGCTCGCCGAAGTTGCGGACCGGGACGAACGAGCTCAACAGAAGAACCGAAAAGCCAGCCATCAAGGTCACGCAGGAGATCACGATGGCACGGCCGGTGCCGCGCGCAGCCCGCACCAACGCAGCTTCACGTCCGATGCCGTGTTGCATCTCTTCGCGGAATCGCGCCAGAACGTGAATGGTTCCGTTGACCGCGAGGCCGAGGCTGATCGAGAAGATGATGACGGTCGAGACGTTCAGAGGAATCTCGCGCCAGACCATATAGGCCATCGTCGCAACCAAGGGAATCAAGTTTGGCGGAATGCTCAGCAACCCGAGCCGAATGCTGCGGAAGAAGAACGCGAGCAACAAGAAGATGATCACGACGGCGACGAGGAGACTTCCGAGCAGGTCATTGACGACCGCCGCTTGCCCGCGCGAACCCGTGTAGGCTTCTCCGGTGTACGAGACCGACACCGTGTCTTCGTCCCTGAGGCTGCCTTCGATGACGTTCTCGAGGACGTCGAGGAAGCGCATCGTCGCTTGCGCCCCGACGTCGCGCAGCTTGAATTGGATGCGCGCCTTTTTGCCGTCTTCGGTGAGCCACTCGCTGAGCGGGCTTGGTTGACGCTGGCTCATCATCGTGACGAGGCCCTTCACCTGTTTTTTGCTCTTGAAGAACTCCGAGCGAACCGTCGGGTCATCGGCGAGTAGCGCATACGACTCTCGCAGCATGTCGCCATAGCTAAGGCTTCGGATGACTTCCGGGCGAAGCGCCGCCCAGTTCCGGATGCGCTGAATCTTCTGCACCATCTTCGGGTCCATGAAGCGGTCTTCTTCGGTGCTGACGAGCACAACCTCGAGCGGACGCACGCCTGCGAGCTTCTCTTCGATCAAGAGAGTGGTCGTGTAGACGGGGTCGGTTTCGTCGAACTGGTCGAGCAAGGCGTGGTCGACGGTGATCTGGCTCGCTACGTAGGCCGCACCGGCAGTGAACAACGCGGTCACACCGAGTACGGCCCAGCGCCAACGAAGCAGCCTCGCGACGAGCCCAGTGGTCACGGTGGTGAACATGCTGGTTCGTTCTCTGCGGACGTCTGAGCGCTTGGGTGGGGTGACCCAGGTGAGGATCGCGGGCACGAACGTGATGATGACGACGTACGAGACCATCACGCCGAGACCGGATGTGAGGCCGAAGTGTCGCAGCATCACGGTTTTCGAAACGACGAGTGACCCGAGGCCGGCCGCGGTCGTCGCAGAGGTGAGCATGCAGGCCACCGCGATCGCACGAACCGTGCGGCGTCCAGCGGACTGCCGGTCGGGGTCGTCGTCCGCGTGCACCTCGTCGCGATAGCGCTGAATCAAATGCGTCGCGTCGCTGATGCCAATGATGATCAGCAGGGGCACGATCACATTGTTCAGAATGTTCATCGGCTCACCAAAGAGCCCCATCCCCCCGACCGTCACCAGTGCGGTGATGGCCACAGCCCCAAGCGGGAGCAAGACACCTGGCCACCATCGAAACGACAAGGTCAACAGAATCAAGCAAACCAAGACGGTCAGAGGAATCAAGCGCAGGTTGTCCGCGCGCATCTTGCTGACGATGACGCTGCGAAGATAGGGGAGGCCGCCGACGTGTACATCGATGTCTTGGAACTCCGGGCGCTCGAGCGATTCGCGGAGGTCGTCCATCGCCGCCCGCATCTCTTTGGGGTCGAGCTCGTGCAGTTGGAGCGCGATGCCCGCCACCGTGTGGTCCTCATCGATCAGCCGGCCCACCAGAAGAGGGTTGCTCGAGATGGCGCCCGCGAGCTCGACGGCCTCTTCTTCGGTGACCTCCGTCCCTTCAACGAGCGGATCGGTGTGGAGCTCCGCCGACAAGGCGGGCCCGACCTTGGCAATGCCGCCGGGGAAACGATCGGGGTCGCTCTCGATGATGTCGAGAAGCGCGTTGAACGAGGCGTCTTCGAGATTCCCCTGTGCATCAGGCTTGTCTTCCGATTCGTCGAGGGAATCGAGATCGTCGAGATCGTCGAGATCATCGAGATCGCCTTCATCCCCCGGCCCTCCGACCTCCTGGAGGCCGTCGAGGTCATCAAGCTCGCCTGGGGCATCGTCGGGCGCGACTTTGACCCGGCGCGGGATGTTGAGGGTCGTAATGCCCGCGACCTTCTCGACCCAGGGCTTCTCTGCAAAGTAGAGCGAGATGTCGTGGATCTGCTGAAGCGTGTCCCGGGCGAGGACGTCGTCGGCCTCGACCAGAATGAGAACGGCCTCTCGCCGTTTCCCAAACCACTCCTCGAAGCGCTGCTGGATCAGCGCGTACTCTTCACCCTCGAACGAGGACAGCAGGCTTTCCGGCGACGGATCGGCCGTCAACTTCGGGATTTGAGTCGTGAAGGCGACCGTCACCAGGACCGAAATCCAGACGACGCGCTTCCGGTGCTCCGTGACGAGCTTGCCAAGCCAATCCAAGGTTTGCTGGCGTCGGGACACGGGCCTGTATGCCTGGTAGAAGCGGGTCTCGCAAGGTTCTTGCTACCGGCTTGACAGCCCCCCGGGGCAGGGCTACCACGCGCGTCCCTACGGGGAGGATATTCGAGTGGCCAACCACGCCTCAGCAAAAAAGCGAGTCCGCCAGACGATCAAGCGAACCGCGCGCAACCGTCAGATCCGCACCAACGTGCGCACCTGCGTGAAGCGCGTCCGTACCGCGATCGAGACCGGCGATGCCGAAGCAGCGAAGAAGGCGCTCGTCGAGGCCGTAAGCCGTATCGACGGCGCAGTGTCGAAGGGCATCTACCACCGCAAGACCGGCTCGCGGCATATCGCCAGGCTGACCCACCAGGTCAACGCCCTCCAGAGCTGAGCGCCAGCTCCGGGTCGATTTCGTTCCGATCGGTTCCGAGGCGGTTCGATCGATCAAGGGGGGTCCGCGCAGAGCTCGAGCACCGCATCCTGGAGGATCACGTCGGGGGGGCGCTTGCTGCTCTTGAGCGCGCGATCGGTTTCCGCGATCAGCGTGAATGCTTTCCCGAGGCTGTCGGCGGTGAATCGCCGGGCCGACTCGGTGAGGTCGCCCGCTTTGAAGGGAGGGGCGCCCGCGCGCTTGGCGGCCTCTTCGGGGCGGAGGCCCTCCGAGAGCGCTTCGCGCATGCGAGCGACGATTCGGAGTTGTCGAGCCACCATGGCGAGAAGCCGAAGTGGCGGCTCTCCATCGTCGAGGAGTGACTGGGCGGCGGCAATACCCTTGCGACGGTCCTTGAGCCCGATCGCATCGACCAGGCTCCAAATGGACTCGACACGAACCCGGGTGACACACGTCATCACGGCGTCGGCGTCGATGCGCTGGCCAGCGCCCACGAAAAGCGAGAGGCGTTCCATCGCGTCGTCGATCGCGGCGAGGTCGTCACCGACCGCATCGAGGAGGGCCTCGATCGCCTGCGGGGCAATGCTGTGCTCTCGAGCCTTTGCCTCGGCGCGGATGAACTCCCGAAGTGCTGCACCGCGAAGAGGCTTGGCGTCGACGAGATAGCCTTTCTTTTTTGCAGCCTTGGCGAGCTTGGCACGCCCGTCGAGCTTGGTCGCGGTCAGTAGAAAACACGTCGATTCGTTTGGATCGTCCAAATATGCGGCGAGATTCGTTTGCTCGGTAGGCGTCATGGCCTCGACGTGGCGCACCAAGACGAGGCGTGTGTCGGCCATCATCGGAAGGGTCCGTGCCGCGGAGATCACCTGCGCCGCATCGAGCCCCTTGCCGTCGAACACCTCGATGTTGAAGCCCGGCGCGCCCATCGAGTCGACCGCTTTGCGCACGGCATCGACCGCGCGCTCGATCAGCAGGCGTTCGGTCCCGACCAGCACATACACCGGGTCGAGGGAGCCCTTCGAGGCCCTCTTGGTGACATCATTTAGGCTTGGCACGGTTCAGCGGGCTTCGTCATCCGAGAAGGTGACTTCGCCGCCGTGTTGTACCCTGTCCCCGAGAATTTGAAAGCGGTAACGGCCGACCTCTTGTCGACGCACGGTCACCACCATCTCGAGCCGTCGGTTGGGCTCGAACTGCGGGCGCTTGAGCCTGAGCTTGTGGACGATCGTTCGCTGATTGCTGTCATTGACGAAGACCGTCATGGCGGGGGCGATGAACTTCCGCTCCGCCGTTTGGATATCGTAGAAAAGCACTTCGAACTCCGAGTCGCCCAGGGGAGCGTTGAAGTTCGCGACCAAAGTGGCGTTCCACTGGCGTTCGTCGACCGGCGCATCGACATTTTCCCGCAGACGGGTCGCCTTATTCGACTGAGCAAAGCGAATGACACCAGACTCCGAAAGGGTGCGAGGCACACCTTTTTGCGTGAGGAAAATCTTCGCGCGAAGGCCCTGTGCGGCGTCGGCTCCCTGCCATGGAGTCACCGACGAAACGATGGCTGCCAATGCAGTGGTGACGAGTGCGAGGCGTAGATTCACAGCTTGCTCCTGGGTTGGGTTCCTCAATCAAGCTAACAACTGAAACTTTCCAGTGACAGGGTGATAAAGTGCCCAAATGTAGGTTTTGAGCCTTCATGTTTGATACAGCCGGCCGAAAAGTTGTGCCCCAAGGCGGTGACGGCTAACTCCGACCCAAGAACGGAGCTCGATGACGACGGTCAGTGGGGGTGTGAAAGGACTGGTCGCCCGCGCGCAGCGCGAGGCCCAAAGGCGCGCGCAGAGCCCTTCGACGGCGTACCTGCTCCTGGTGATGCTGCAGACCGGGGGGCCGATGGGAAGGCTTCTATCAGGGCTCGGGGTCAAGGAGAGCGATCTGCTGAGCGCGATCCGCGTCGTGGACTCCGAGCCGACGAGTGCGCTCGAACGAGCGGTCGAACGCGCCTACCGGCTGGCCAAAGCAGCCGAAGCGCCGCAGGTGCTGCCGGCCCATCTGCTCTTGGCCATCGCGCGCGACACACGAAGCGCCGCGCATCGAAGCCTCGAGGTGATTGGGACTGGATCTCGGCGCGTTCAGGAAGCGGTGCACGAGGTGCTTCGACCCGAGGACGCGCAGGCGGGGTCCAGCTCGACTTACATTCGGCCTGCCGCTTCGTTTTCGGCACAGCCCGCAACGAAACCGTCGCGTCCTTCCGCACGGAGGACCGCCCGGCCCGCTCCGTTGATCGAGCTGCGCGTCGAACCGCTCGAAGAAGAAGATGAAGAGATTCTGATCGAAGCGCCCATCAACGCTCCGATTGCAAAACCAGTCGCAGAGGCGGAAGACGAGATCATCGTCCCTTCGTCATCGCCTTTCACGCTCGATGCGCGTAAGTACCCGACGCTTGCCAAGCTCGGGCGCAACTTGACGGAGATGGCTTCGCTCGGACGGATCGACGAAGTGATCGGCCGCGACGACGAAATCGAGCGCCTTTTGGACGTTTTGGCCCGCAGGCGATCGAACAATCCGATTTTGGTCGGCCCTCCCGGCGTGGGCAAGACCGCCATCGTCGAAGGTCTCGCCCGGAGACTCGCAGGATGTGGGGAAAGTGTGCGCGGTCTCGAGGGCACGATCCTAATCGAGCTTTCCGCCGGCGGCTTGGTTTCGGGCACCGGGGTTCGAGGTGCGCTTTCGGAGCGCATGCACCGTCTGCAGTTCGAGGTGAAGCGGGCGAATGGGAAGATTGTCCTGTTCATCGATGAAGTTCACACGCTGTTCGTTGGAGGTGAATCACCCGATGACTTGGCGCACGAGCTCAAGGCGTCTCTGGCACGCGGAGAGCTTCCCTGCATTGGGGCAACGACCGACATCGAGTACCGCAAGTACGTCGAGCGGGACGCCGCGCTAGCCCGGCGGTTCTCTCCGATCCACGTGGCCGAGCCGACCGCTGAAGATGCGGTTGAAATCCTCATGGGCATCACGCCGCGCTACGAAGTGCATCACGGCATCGCCTACGAGCCGTCAGCAGTCGAGTCCGCGGTCGAACTGTCGGTGCGATACCTTGCGGAGCAGACGCTTCCGGACAAGGCGATCGGCCTTCTAGATCTGGCGGGCGCGCGGACGCGTCGCCGCGGTGGGGCCATCGTCGATCGCGAAGCGGTTGCGCAGGTCGTGGCGGAGAAAGTGCGCGTGCCGGTGGAGCGCCTCTTGGTGACCGACTCGCAGAAGCTCCTCGAGCTCGAGCAGCACCTCGCAGAGCACGTCGTCGGGCACACCGAGGTGATGCGGCGCATCTCCGATGCCCTCCGCAAAGGAGCCGCGGGTTTTCATGGTCAGCGTCCGCTAGCCACGTTCTTGTTCTTGGGGCCGACTGGCGTCGGAAAGACCGAGACCGCTCGCGCGCTGAACGAGCTCTTCTTCATGGGTAGCCCGATGACTCGCATCGACATGAGCGAGCTGAGTGAATCGCATGCCGTGGCAAAGTTGGTTGGCGCACCTCCTGGCTACGTCGGCCACGACACCGGCGGTCAGCTCACCGAAGCGATTCGGCACCGGCCCTACCAACTCATCCTTCTCGACGAGATCGAAAAAGCACACATGAATGTGCTCCAGTCGCTCCTGCCGCTTCTCGAAGACGGGCGGCTCACCGACGGAAAGGGGAGGACGGTCGATTGCACCCACACGATCGTCGTCATGACGTCGAACCTCGGCACGGAGAGCTCGCATCGCAGCCAAAGCTCGATTGGGTTCAAGGGAGCATCGAAAGGCGCAGGGGATGGATTTTCCGAGGCACTGACGCGAGCGCGGCGAGCGCTCCCGCCCGAGCTTTGGAATCGCATCGACGAGCCGCTGTTCTTCGGTTCCCTCAGCCGCGACGAGGTTCGTGAAATCGCACGCCGGATGGCTGCCAGTGTCATCCAGCAACTACGCGAGCGACAAGGTGTCGATCTAGGCATCGACGAAAGCGCGATCGACGCATTGGTCGCACTCGGCGGATATGACGCGGAGCTGGGCGCTCGCCCGATGCGTCGCGCAATCGGTCGGATGGTCGAAGCTCCCTTAGCGGCCGCCATCCTCGGCGGAGCGTTCGACCGCGGTGATCGAGTTCTGGCGCTGGGCGATACGGAAGGCATTCGCTTCGAGCGTATCGAAGGCTCCATCGAAGCCGCTGAGTGAAGCCGCCGTTCAGCGTTTTGTCGTGCGCAGGATTTCCGACGCCTTCGCTTGCCCGAGGCCGGCGGCTCGTGCGCAGCGCACGATAATGGGGACTAGAGAGTCGTAAGCCGAGAGCGCATCGCGACTCAGGGAGCGGAGTGCGGCTCGATGATTCGCCACGGCCTCTGCCTCGCCCCGTGCGATCGGACCCGTGAGGGCGCCGGGAACGCCGAGGCTCTGAACGTTCTCGCCGACGCTTTGCAGCAGGCCGCCGATCGCGCGTTCGGCGGCACGCGGTTCGAAACCAAGTCGTTCGAGCAGGCCGACCGAGACGAAGGCCAACGCCGCAGTGCCGTTGGCGGCGAGGGCGGCTGCTGCGTGGTATCCCGCTCTGCCGGTCTGGGCGAGCACCACGCGCGCGCCGCACGCTTTTGCGATGCGCCGGCTGGTCGCAATGGCACGCCGGGAGCCGTTCACCGTGAACGTGGTGCCTCGAAGGCTTGGACTGCGTTGCTTGCTCGCGAACGAGACCAACGGGTGCATCACTCCGACCGCGGCTCCGCTCTCTCTGCACGCCTCCAGCAGGTCTGTTCCCCGAGCGCCTGCGCAGTGAAGCACGGTGGCCCCTCGCTTCAGATTCGGGGCGATGGCGCGGGCAACCGTCGGGATCGAGTCATCGGACACGGCGAGGACGATTGCGTCCGCCGCGGCCAGGCTCGAAGGCTTGCAATGACGACCCGTGGCAGAGACTTCGAGCATGCCGCTCGCTTCCAGTGACCGCCTCAGCCCATTCCCGACTCGGCCTCGGCCGATGATGAGGACGTTCATCCTTGGGCCTGGTAGAGGCCGTGAGATCGGATGTGCTCGATGACCGCGCTGGGCACGAGGCCGCCGATGTCGGCCGCGTTCGCTAGCCCGGTGCGGATGTCGGTGGAGTTGATGTTCGGAATCGAGATCGGGCAGCCCTCCGGAACGGGGTAGCCCTGGCGACCGATCACGAGAGGTGGCGCGATCTTCACGACCTCGTCCCAGCGGTACCAGCGATCGGTCGTAGGAAGGACGTCGGCGCCGATCAAGAGTCGAAAAAGCGTACCCGGATTTTCGTTTTCCAGCGCGTCCAGCGTTTCGAGCGTTCGGCTGACCCCGCCGAGACGCCGCTCGATGTTGCAGACCTCGACGTTTCGGAAAGGAGCAAAGGCGAGCTCGCACATGGTTTGGCGTTCTTCAAAGGGCGCGCCGTGTTGCTTGTCGAACACGTGTTTCCAGGTCGGGATGATCCAAAGCGCGTCGAGATCGGCTGCCGAGACAGCCCAGGCCACCGAAAGCACGTGGCCCAGATGAGGCGGATCAAAGCTGCCGCCATAGATCGCGACCCGCCGCGTGGTCATGGCGCCACCATCACCTTCGCGCCCCGACCCTGAATGGGCTCGCTCCAGCACACCTCGCCGCTCAGTGTGATCGCCTCCAAGACGACCCCTCCGCTTTCGGATTGGTCGTCGAGCAGGCCGAGGTGCCCTGTTTCGAGGGGACCCGGGCTGAAGAAGCAACGTGCCCCGAAGCGCTTGAACATCAGCTCCTTACCATCGCCGTACACGACGATGTTGGAGTTGATCACGTCTTCCTCTCCGATGGTCGACTTGTTTCGAACGATGAGGGCGATTCGGTCGTCGAGCATCTCCATGGCGCGTCGAGGCGGCGGAGGTGCGATGCGTAGCTTTCCAAGGTAGCGAGCGCCGCGCAGTTTGCGCAGCACCTCTTCGATCTGGTCCGACGTTCCGCCTGCTGCGACCTCGGCGACTTGCTGTTCGAGCGGGGAGTCCCCGGCATCCGATTCGTGTTTCGCCATGAACGCACGCAGGGCTTCGTCTTCTCCGAGATAGACGACGGTGTCGACCTCGAGGTCGCAGATCAGCAGTTTGGCCGCCTGCTCGAGGGCGGCGACGTCGCTTTTCGCCGGACCGATGAAACCCAACCGCATCGTTCTAGGGATCTACACCAGCTTGGGCCCGGGCTTCAAAATGTGTGTCGCTAATCGCAAATCGAACCATGGCCCAGGCCTCTGGGGTTTCCTTAATGACGCTCAAGCGGCGATCGTCGCTGGCAGGGACATCGTGCCCGGCGATCTTGAGCAAGGCGTTGACCGCCGAGGGCACGTCCCCGGTCAAGGTCAGGGCCGCGCGGTTGCCGAGCTCAGCGATCGCAAAGGGCACCGCTCGTGTAGAAAACGCGGCGTTCCCCTTCAGCTCCAGGGCCAAGCTATCGACCTCGTCGCGCGAGCGACGGGGCACGGCCTTGAGCAGCTTCTTGCGCAGGTCGAGCATTTGAGGCCTTGTCGCTTCGTTGCCCGGGCTCGCTCCGTGTTCCTGGAGCAGCGCCAGGAGCGCGAGGTCCAGGTCCCGGGGACGGGCGCGGAGCGCAGGGGCCAGATGATGCGCGGCCACTTTGAGGGCGCGCGCAAACAGGAACAGACGCTCCCGAGGGCTGGTGATGTGGAGGAGGTTGCCACCGACGACGATGGTAGGCGGGTCGCCGGAGACGGGCATGCATGCCGCGGGCGCAACGTAGGTGATTCGCAAGCGCGGCTCGCTGATCCCCAGCATCTCGGCGACAGCGCCCGCCTCTTCGACGAGGGTTCGGTGCTCGCCCGTTGGCTTGCGCAAGCGCCAGGCGCTGGCATCGAAGGGCAGCAGCTTGTCGAACGGGTGCTCGCACAAGGCGAAAAGGCGGCGAGCGGTTTCAGGCAAGTCGTCCGGAGCGACGACGGCATCGACGAGGCCCGAAAACGGAACCTTGGCCTCGCCCAGAGCTTCGCCCTGCCCTGTGACGTCTCCCTCGAAGAGAGAGGCAGGGTGGCCGGCCGCGATCGCCGCGCTGGCCGCGCAGGAGGCTGGGCCGGGACCGTGCCGACGGTGGAGCACGCGAACCAAGGTGGTCCACAGGGCTTCACTGCCCGGGTCGCGATCAATGCCGGTGCGCAAGTCGCTGAGAGCCCGGTTCAGGTGCATCGCTTCAGCGGGGGCAGCGCCCTGACGTCGGTAGTAGTCGGCGACGGCAAGGATCACGTCGGGCTCCGTCGGCTGCTCAGCCCGCAGTTTCTCCAAAATCTGCTCGGCTTGCCGCCCCTGATCGGCCGATTCGACGGCACCCGCCAGCCGGATTCGGTAGTCGCGGTTTTCGGATTCACTACCCGCGCGTCGAACGAGCTCTTCGAGCAACCTTGCGGCTTCGTGGGCCTTGCCTTGGCGACTCATCACCGATGCGAGTCGATCCAAGGTTTCCACGTTCGCAGGCAAAAGCTGCACCGCCCGCTGAAGCGACGCTTCGGCGCGCGGAAGGTCCTGAAGATGCACGTCGTAGAGCGAGGCGAGCTGCGTAAACGCCCAAGTCTGCTCCTCGGTGCCGCGCTTCAGACGCGCGATGCGAATTAAAGCTTCGGCGGCGCCTTGCCAGTTCTCGGCAGCGCGGTGGGTGTCCACGAGCTCCTTGAGCGCGGTGAAGTTGAGCGGATCGAGCTCCAGGCACTCGTGCAATGCGTTGCTGACGCCTTCGAGATCGCCTCGCTCACGACTCTGACGCGCCTTCTGGACCAGCAGACCAACCAGGGTTGGCGTATCGGCGCTGGCATCGATGCGGGCATCGGTCAGTGCCGCGAGCGCATCGAGTCGCCCCTGGCTTTGGTAGAGCGCCGCGAGGCGGCGGTACACATCGAGGTATCGGATGTCGCACTTCGAAGCGGCAACCCAGGCATCGATGGCTCGATGCTGGTCTCCAAGCTCCTTTTCGAAGATGCACGCGGCCTCCCGCCAGAGCGACGCGGCGCGATGGCTGTCCTGGGCCTTGCTCGCCGCGTCTTGATAGACGGCAGCCGCGTCTTCCCAGCGCTCGGCCGCGTGCAACAGCCCCGCTTCGACTTCGCGCGCGAGCGGGTGACCTCTCGCTTCGTCCAAGAGCTCGAGCGCGTTTTCCGGGGCCCCCATCCGCTGAAGCACGCGAGCGGCGTCGAGCGCTAGTGCGCCACGTTCCAGGTCGTCATCGACTGCGGCCTGCAGAGCAAGGAGCGCTTGGAGGCTGAGCAGGTTCTCGCCCGTCGCATAGGCCGCGCCTAGGACTTGTCTGGCCAAGCCTGCGTCCGCCTCGAGCGCGTCGTCGAACCCGCGCAGCCATCGATCGAGATCGGATTGCAGGATGTCGGGATCGGCTCTGAGCAGCTCGAGATGGAGCCGATGCCTGGCCAAGCGGTCTGGCGAGTCCTCCGGAAGGGCCTGCAAGAGATGTCGAGCGCTCGAACGGATGCGTTCGGTGTCGTTCTCCCGAAGCGCATCCCATTCGAGGGCACGCGCCGTGGGGATGTGGTCGGGGCGAAGCTCGGCGATCGATTGTAGCGACAAGCGCGCGCTTTGCATGTCGTGACGTGCGAGTCGATCGACTTCTGCCATCGCCGTAAACGCGCGGAGACGTTCGGCCTCGTCAGTTGCCTCGCGCACGTGGCTCATCGCGCCGTCGGAGAGGCGCGCAAACTCCGATGCCTGAAGCTCCGCGTCGTCTCGTTGAACGCGAATCATTTCGTCGTCTGGAATTTCGATCGAGGCCTCCCTGAGCACCCGCGCGGCTCGGGCTGCAAGGCCGGCCGCGCGATAGGATGCCGCGGCGCGCTCCAGGTACGCGGGCATGCCGAGACGGCGCGCCGCCAGCTCCATGAGCTCACCGGCAGTCTCCGTCTGGCTTCCGGCCGCTTCGATGAGGTGCTCGACGAGGAGTGGATCGGGCGCGGCCCGGTTCAACGCCGCTTCCGCGTATGCCAGGCGGTCGCTGCGGGACGGTGTCCACATCGATGCGCGGAGCCAGCTCGCTGCTGGGTCCGTCGAACAGAGCGCCGCTTGGCGGGATGCGCTGCTCGCCCGGGCTTCGTCCGCGCTCAGCCGGTCCTCCAACTCCCAGAGGGCGGGCAGGTAGTCGACCGCTTGGGCCAATGCCATTTCGCACCCGGTTTTCGCTTCCTCGGACCCGGGCTGCGCGAGCCTCGCGGCCATCGTGAAAGCAAAGGCGGCGCGCGCTCCGCTCGCGGCGTTCCCTTCGTCGATCCAGCGCCGAGCGCTCCGTTCAGGGTCATTGTCTTCTAGCACGAGCGCCCGGCCAATCATCGGGTCGCCCGGCACCCGTTCCTCAGCGCGAAGCAGAGCGCGGCCACGATCGATCATTCCGCAGGCGGCTCCCATTTCCGCGACGGCGAGCGTTGCACCGGCAGCCAGCTGTTCGGGCACGCCGTCGAGCTCCGCTTCGAGGGCCGCGACGAACCTCGCGCCATCTCGGATGCGCGCTGCCTCGTCCGCCTGAACCATTCTCGAGGCGACGCTCGTATCCTCGCCGGGCATCGATTCGAGCAATCGGGGCAGTTCGGTTTCCCCGCCGGAATCCACTTCGATCAAGCGCTTCCAGGCCTGCAGGTACGGTTCGAAGCGCGGTTCTTTTTGCGCTTCTCGGGACGCGAGCTCGAAACCATTTCGCTCCCCCCGCTCCGCGTGGAGTCGCGCGCGTCGCCCGGAGCCCAGAGCCCGAATTTCCGGCGTGTCATCGGATGCGCTCGCCGCGAGCGCATCCATCGTTCGTTGGGTGTCCCCACAAAGCGCGGCCGATTCGGCAAGCGTCCAAAGAGACGCCGTGTCTTCGGCTTTGTCGAGCAACGAGACCGCCGCCTCCGGAGAACCGCTGCGCCGGCTCATGCTCGCCGCGGTTCGACGGAGCGCGGGGGCAAACCGGCGCGAGACATGTGCTGCAGCGGCGAGAAGCGCTTCCCTTGCCACGTCGTCTTCGCCAAGCCCGCGGCTCGTGCGAACCACTCCAAGATGCGCTGCGAGCAGCCCGGGATGAAGCTCGAGCACGCGGCCGTATCTGCTCCTCGCCTGATCGAGCGCGCCGGCCTTCTCCTTGAGCTCGGCTGCGTGCAGGGCCAGCACCGCTTCGGCTTCGGCTTGTGGCCAGCGCTCCGCCGCCCGGGTCAGAGCGTCTGCCGCGCGCCCCGAATCGTCGCGCGACAGCCTCGCCGAGGCCAAGAGCATGCACGCGACGAAGTCGTCCTTTCGTAGATCGGATGCGTGTGCGGCGGCCTGCTCGGCGGCTGCCGGATCGTGGAGCTTCGAGAGCTGAATCCGCGCAAGCAGGTTGAGCGCCGATGCTCGATCGGCGGTGCTGAGCCCCAGCGCGGATTCTTTTTCCAGGGCGTCTGCCGCGGCGCTCCAGTCGCCGTTCCGCATGGCGAGCCGTCGAAGCGCGCGCAGGACGATGACATCACGTGCGTCGGCGGACAGCGCTTCAGTGTAGTGACGCCTCGCGGCGTCGTAATCTCCGAGTCGCTCGCAAAGCTCCGCTGCGGAGGTGAGGAGCCGCGCGCGCGCCGAGCCAACCGCGCGTCGTCCGAGCGCCTCGAGAAGCTCGATGCGCCGCTTCATCGTGCCAGGCGTGTCGCCGACCAAGGGCAGCGCCTCGTGGCGCGGCCTGTGCTCGAAGAGGGTCCGTTGCGCCGCGAGCGCGCCCGAGTCCGAAGGGTCCGGAGGACGGCTCGTGCGCTTCGCCAGGCTCCCGGCCTGCGTTTCGACGAAGGAGTCGAGCAAGGCGGCGATCGCGTCGTCGTCGATGTCGAACGACGGCGGGTCCGATTCGCGGCTCGCCCGAGACACGTCGTCCTCAGCCATGGCTCCCCCACAGCGGTGAGTCCGCGTCGAGCCAGAAGCGAAGAAGATCGAGGCCGCGGGAAGACATCCTCAGCGCTTCCGGGTTCAACTTTTCGTTCAGCAGCACCGAGAGCCCGGCGCCGATCTCTCCGGACGCCAGTAGTCCCGCTCGGTCAGCGCTGCGCTGAAGGCTCCGGGCACAGGCGAGCAAGGACGATGAATGGACCTTGGTGCGTCCGACCGTGTGTTGGACCGCTTTGCGCACAGCACGTCTCAACTTGACATCTACCGCGGGTAGGGGGGAATCCGCCGCCTCGACTTCGCAGCGCGAGACGCGAAGAACGGCCAGCAGTGTCCCGGCGGCCTGTTCGGGCGAGCCATCGAGGAGCTGGGCGCCTCCCCGTGGCGCTGCCCAGGCGAGGCGGCCGGCGATGAAACGCCCCATCGCGTCGAGGCCCGAGCGTGCGCCTTCGGGAACGACCCAGCGGATTTCGCCCTCACGGCCTGTCCGTACGACCAGCGTGGCGAGCTCATCCGAGATCTCGACGGAGCCTGCCCTGGCGCCGAACCGTTGGGACAGTCGCTCGAGCTGGGTGAAGATCGGATCGCTCGGGGCTACCTTCCTCGCGCGCAGGCGATCGTTGCCGAGAGCGGGGCCTGCGCGAAGCACCAGCTCTTGGAGCACGGGGTCGGCCTTCGGATCCCAGAGCGCGGCAGCCGAGATCTGACCCAGGTCTACGCTGGGATCGTCGCCCGGCGCGGCAAGCCCAAGCGCGCGCTGTACGGCCAGGGCCGCGGCCGCGCGCTCATGGTGGCCTCGCCATGCGGCGGCACTTCTCAAGGCTTCGAGAAGCGACGCGTCGAGCTCGCCAGCCTCGATCTGCGACCAGACGGCGGCTTCGTAGCTTGCGACGGCGGTGTCGATCTCTGCACCGTCGACAAGCTCGACCAAGCCCGAGATCGCCGTCGCGCTGGCGGGCTCCGCTTCGACGGCGCGTCGGTAGGCATCGGTCGCCGCTTCTGGGCGTCCGAGCTCGATTTCGAGGGCGGCGATCCGCGTCCAGGTTTCCGCGTCGGCGAGCCCGAGCGCTTCGACCGCCCGTAGCTCCGCGAGTGCCTCGTCTTTCGCGCCGAGCTGGGATTCGAGGAAACCCGCGGCGCCGAGGTGCGCGACTCGCCGCTGATCGTCGGGAATGCTCGCCCGGGACAGGCGTTGCAAGCAGTCGACCGCCTCGGCCCATTGTTCGAGTGAGACATGCACCTCCGCTGCCAAGGCCAGGGCGCCCGCATGATCCGGATCGGTCGTGAACAGCTCACCGAGCACTTCGAGTGCGCCCGGACGATCGCTGAGTCCGCGCAGAAGGCGTGCGCGTTCGTAGAGCAGATCCAGTCGATCCTTAGGACCGCCGACGGCAAGCCGTTGCGCGACGAGGTCTTCGAGCGCCTCGGCGTCTTCATGTGCAATGAACAGGTCACGGAGTCTCCGAAATGCGAGGTCTCGCGTGGGGTCCTCCTCGAGCGCGCGTCGGAAGAGGTCTTCGGCTTGTTGGTACTGCTGCAGGCAATCCATCCGCACGACGCCGGCTTCTTCCAAGAGGTCGCCCCTTAGTGACTGTTCGACGAACGGCGCGAGTCGCTCGCAGGCTTGTGCAACCAGCGGCCACTCCCCGGCCTGGCGAGCCGCGCATCGAAGCGTCTCCCATAGGGCCAGATCGTCGGGCCGTTCGTCAACGGCGTTGCTCAGAATCACGACCGCCTCCGCACCTCGATCGGCTTCGACCAGCGCGCGGCAATACGCCGCGTCGAGCGCCCCGTGTCCGAGGGCTTCGCTGTGTTGCAGCTTCTGCGCGAGCGCATGGACGCGCAATGCGGCGTCGTCACTCGGTGCGAGCGCTTCGTCAATCGCGACCGCGGCGTCTGGATGAAAGCCCGACAGCCCTTCGGCTTCCTGCGCGAGCATGAATAGCTCGTCCGCAGCGTCGGTCCCTCGCGCAATCGCCGAGGCGCGTAGCCCCTGCAGGAGTGCCCCCGCGCGCAAACCTTCGGTGGGTGCCGCAGCCGACAGCCGGAGCCAGGCATCGCCTGCGGACGAGCCCTCCTCGCCGAGCGACGCGCGGAGCGCACCATAGGCGGCAGCGAACCCATCCGTGCTTTCGAGTGCCGGGGCCCCCGCGTCCGCCAGGAGCTCCTCGGCCGCCGCTCGTTGGTCGGCGTTGCTGAGCTGCACAGGCAGGGACAGGATCGCGATCGCGGCAGCCGTGGCTGTGCTGGGGTGCTCGAGCGCAAGCTCGTAGGCCCGGCATGCGCCGATGTCATCGTCAGGACCCAGGGCGTCGCCCCGAAGCAGGGCGAAGAGCTCGGGCACGCCTCCACCGAGGCCGCTGTCCGAGAGTGACGCGTACGCGCGCAGTGTTGCATTCGCATCCGCTTGACGGCGGGCGACCTCGAGAAGTGCGAGCGCGGCAGACGTCGAGCCTGGCGCCTCCACGAGAGCTTGCTCATATGCATGGCGAGCCGCGGTTAGATTTCCGCTCCGCTCGGCGGTCGCCCCCGCAAGAAGTAGCGAAAGCTCCCCGAGCGCCGTCCTCGAATCCGCCTTGGCCCGTTCGCGCGCCAAGGAGACAACGTCTTCGGGGCGGCCTCCTTCACGTAGAACCGCATCGAGGAGCGAGGCGATGTAGCCGTCGTCGGGTGCGGAGGCCAAGGCTGCCCGAAGGACACGTTCG
Organism: Polyangiales bacterium; assembly: GCA_049645265.1. Lineage (GTDB taxonomy): Bacteria > Myxococcota_A > Polyangia > Polyangiales > Houyiibacteriaceae > SG8-38. The sequence continues at coordinate 35,398 of JBARTN010000167.1, forward strand.
GCCGCGTCCCAGTCGCGGTTTCGCGCGTAGGCCCGCCCAGCTGCGCACAGGTGTCCGAGGCGAGGATCCCCCGACGCGACCTCGGCGCTCTCCTCGTGAGCTTGGGCCAGCAAGCCGGCGTCGCCTTTCCATGCGGCCTGCGCTCGTGCGAGTGCTGGAGCCCAACCACGATTGTTCGAGTCGCCCAGGGCGTCGCGAAGGAGTTGCTCGGCGTCTTCTTCCACGTGAAGGGCGTGCAGCGTGAGGTCGTACTTGCAGTACGCGAGGGTCGCTCGTTCATCGGGCTCGATGTCACTTTGCATCAGCTCGTCGCAACGCGCGAGAATGGCCTCCGGCCGCTTGGCGCGCATCGCTGCGCCCAGCGCTTCTCGGACGATCGCGGCCTTCGAGGTCGTGGACGCCTCGATGGCCAAACTGTAGAGCGCTTGCGCGTGGTCCGAGCTTTCCGCGTCGGCGCTGCTGAGCTGTGCGGCTCTCCAGGCGAGTCGGGCCTGCGTCTCTCCCTTTGCGAGCTCTGCCTGCCGTCGGAAGGCTTCAGCACGCTCGGAGTGGCGCGCCCCGCGGATGAGCGCGACGTCGAGCGCCGCCTGGGCATAGCCGGAATCCGGGAACCGTGCCGCCGCATCGCGAGCTGTTTCCAAGGCGCTTTGGAAATCGTCGCTCGACCTCGCGAGCCGCAGCTCGTGCGCGACGAAGGCCGGGTCCTCTGGGGCCATGGATCGGAACCATTCCGATGCGTTCTCGGTGGCCGCATCGTCGCCACGGCGCTCTGCAACGAGCAGGGATTGCAATCGGGTCAGCCGACTGTCCGGCACCCATCGCAGCGCCGACTCGAGGTAACCTGCCGCGGCGTCGGCGTCGTCGAGATGCGTAGCGCTGCAGGTCGCCGCTTCCTGCCAGAGGTGCGCCGCCATCGGTAGACGCGCGCCCTCTCGGATCGACAGACTCAGCGGATCGGGCGAGCCTCCCGGTTCGACTGCGGCTTCGAGCAGGCCGGCCATCGAGGTCACAGCGCGCACGAACACATCCCAGCGCTCGTGCTCACGGGCCGCACGGGCTTGCAGTGACCTGGCCTGCCAAACGAGCGCATCGCATTCACATGCATGTTCGAGGGCCGCGATGGCATCGTCCGGCTTGCCAGAGGTGAGCTCGTGGAGCGCGAGGTCGATCCAGAGAGCGGCGCGTAGGGTTGGGTCGGCGGCGTGCTTCGCCTGTGTATGCAGGGCATCCCGAACGGCGCCATCATCGCCGCGGGCTTCGGCCAGCCATTCGAGAATGAGCGCTGGCACCGCCGGTTCTAAAGAACGCGAAATCGCTTCGCGCAGAAGCGAGGCCCAATCCTCGGAGCGCATGGCCAAGTCCACGAGCGCAGCGCTGCTCACCGCAGGGCTCGTTGCTCGCGCGACCTGTTCCGAACGAAGCGCCGCCAGGTCGTAACCGTTCTCCGAGCGTTCCGCGATTCGTAATCGGGCGATGAGGGCCGGCTGGAATCCTGGGGCGACGGCGTTCGCCCGTTCATACTGCTCCATCGCTTCGGAACTCTGCTCGAGCTCGTGCTCGCAGAGCGCCCCCACTTGATAGAGAATCGCTGCCTGAGCTCGCGGCTCGGTCTCTGCTTCGAGCTCACGGCGCAGGTTGGCAATGCGCAGTTCCACCAAGTCGCGCCTGCGCGCACTCTCCGCTAGGCCCATGGACGCCTTTTCGATCATCCGCCGTCCACGACTAGGTAATGGTCCAACCGCCGTCGATGACCATGACATCTCCCGTCACGTAGTCCGATTCGTCCGAAGCCAAGAAGACCGCGCCTCCTGCGATGTCCCGCGGCTGACCAACCCGCCCCAACGCCGTCTTGTTGACGACGCTGGATCGAATCTCATCGTTGTCGACCAGCACCTGCGCAAACTTGGTTTCGATCAGGCCGGGCGCGATCGCATTGACTCGAATTCCCGCTGCGCCGAGCTCCATCGCCAAGGTCCTCGTCATCGAGATGACGGCAGATTTGGTCATGGCGTAGACGCCCTGCATCGGCGCGCCCATGAGGCCGGCGACGCTCGCGATATTGACGAGCGACCCTTTTGCTTTCCGCTGCTGCAAGTGGCCGGCGACGAGCTGGATCATTCCAAAGTAGCCCTTCACATTGACCTCGAAGGTTTTGTCCCAGGCCGCTTCGTCGATGCTGAGCATTGGACCAAAGTGCGGGTTGGTCGCCGCGTTGTTCACCAGGATGTCGACCTTGCCATAGGCCCGGAGCGCCTGATCGAGCATGTCTTCCCGCTGATTTCGGTGGCCGACGTGGCATGCGATCGGCGTCGCGTCGCCCCCGTGGGCGCGGATCTCGTCGGCTACGCCTTGCAGGCCATCGATCTTTCGCGAGACGAGAACCACCTTGGCCCCCTCTTCGCCCATGAAGCCGGCAATGGCGGCTCCGATTCCCCGGCTTGCTCCTGTCACGATCGCGACCTTGTCCCGTAGGCGCTCACCCATGCTGTCCCCTCCTGTGGTCCGACACGTATAGCGCTCCGCGGGGTGGTTTTGCCAGCGCGATCTGCACGAGGCTTGCGCGCTTGCGCTCCTGAGCAAGACTAGGCCGTTCTTCGTTTCGCCGAAGAGGTTGTCCTGACGCTGTTCCAAGCCATAGCCGCGATCATCGCGGGTTTCGTCGCCGTGGTCTGGGGCGCTGATCGTTTCGTGTACGGGGCGGCCGGGCTGGCGAGCCGCCTCGGCGTCAGCCGCCTCGTCATCGGGCTGACGGTCGTGGCCTTCGGCACCTCGGCGCCTGAAATGTTGGTCTCCGGCATGGCCGCCATGGCCGGCAGCCGCGAGATGGGCGTCGGAAACGCCGTCGGCTCGAACATCACCAACGTGACGCTCGTCCTCGGCGCAGCCGCGCTGGTTCAACCTCTCAGCATCCACTCCCGCTTGCTGATCCGAGAGATCCCGGTTCTGTTTCTCAGCATGGCGGTCGCCTGGGCGTTCCTCTGGGACGGAGAGCTCAGCCGGGTTGAAGGCCTCCTCTTGCTCTTCGGAATGTTCCTCTTGGTCGCCTGGATTGGCATGCAGGGCCGCAAGACGGACCCGGGGTACAGCGACCCGCTTCCCGGCGCCTTCGAACATGATGACATCCCGGACTCGCTGCCCACCGCCAAGGCGATTGTCCTATTCTCCGTCGGTCTACTCCTTCTCTTGGCTGGCTCTCGCGTACTGGTCTGGGGCGCGATCGGGATCGCGCGCGACCTCGGCGTGAGCGAGCTGGTCGTCGGTCTGACTCTGGTTGCGCTCGGGACGAGCCTTCCTGAGCTCGCAGCTTCCGTGGCGGCCGCGCGCCGCGGGGAACAAGACATCGCCGTCGGCAGCGTCGTCGGGTCCAACATGTTCAACCTGCTTGGCGTGCTCGCGCTACCGGGCATCATCGCGCCCGGCGACGTAGACCGCTCCATCATCGTTCGTGACTTCCCAATCATGGTGGGTGTGACGCTGCTACTTCTATTGATGGCGGTGAACGAGCGCAGTCAGATCGGCCGCAAACGAGGGCTCGCGCTCATCGTCGCCTTCGTCACCTATTTCGTGATGCTCTTTTGGAATCCGTCGCTGCCCCGGCTACCGGGTTAGAGAACGCGGGTCCAGACCAGGGTCATGTTGTTGGCCGGCATCGACACACGTTCCTGCAGCTCGAATCCGGCGCGCCCGGCGAGCTCCGTGAGCGCATCGATGTCCCGAACACCCCACCGCGGGTTACGCGACCGAAGGCTTTGGTCGAACGCTGCGTTGCTTGGCGCGCTGTGCTCGCCGTGGAGCCGGTAGGGGCCGTAGGTGACCAGCGGCGCGCCGTCGGCGAGCAGCGCGCTTGCGCCGTGGAAAAGGGCCTCAGTGGTTTCCCACGGGGAGATGTGGATCATGTTGATGCACAGCAAGGCATCGGCGCTCGCGATGGGCCATCGAAGCGTGCGCACGTCGAGCTCGATCGGAGGCAGAAGGTTCTCGTGACCCGATTCCTCGACCCAGGCGGCAATGCTCCGCAAGGCGTCCGCGGATGCATCGCTCGGCTGCCAGCGCAGCCGGGGGAGGTGCTCCGTAAAAAAGATCGCGTGCTGTCCGGTTCCGCTAGCGACTTCGAGAACGAGCCCGGTGGACGGCAGCACACGCCGAAGGACGTCGAGGATCGGTTGCCGATTGCGTTCGGCGGCTGGCGCGAAACCCTTTGCCATCACGCCTGCATAGCCCATAACTTCCCGTCATCGAAGCCAACCGCGACGACTGGAGGGGAAAGTTGGGCTGGGGGCTCATCGTGGCGCTCTGTCTTGCCACGCCATGGCTCACGCGCGCTCTGCTTCTGCACGAGAAGCGCCTAGCCTTGGCGCCGATCGACCTGCGCGGCGGTTTGGCCGACGCTTCGGTCGGCTTGCTGTTGGTGGGACTCGTGGGGCTTCTCTTGGCGACCCGGCGTCTCTGGGGGCGCGTCCTCGCTTTGGCACTCGTCGTCGTGTTCGTTTTCCTGAGCTTCGCGATGTACGAGTTCATCTCGGTTTTCGATTCTCTCTACGCGCTCAGTCACGTCGGCTTCCTCGGCGATTCGACGTTTCTCGGGGGCTCGGTCCGGTACGCACGCCACCCGCTGATGGTCCTGTCGATCACGGCCCTCGCGATCCTCGGGGCGGTTTGGGCGCGCCCTCCTGCTTCCCTCTGGTGGCGATGGTGGGGCCTGGCGTTCGCGGCTTCCGTGTTCGGGCAAGTGGTCATCCCGACCTCGTACACGCACGACGAGTGGCGCGAACGTCACGCGATTCAGGCGAATCTCGGGATCTATCCTGATTCGGTCCGCCCGAATCGAGTCGCGATCAGTGCCGAGGTACGAGACGTGTTTCGCGGCAATCTCCGCGGCGAGCGCTGGGTCGGGCCGCTGTCCAATCGGCCGAACGTTCTTCTCATCATGCTCGAAGCAGCGTCAGGCGCGCACCTGCCTTCGGTCGCGGCTGCCGAAGGTGTCCGGAGCAAGACCGAGATGCCCAAGCTCGACGCGTTGGCTCGCCGGCATGTTTTGTTCACGCACCTGGTTTCACACCAGCGGCAGACCAACCGTGGGGAGTACGGAATTCTGTGTGGGGACTACCCAAAGCTCCTCACCGACCAGTCCAAGATGAGCGAACAGGTCTACGCCGCGGCGCGCCGTTGTCTTCCCGAGGTCTTGCGCGAGCAGGGATACGCGACGGCTTACATCCAATCGGCGCCCCTCGGTTTCATGCTCAAGGACCAGTTCATGAAAAAGGCCGGCTTCGAGGAGCTCATCGGCGACCCCGGGTTCGAGCGGAGCTACGCGCGCACCGACTGGGGCGTCGACGACAAGGCGTTCTTCGAGCAGTCACTCGGGCGCGTGCTCGAGCTTCACGACGCGGAGCGGCCCTTCTTCGCGACGCTCTTGACGGTGGGCACGCATCACCCTTACACCTTTCCCGACACCGCGGCACCCGAAGGCGCCCGGACCCGGCAAGAGCGCGCGTTTCGTTGGGCCGACGATGCGCTTGCGGATTTCCTTGGGGAGCTCGAACAGCGCGGGGTGCTGGACGACACGGTCGTGATCATCACCTCGGACGAATCGACGGGCTTGGTGCAGGCCGCGACCGCCACGCAGAGGCTGCTCTCGCAGAGCTGGTCCTTCGCCGTCGTCATGCTTCCCGAACCCGTGGCGAAACGCGTCGATACGCTCTACGCGCACGTCGACACCGCCCTTTCGGTCACCGACCTCCTCGGATTGGAGCACGAGGCCGAAGGTTTCGTCGGGCGGAGCTGGTTCCGGGACTACGGCTCACCGCGTCCACTTTTTGCTGGGAACACATATGCCCGCAGCGTGATGATGTTCGAGCCCTCTGGCAGCGCGGTGGTGTGTAGCGAATCGTTTCTGACGTGTTCGCGCTCGGTCCCGCTGGCAGGTCTGCCGTTCGGACCAAATCGCGAGAGCGAGCCGGCGCCAGAGCGAGCTCGGCAGCTGCTCACCGAGGTGGCCCGTCTCTCCCGCTCGGGCCGCGCCGACATGACACAGGCCGGGGGGATCGACCTTCTCGTCGAGGAGCGGGTGTCGGTGCCAGCCGCTGATGGCAAGAAGCTGCTGATCGGCGGTCAGTATCTCCGGGTTCCTGGCGGCACGACCTTGCGCGTCCATTTGGATCTCGAAGTCCTAGGCGAGCAATCCACAATCGAGCTCCATCAAGATGTATTTCTCGACGGCTACGTGAAGTTCGAGCGAAAGGCTTTCGAGCTCCGAGGCGGCGAGCGCTGGCGTTTGAGCTATGAGATCGGCGTTCCACGCGACGCCAGCCAACTCGTGGTGCAGCTCTACGCGACGACCGTTTCGGGTGAAGCCGCGTCGATCCGTTTCTACGACGCCCGGCTCTCGATGATCGCCGGCGACGTGACTTCCGATGATGCGGTCGTCATTCAGGACGAGGTGTCTCGGGCCGATCCCCGCTGAGCTGAAGCCGGCACTGGATGCGACCGAGCTGCGCTTGCTCCCAGCGATCCAGCTCACTTTCAAGCCGCTGGCGCGCTTCCGGGTTGGCAGCTTGAAGGCCTGGGTCCTCGCCCGGATTGCTTTCGTGGTCGAAAAAGAATGCCGTGCCCGCGCCGCGATGACGAATGAGCCGATACCCCTCGAGGCTGATCGCGCCCTTGGGCTCGTATCCTTTGCTCGACACGCGAATGCTTCGGAGTCGCGCGCGAATCGTCGCATCGTCGAGCGCGGGAAGGCGAAAGCTATCGAAAAGCTCGTGGCCACGGACGGGGAAGGCCTCGGAAAAGGACGCACGGTTGGGCAGGTTTGGGTCCAAGGTGAAGAGGCTTTGCGCGGCGATGTCCGAGGGCAGGGGCAGTCCCAGAAAATGCAGGACGCTCGGTGCGACGTCGGCGAGGCTGACACCGACGCGAGGCTCGGCGGGCGCGAAGGCCCGGTGCCAGAGGACCAGCGGGATCTCGACCATCCAGCCGTTCAAGTACACGTGATGTCCCCAGTAGGACTTCTCGCCCAGTGCCTCACCGTGATCCGAAAAGAAGATCACGAGGCTGTCATCGAGCCAGCCGTCCCTTTCCAAGTACTCCATCAACCGACCGAGCTCCCGATCGAAGTACGCGACCTCGCTGAGGTATGCGTTCTTCTTTCCGTTTCCGAATGGGAATGCGGCTTGGGGCTCGTAGGGGTCGTGAGGAGCGTAGTAGTGGACCCAAGCCATCACCGAAGCGTGGTCCTGGCGTGCTTGGCGGAGGCGAGCGACGAGCGTATCGGTTGCGTCCGCGTCGGTGGCCGCGTAGGCGGTTTCGACACCGGGCGCGAGAAACTGCTGCACGATCGGGAGACGAAACCAAGTCACGTCCGGAAGGACCGCGAACTGCTGGTCGATGTGGGCGCGGGAGCGCGTGAAGATCGTCTCGGGCAGGGACGGGGAGAGGTAGAGCTCTGCCGGGCTCAGACCTGTAAACGCGCTGCCCACCGCAAAGAGGGTTGCTGGATACGTCGAGGTGGCGTTGACGAAAGATACCCCATTGGCAGCCAGTCGCGACAGCTGCGGAGTGACCGAGCGTCCATCCAGCTCCAAGCCCACGACGTCTTTTCGCAGGGCGTCGACGGTGATGAGAATCACGTTGCGCCGCCCCGCCGGCAGGATGCCAATTGGCGAGGTCTCGACGATGGGTTTCGGCTCCGGGCAACCGGCTCTGCCGCTCGAAAGGCTCGCGTCTCCGCTCACGTGAGGAAGCAAATACAGGGTCGCCAGAGCACCGGCCCGGCTCTGGGCGATCACTTCCCGCTGACCGGTCGCTACCAGCGCAGGTGCGAAGCGCGAGCCGACGCCAAACAGCAGGCAGGCCGCCGCCAAGCCAGCGGCAACGAGTCGCCGCGGCGAATTGCGAACGAGCAGGTACAGAATCGCGCTGCTGAGGAGCCCGGCCGGAAAGACGAGTTGGGCCATCGAGTAGTCGTACGCCCGGTAGCGCACGATGGCGGCGGTGAGCAGGCCGACCGCGACGATGCTGAGGGCGATCCAAATCGCCTGCCATGGACCGCTTCGAATACGGACCCCCAGAATCAGCCAGAGCCAGCCCGCTCCGGCGAGCAAGCCGAGCATGGACAGCATTGCAACTTCGAGGAGCAAGCGCCGAGGATGATCGAGCCACTGCGGTCCCGAGAGCAGAAAGTCGACGTGCTCCCAGCCGACAGCCATCGTCAGTGCGCCCAGCACCAGGGTCGACGCAACGATTGCGGGTCGCGTCGCACCAGCCAACCGTGACGACGCGGCCAAGGCGAGGGTGGTCGGTATCGAGCCGACGAGCGCGAGCCAACAGAGTTGCGCGAGCAAGCCGATCGAAACGGTGCCCTGCGGGAGCAGACCCGCCATCAAGAAGAAGGCAGAGCCGAGATAGGCCGCAGACCAGAGCATGAGAATCGAGTCCGACGGCTTAGAGGGCATCGAGCTCCGCGACCTTTTTATCGAGGGATTGTTCGGCCCCAATGACCCGCGTTGCTCTAGTGGGCGGCTCGAACGCGCTGTGCAAGAGGCGCCATCGGGGACTGGAGGAAACCGGGGTCAGGCCCCAAACTTCGATGTCGCGAGCCTCGCGTCGCAGGTCCAACATGAAGTAGTCGCCGTACTGCCGATATGGATGGCGCGAAGCGAACGCAGCCCGTTCCTCTTCAGAGAAGGCGTCGACCGCGGCGACGAAAACCCAGCCGTTCGCTCCCTGATCGTTGGGGATCTCGGGGCGCGGGTTTTGTGACCATCGGTGGGTGACGCGGTCGAGGGTGATGTCGAAACGAGGCTCGAGCCGAAACGGCTTGAGGCTCGTATGGAGTTGGACGCCGGTGCTCCGATCGGTCCAGGCTTTGACACGCCTCGCGAAGCGGAGCTCGGGCCGGCCCGAGTCGTAGTGATCGATCGTGCCTCGCACCGAAGTGAAGAACCACATCGAGCCGCCGACGTAGCGGCCCGTAGGAACGATTTCGACGACGCGGATCGCCAGGGGCACCAGCAAGAGCAGGACACTGAAGCTTGCCAGGAGCCCCGCGCGCCCGCGAATCCAGCGTGCCGTTTCGAAGAGCGAGGTCGTGACGGCGATGGCGACGGCCGGAAGCATCGGCCAGGCCCAGTAGGAATGAACGATCGCGCTCCAGCGAAAGGTCCAATAGTGAATCGCGCCGGCCACTAGAAACGCGACGGGGACCAAGTCCCGTGCCTCAGCGGTTCCGCGTGCCACGCGGATGGCCCAGGCCCCGAGCCAAGCCGCGCAAAGCCCTAGAATCGGTACCGTAAACATCAGCTCGGGAACCACCAAAAGGTGCGTGCGGAACCGGCTCCAAGACAGGGCCCGCCGAGCGTTGAACGTCCCCCTCAGCTCATCGAGATTGCCAGTTAGCACCTCGACCAACACGAAGTGCCCCGCGAACAACGCCAACACCCAAAGGCAGAACATCACAAGCTGCGTCGTCGACCGACGCGCGGGCTCGGAGCTACGCTGCCGATACACCGTCCATGCCCAGTGGAGGGCTATGCAGAAGGCAATGTAGTAGGCCGGCCAGTCCCAGGTGGCGGCGACGCCGAAGGAAGCGAGGAATGTGCTGAAGGCGGGCCATGACCAAGGTGGTGCGCGGCTGGCTCGGATGTAGAGATAGAGCGTCAGCAGGATCCAAAAAATGAAGCCGACTGAGTTATTGGCCATATTGGTATAGATTGCGTTGATCGGGAGTGCGACGTAGATCGCCGACGCAGCGATGGCCTGGGCGTCGTCCCAGAGGCGTCTCACCACGGCGAAGAGCATGCAGAGGATCGCCACGCTCCAGAAGCCCGCCACCAGGCGGATCGACAGCTCGCGGTCCCCGAACAGCTTCACACTGACGACGTTGTGTAGGTGGAGCGCGAGCGGATGGTGGGTGTAGAGTTGGTCCTTGGTCGGCGGCACGTTGGCTGTGTCGTACTGAAGCGGGAACAACACGTTCCAGCGCAAGGTGTTCCGTGCGGCGTTGTGGTACGCGGCTCCGTTCCAGCCGTTGTGGCCCCGGGTCCATTGATCGGCGACGCCCCACACGGCCAAAAAGACCTGCACGGCGAGCACCATGGCAAAGGCGATGCGCACCAGCCTCCGCCCCTCGCCGACGCGATCAGGCCTCATGTCGGGCCAGTATGGCCGCTCGGGCGGCGCGCGTCAGCTTTCGAGAAGCCGCCGCGCCACGACGTGCGCCTGAATCTCGTTGGCGCCCTCGAAGATGCTGAGGACTCTGGAATCGACCAGTAGCCGGGAAGCCGTGTACTCCTCTGCGTAGCCGTTTCCGCCGTGAATTTGCACGTTGGCGTCGGCAGACTCCCATGCAGAGCGGGTCGCCAAGAGCTTGGCCATGCCCGCTTCGAGGTCGCAGCGCTTCTCTTGGTCCTTCTCGCGGGCACTGAAGTACGTGAGCTGGCGGCCGGCTTCGACGCGACAGATCATCCGGCCGATTTTGCGAGCGACGCGCGGGAACTGGAAGATGGGCCCGCCGAACTGCTCGCGCTCGGTGGCGTACAGGATGGCGTCTTCGAGCGCCGCTTGGGCGAGCCCTACGCCGCGCGCAGCCGTTTGAATACGCGCGCTTTCGAAGGTCCGCATGAGCTGCTTGAAGCCCGCGCCTTCCTCGCCGCCGAGCAATGAGTCAGCAGGGAGCTCGAAGCCTTCGAAGCTCAGCTCGTATTCCTTCATGCCGCGGTAACCGAGCACTTTAATTTCAGTGCCGGTGAGTCCCTCGTCGACGAACTCGGGCTCGCCATCCTCGCCCGTCAAGCGTGTCTTCTCCGCGAGGAACATCGAGAGACCCTTGTATCCGGGTTCGCCCGGGTTCGTTCGCGCGAGCAGGGTCATGAGGTCGGCACGCACGGCGTGCGTGATCCAGGTTTTCGCACCGTTGACGACGTAACTTCCGTCTGCCTGCTTGGTCGCGCGTGTTCCGAGGTGCGCTAGGTCCGAGCCGATATTCGGCTCAGTGAACACCGCGGTGGACAGCACCTCGCCAGCGGAGATCTTCGGAAGCCACTTCTGTTTTTGCTCTTCGGTTCCACCGCCGAGGATCAGCTCGGCGGCGATTTCGGCACGTGTCCCGAGGGAGCCTACGCCGATGTAGCCACGCGAGAGCTCTTCGGTGACCACGCACATGGCGACTTTGGTCATCCCGAGGCCGCCGTACTCCTCGGGGATCGTCAGCCCGAAAACGCCGAGCTCGCTCATCTGATCGAGGATGTCCATCGGGATCAAGACATCGTTTCGGTGAATGTCTTGTGCCTTCGGAATGACTTCGGCGTCCGTGAACTTCGAGAACTGCGAGCGGACCTCGTCGAGCATCTCGTCGCCAAAGCCACGATTCGGGAAGCCGTGGTCCCGGGCGTGCGCAGCGAGCTCGAGGTAGACCTGGCCGCTCGCGTGCTCCCGGGAAAATGCGGTGACTTCTGGCTGAAGTAGGGTTTCGCGCAGGTCGCCCTCGCGGATGCCCACCTCACTGAGGCTGATGTTTTCGCAGGCCCCGAGATCGACACCGCCCACGATCGTGCGTGCCACCTCGCCGATGTAAGCGCGCGCAACCTTGCCCTCGTATTCGCCGCCAACGCGCTCGGCCCAGGCCGCCAACTGACGGCAGGCTTCGAGCTCCGTGGCCAGGTACGCGACCGCGTGTGCGGCGAGTTGATTCGCGTTCAGCTTCTTGGCGCTGATTCGATCGCCTTCGGAGACGAGCGCTTTGACGTTGTCGTGCGCGCGCTGGTAGACGCCCTCGATCGCTTCGATGACTTTCTGCATGACCTTCTCCTAATCGTTCGCGATTGCGGCGAGGGTTTCTTCGAGGTTCTTGAGCCCGGGCCCGGGCGCGCCGACCAGGCACGAAACGGTGCCGTGCAGCTTGTTCTCGTACATGAGCTGGTGCGCCTCGGGAATCTCGTCCCAGGTGAACAGGCGCGTCATGACCGGTTTGATCTTGCCCTGAATCATGAGTCGATTGGCTCGGCCCGCGGAGTCGGCGTCCGCGAAATGCGAGCCGATGATTCGCTTCTGGCGCATCCAGAGGTGACGCACGTCGAAGTTGAGGTTGTAGCCGGTGGTTGCGCCACAGATGACGATGCGGCCGAACTTCGCTGCGAGAAACACGCTTGCGGGAAAGGTGGCCTTGCCGACATGCTCGAAGACCACGTCGGGACCCTTGCGCTCGCCGAGAATCTCCCAGATGCGCTTGCCGAAGCCCTTGAGGTCGGCGCTATGCGCTTTTTGTTCCTCGGGCGTCATGTCGTCCTTGTACTGAACGCCGGGGAACTCCTTGCGGTTGATGACCCCGTGTGCACCGAGCTGCATGCAGAGCTCTGCCTTGTCGTCGCTCGACACGACTGCAATGGCGCGTGCACCCGCCACCGCACAGAGCTGCACGGCAAAGACGCCGAGGCCACCACCGGCACCCCAGATCAGCACGTCCTCGCCAGGCTGGATCTTGGCGCGGTCGATCAGCATCCGGTGTGCCGTGTAATAGGTGAGGCCGTAACTCGCGGCCTCTTCCCAGGTGAGCTGTGGCGGCTTCGGAAGCACTTGCTGCCCCTGCACCTTGGTGAACTGTGCGAACGAGCCGTCGGGCGTCTCATAGCCCCAAATCGTCTGAAGGTCGTTGGTGCCAGGATAGAGGAGATGGTTGCAATGGAGCACCACCTCGTCGCCGACCTTGTGGTCGTCCACACCCGGGCCGACCGCCCAAACGATGCCGGACGCATCGGAGCCGGCGATGTGGAAGTCGAGGCCGTGGCCCTTGAGCACGTTGACCGGCTGGCCGAGCCCCGCCCAGATGCCGTTGAAGTTCACGCCGGCGGCCATGACCTGGACCAAAACCTCACCGGGACCGAGCTCCCATACAGGCAGCGCTTCGGCCTGGAACGATTGCTTGGGCTCGCCGAAACGTTCGGGGCGAATCGCGTACGCGTGCATCTTTTCCGGGATGACGCCTAGCTCTGGGATGTGACCAACGGGTACGATATCAGGACGTTCGCTCATCTCTTCCTCATGGAGTCTTGCCGAGTGCTGCTACATAGCCCCGGCTCAAGTGTTCGCAAAGCGCCAAGGGCGTTTCACCGCCATCGAGCTCTCGTTCGGCGAGGGCTTCCAACTGCTCTGTACCACCTAGGGTCGAAACCCCGTGCTCGCCATGTTTACGGCTGAAAAGGTCGAGGACCCAACGTACCTCGCCCTGCCGACGCCGCGCCGCGAGCGTCGTTTGGATGTGCTTCCGATGCTGTTCGAGCGCGGTGATTAGCGCGTCGATCCCCGTGCCCTGGGTCGCGCTGGTCGCGATGATGGGGGTCTGCCAATCCGCGTCCTGTCCGCCGCCGGCCCCGACAGCCTGGGCGGTTTGGATCGCGCCCTGCAGATCGGCTACCGCGCGCCGTGCGAGCTCTTCCTGATCCGCCTTGTTGACGACCAGTATGTCGGGGATTTCCATGATTCCGGCCTTCAAGAACTGAAGGACGTCGCCGCTTCCGGGCTGAATCACGAGCACGACCGTATCCGCCACGTCGACGACGTCGATCTCGGACTGGCCAACGCCGGTGGTTTCGACGACGACCATGTCATACGCTGCGGCGAGGACACGCACCGCCGAGTTCGCCGCGTAGGCAAGGCCGCCCACTTCGCCTGCGGTCGCGAGCGAACGCACGAAGAGACCGGCATCCTTCGGGTCGAAGCTCATGCGGGCGCGGTCGCCGAGCAGCGAACCGCCCGACCGTATGCTCGAAGGGTCGACGGCCACGACTCCGACGGTGCGACCGCGCCGCCGCACCGAGCGAGCGAGTGCCGAGGTCAGCGTGCTCTTGCCGACACCGGGTGGACCCGTGAGCCCGACTCGATGCCCCCTAGCTGCCTTGGGCGAGTCCTTGAGCGCTGCCAAGAGCGCCGCTACGAGCGCCTGCGACCCAGGCCTCCGATCTTCGACCAGGTTCAAGGCGCGGGACACCGCCGCCTTGTCAGAGGACATCACATGCTGCGCGTCATCGCTTGGGTCACTCGGCGGCATGCTGGCGATCCACCAGGTCGATCAAGTCGCTCATGATGTTGTCGAGCTCAAAATCCTTTGGAGTATAGACGGCCGCAACCCCTTGGGCGCGGAGCCGCTCGGCGTCAGCCTCTGGAATGATGCCGCCAGCGACCACCGGAATGTCGCCGAGGCCTGCGTCGCGAAGCCGCTGCACGACCTCGGGAACCAGTGCGAGATGGGAGCCGCTCAGGATGCTCAGACCAATCAGATGCACGCCTTCCTCGAGCGCCGATGCCACGATTTGTTCAGGAGAGACGCGAATACCCTCGTAGACCACGTCGAAGCCGACGTCGCGGGCCTTGATGGCGATTTGTTCGGCGCCGTTCGAATGCCCATCGAGGCCCGGCTTGCCGACCAGGAGCTTGGCGCGCCGCCCCATTCGCTCCTCGAGTGCGTCGAGTCGTTTTCGGAGACGGCCGATCGTTTCCGCGGCGGCTCCCGATCGGGAGGTCTTGACCGTGGCGCCGGCGACGCCCGTTGGGGCGCGGTACTCTCCCCAGACCTGGCGAAGCGTGTTGGCCCATTCGCCGGTCGTTACGCCCGCATGGGCAGCGGCGATCGACGCTGCCATCATGTTCTCGTCGGTCCTCGCGACACGCTCGATCTCTGCGAGTGCCGCGGCGACGGCAGCGCTGTCCCGCGTTTCCTTCCAGCGGGCGAGCGCAACGCGTTGGCTGGCATCGACCTCGGGGTCGACGGTGAGGATCGCGTCATCGAGATTCTCCGTGAGCGGAGAGGCTGCGCCTTCGATGTACTTGTTGACACCGACGACGATCTGCTCACCGGCCTCGATCGCGCGAAGGCGCGCCGCATTGGACTCGACGAGCTTTTGCTTGATGTAACCCGTCTCGACCGCTTCGACGGCTCCGCCCCGCTTCAACACCTCCTGCACCTCGGCCCAGGCCGAGTCGACGAGCTGCTGCGTCTTCGCCTGGACCACCGGGCTGCCCTCGAAGAGGTCGTCGTACTCGAGAAGATCGGTTTCATAGGCGAGAATTTGCTGTGCGCGAAGGGACCACTGCTGATCCCAGGGCCGTGGAAGACCAAGCGCCTCGTTCCAGGCAGGCAACTGAATCGCGCGAGCCCGGGCGTCCTTGCTCATGGTGACCGCCAGCATTTCGAGGACGATACGGATGACGTTGTTCTCGGGTTGCTGCTCGGTCAGACCCAGGGAGTTCACCTGAACCCCATAGCGAAACCGCCGCTGCTTTGCATCGGTGACGCCGTAGCGCTCCCGCGTGACCCGGTCCCAGAGCTCGACGAACGCGCGCATTTTACAGAGCTCTTCGACGAAGCGAATGCCCGCATTGACGAAGAAGCTCATGCGCCCGACGACCTTGCCGAACTCACGCTCGGGCACCCGGCCCGTGGCTTTCACCGCATCGAGCACGCCAATCGCGGTGACCAACGCATAAGCGAGCTCCTGCGTTGGCGTCGCTCCGGCTTCCTGCAAGTGGTAGCTGCAGATGTTGATCGGGTTCCACTTGGGAACCTCGTCGACGGTGTAGGTGACCAGGTCGGTGGTCAAGCGCATCGAAGCGGCGGGGGGAAAGATGTGCGTGCCGCGCGATAGGTACTCTTTGATGATGTCGTTTTGGGTGGTTCCGCGAAGGACGTGGTGATCGACGCCTTGGTCCTCGGCGGTCGCGATGTAGAGCGATAGCAACCAGACGGCGGTCGCGTTGATCGTCATCGACGTGTTCATCTGGTCGAGAGGCAGCCCGTCGAAAAGGGCACCCATGTCGCCGATGTGCGACACCGGCACGCCGACCTTGCCGACCTCGCCGCGGGCGAGCGGATCGTCCGCGTCATAGCCAGTCTGGGTGGGCAAATCGAACGCCACGCTGAGCCCGGTTTGGCCTTTCGCGAGGTTGGTTCGATAGAGCTCGTTCGACGCGGTGGCGGTGCTGTGGCCCGAGTAGGTCCGCATGATCCACGGTTTGTCGCGCTCTCGCTTGCCGTACTCCGCCATTGGCCGGTCCTTTCCTCTGCGATTCGCACGAGGGGGCCGAAGCCTACCTCGTTTTGACTTTGCTTGCGTTCGAAGCCCTTGCGACCGTTGCGGTGCTCTTTACAGCTTCACACGGTCAAGCCTGAACTCTCTTCCACTATCATACGCCCGTGAGGGGTCAAGCGCCCTGGCAGCGCAGCTTTGGTGCGTTTCTTGGCTCTGGCAGATCTTGTAAATTTGCGGTAAACGACTCGAATGGCTGAGACGAACGCCGCGATGGGGCAGCGTCTGCGAGAGCTGCGGCTTCGTCGGGGCCTGCAGCAAAGCGAGGTCGCTCGCCGCCTCAAGATCTCACCCGCCTATTTGAGCCTCATCGAGAAGGGCAAGCGCGTCGTTCAGCTGCCGCTGCTCTTCCAGGCGCTGGAGCTCTACGGCGTGGCGGTGGAGGAGTTCATGTCGAGTCTCGGTGAGCGCCGCGTCGACGACGGCCTCGCGCGTCTCCTCGACGACCCGCTGCTTCGCTCGCTCGACCTGAGCCAAGAGGATCTAGCCAGCATGAGCGCCGAGCCGCGGATGATGGCTACGATCACCGCCCTCTTCAATCTTTACAAAAACACCCGCAGCCAGCTCGAGCACGTGATGACCAGCCTTGCAGAACGGGAGCAGCAGGCCGACGAGGGGTCTGTTCGCTTCGACTACAATCCGTACGACGAGGTGACGGACTTTCTCGAGCAGAACCAGAACTGGTTTGAGCAGCTCGAGGAACGCGCACAGCAGTTTCGACGCGATTGCGCGCTTGGCCGCCGCGTGACGAGCGACGATCTCGAGCGGGGACTCCTCGATCAAGTCGGCGTGCGAGTGCTTCGCATTCCCGAGCGGTCCGACAGCTCGGTCATTCGGACTTGGAACGCCGAGGAGCGGGTCCTCACGGTCTCCAATGATCTCTTCGAACAGCGCCTGAAGTTCCAGCTCGCGCACACGATCGCGCTCAGCTTATTCGATGAGGAGAAGCTACACAAACCCATCCTCGAGGGGTACCAGGGCCAGCATTCCGAAACCCGAAAGCTGATCAAGATCCACCTCGCAAACTACTTCGCTGGCGCCTTGTTGCTTCCCTATCCGGAGTTCTATCGGGACGTGACAAGCACGCGGTACGACGTCGAGCTCCTCGCGCAGCTATTCGAGTCCTCGTACGAGACGGTGGCACACCGCATGTGCAACCTGTCCGATCCGCGTCGTCGCGGGGTGCCCATGCACTTCCTGCGGGTCGATGTCGCGGGCAACATCTCCAAGCGCTACTCGGGCGACGGCATTCGCTTCCCGCACCAGGGCGGCTCCTGCCCGAAAATGGCGGTGCATTTGGCGTTTCTCACCCCCAGCGTGATCGCCAAGCAGTACTCCGCGTTTCCGGACGGATCGACGTATTTTTGCTTTGCAAAGGTCGTCAGCGAGCCTCAGCAGGGGTCGCTGGTGAAGGGGACGACCTACAGCATCGGCCTCGGAACCCACGCCGACAACGCCCAGCACTTCGCGTACGCCGACGACCTGCCGTTTGCGGACCCCAAGAAGATGGCCGTTCCGGTTGGAACGACCTGCACCTTCTGCGAGCGGACCGACTGCAACATGCGGTCGGCACCAAGCTACAAATTCGCGTTCCGCGTCGACGAGCACATCAAGAAAGACAACTTCTTCTCGCCGCTGGTGCGGGGGGACGCCGTGGTGGACGCGCAGAAGCCGGCTCGCCGGAAGCCATCGGCGTGATATGTTCCCGCCTTGGAGGTGAGGATGCCGTCCTTCGATGTCGTTTCCAAGATCGAGCAGCATGAAGTCGAAAATGCGCGCAACCAAGCGAGCAAGGAGATCGCTCAGCGATACGATTTCAAGGGCACCGAGACCACGGTCGAGCAAACCGAAGAGGGGATCGTGATCCGCGCCAATAGCGAAGGCCGCCTCGATGCGGCGCGCGACGTGCTCGAGAGTAAGATGGTTCGTCGGCAGGTGTCTTTGAAGTCGCTCGACCCGCAGCAGCCGCAGCAAGCGGGCGGCCAGATGTGGCGGCAACTCATCAAGCTCAAAGAGGGAGTCTCCAAGGAGAAAGCCAAGGACATCGTCAAGGGAATCAAGGACAGCAAGCTCAAAGTCCAGGCCTCGATTCAGGGCGACTCGGTGCGCGTCTCGGGCAAGAAGCGCGATGATCTGCAGTCGACGATCGCTTTCCTCAAAGAGCATGACTTCGACCTGCCGCTTCAATACGTGAACTTCCGGGACTGAGGCGGAACGCTTTGTCGCAGACGGAAAAGGAGTTGCGGGTCGGCTATCAGGGCAGCGAAGGCGCGTACAGCCAGCTTGCGGCGAAGCAGCATTTCATGGGCGCCGCCAAGCCGCTTCGCTGCGTCGGCTACCACAGCTTTCGCCAGATGCTCGAGGCGTTGAAGGCTGGAGAGGTCGACTACGCGGTGCTTCCGATCGAAAACTCGATCGCAGGTTCGATCAACGAGAGCTACGACCTGCTCGCGAAGATGGGGCTCTCGGTCGTCGGGGAAGAGTTCCAGCCGATCGCGCACTGCCTCATCGGCACTGCGGACGTGGCGGTCACGGACATCCGCCGCGTGTATTCTCATCCGGTGGCCTTGGCGCAGTGCGGGGAGTTTTTGGAAACACTCGAAGACTGTCAGGTCGAAGCCTTTGCGGACACCGCGATGTCGGTGGCGAAAGTGAAGCAGGACGCCGACCCTACGCAGGCGGCAATCGCGAGCGAAGAAGCTGCTGCGTTGCACGGCTTGCCCATCCTGCGGAGGAACATCGCCGACCACCCGGAGAACTACACGCGGATGGTGATGGTGGCGTCAGAGCCTGCGCACTACGAGCCTGAGGTTCCCTGCAAGACGTCGTTGATCTTTTCGACCATTCACGAGCAGGGCGCGCTCGCTCGCTGCATCGCCATCTTCGCCGACCGGGGCTTGAACCTCACCAAAATCGAATCACGACCGAAGCCAGACACGCCGTTCGAATACATTTTCTACGTCGATTTCGAGGGCAACATCGATCGCGAAACAACCCAAGCGGCGCTCCGTGATCTCGAAGAAGTGACGACCTTCTTGACCGTTCTTGGTTCTTATCCCACCGGCCGCGCGGGCGTCAGCTAGCGAGCGCTTCGGCGACTCCGGCGATCCGGTCAGCATCGCTGTTCAAGCCGGCTGCCAGACAGGTTGCCGAAACCATCTTCAACGCGGCCGCCTCGCCAGGGCCGTCCGCCTGAGCCCGTGCCGCCGCCAGCGCTTCGAGCGAGTCGATCATGGCGTCGTGCCGGCGCCCACGCGCGAGCTGGAGGCAGGCCGACGCGATCGAAATTCGAATCGTAGCGCCCGGTTTTCGATTGGGACTCTTCCTCGCCGCATCGAGTGCTTCCGTTGCTGATTTGACGTCCTCGCGGCTGATGTACGAGACGACGCGCAGGCAATGGGCCCCGGTGAGATCTCCGCCGGCTGCGATGGAAGACTCGATCAAGGCATCGAACTGCTGATGGTCGCGGTCTTTGAGCACCTGGACGATCGCCTCGGCGGTGTTTTCCAGGGCTGCCTCGGGAACGGGAAGCGTCGGCCTATCATCGTCGAGATCAGGCGGTGGGACGCTCGGCAGTCGGACCGCCTTGCTGATGTCCGAGGCCGCCGAACGTGTATGGCCGTCGGGCTGATATTGAACGGCGGCGGCAGCGAGTCGGACCGCTGAGGCTGTGTAACCCAGGTCGGCCGCAAGTGACCCCGCCTCGAGAATGGCGAGCGCACCCCGCTCGAGGTCGCCGCCCTCGCAGAGATACGCGCCGACCGTCGCCGCCATCGAAGGGCCGACCAACGGTTCTGCGGTGTGAAGCGCTTCCGCGACGAAACGGTAGACCTCGCTACGACGGGCTGGCGGCATTCGTTGAAGAACGGCCCTGCGTAGAAGCTCGGAGCTCGGCTTGCCCTGTGGCGTCAAGAGACCGTCGTTGACGAGCGCTTCGAGGCAGCGGCGCCGCGCGCTCTCCGGGATGCCGTCCAGGCCAACCGCTTCGTCGATCACCTGCCCCGACGAAGCGGGCAGCGCCGTGCACGCAACCTCGAGGTAGCGCATCGAAGAAGTATCGAGCGTTGCGAATCGTTCTTCGAGCAGGGCACGCGGCCCGAGATATTGACGCCGCTCTCCGGCCATTTCGCGCCAGACGAAGCCATTGCCATCGTGAACCAAGTCGCCAGTTGCGACCATCGTGCGGGCCGCTTCCTCGAGGCCAAGCACCGTCGTGCCGCCCGTGATCACGAGCTGCTTGGCGATCTCCATGTCTGCGTCGGGGCCGAGGACGCCCGCGGCGACCAGCAGCGCTTCGCCTGGATCCATCGCTGGAAGCTCGATGCGGATGAACTCCCGCAGGGGGCGGAGCCCAGCCGGAACCGTCGACTCCGTCGTCCGAATGCAGAGTAGCGCGGACACACTCTCGTCCGACAGGGCCGCGCCCAGGACCCAGAGCGTTGCCGGATCGAGCGCCGAGATACGATCCACGTAGATCCACGGAAGGCCCTGCTCGGTACGAAGCGCTCGGAGCAGCGCCTTGACCGCATGAATCGCCGCTTCGCGGCGCGGAGGGTTCGCACAGGCGATGGCCTTCATTGCATCGGCCACTCCGGGCTCGGTTTGTTTCAGCCCCTGCCGCGTGGATTCGAGCGATCGCCACGCTTTCAGGAGCGCAAGACGAAGCCCGCCAAGCGGCTCGAGGCCTCCGGGCACCGCGCCGATTTCGAGAAACGCCGGTGGACGAAGCTCCTCACGGAGCGCGAATATCGCGTTGCGCGCACCGATGCCGAGCGAACCCTTCACGTAGAAGGTGGCCGACTTCGAACCCGCGGCGGCCTTTTTGATCGGCTCGAACGCGTGCCGAATGCTCGCCGGAACGGGAGCGGGCGAGAGTAGGCCGACTGCCTGTCGGCACTGCTCGAGAAGCGGCCGACTTCGATCGATCGCTTCTCCGTGCAAGGCGAAGGAGCTGGTCGAAACCGAGCGTCCGAACAGGTACGTCCTCGATGCGGCCTCGCGCGACTCGACGTCCAGGACTACTTCCCCGGCGTGCGCTTGGTTGGCCAGCAGCTGGGCGCGGTCGATCGCGCCGCCGCTGTTCGTGGGTTGGCCCGCGTGGTCCTTCGCCCTTTGGATTTCACCGGTGGCGATGCCGAACGCGATCGGGAGCCCGCCGGCAGGCACGGGCTGCGATTCGGCTTCTGCGAGTAAGCGGAGGGTCAGATTGATCGCAGACTTGAGCTCGTGGAGGCCGAAATTGGCAACGACCGTGCCGGCAAGAGAGGACATCACCTCGCCGCCACTGTTCTTCACCTCGTTGGTGACGTAGCGCGCCCACTGACCGGCCGCCGCAGTCGTCTCCTCCTCTTCGAAGGCGGGTGGGAGGATTCTGTGCCAGAGGACGAAACGTTCCATCACGGTCAACGGCTAGCCGCCGAGCTTGGCCTTGAGGGCAGCGAGCTCGTCGTCGACGTCGTCTTCTCCCTCTTCGGACTCCAGGGCTCGGAAGCGCGCGTCGATGTCCGCGCGCTTCGGGTCTTCCAGCAGGTCGTGGGCTTCGACTTCGGCGTCCAATTGGTCGATCTGCTCGGCCATGTGTTCGAGATCGGCAAATGCGCCGCCGCCAAGCCGGTCGCCGCTGGTGAGCTCCGGGTCGCGCTGCTGAGTCCGCGCTTTCCGCACCTGAGCCGCGAGCGTCTTCTGGCGGGCCTTGAGGTCGTCGAGCTTATCCTCGATGCGCTCGAGTTGGGCCTTCATCGCGTCGGCGGCGGTCGCCTGCGCGGCTGCTCGCGCTCGGACGTTCTTCGCTTCTTTCAGCGCCCGCGCTTTTCGCCGAAGCGCCTCTCGTGCGAGATCGTCGTCGTCCTGTTCGAGGGCGAGGATCGCTTTCCCTTCCCAGTCCACCGCCTCTTGCTCGAGGTCCCGCTCCTTCTTGTCGAGCCGTTTTGCGCTGCCCAGCGCCTCGATGAGGTCCTTGCGGGCGCGCTTGAGTGCCGATTTCATATCGGTCACGGTTTGACCGATCATCTTGTCCGGGTCCTCCGCCTGGTCGATCAGCGCGTTCAGATTGGATTTGATCACCCGGTTGAGCCGACTGAAGATGCCCATACCCCCCCCTAGTAGGGTCACGATCCCACGAGGCGAGCGCCCTGTAAAGGGACTGAGGTTTCTCGACTTCCAGCTTCCGTCTATGCTAGCTGAGGGATTATGTTGAAGGGGGCACACGTCCTGATTACAGGGGGTGCGGGGTTCATTGGAACCGCGCTGGCTGCACGCTTGGCGGACGGCAACCGCATTCGCGTGCTGGATATCTTGCGCCGTAACGCGCTTTCGGAGGCGGGTCTCGACCGCCATCCGAATGTAGAGCTCGTCGTGGGCGATGTCCGCGACATGACGGCGGTTCGACGTGCGGTGACCGGCTGCGACTACGTGATTCACATGGCCTCGATTGCTGGTGTCGACACGGTCTTGAAGAACCCCGTCATGACGATGGAGATCTCGCTCGAAGGTACGATGAACGTTCTCCGCGCAGCCAACGACTGCAGCGGGATCAAGCGGGTCATCGATTTCTCCACCAGCGAAGTATTTGGCTCCTATGCGTTTCGTGTTCGAGAGGCGGACGTGACCAGCCTCGGCGCCGTCGGGGAAGCCCGCTGGACCTACGCGGTCAGCAAGCTCGCAACCGAGCATCTTGCGCACAACTACTGGAAGCAGTTCAACCTGCCGACCGTTTCGATTCGCCCCTTCAACATCTTCGGACCCGGGCAGGTCGGGGAGGGAGCGGTCCACGCCTTCGTGGTGCGCGCCCTGCAGGACGAGAAGATTCTCATCCACAATGAGGGCGACCAGATTCGGTCCTGGTGTTACATCGACGACATCGTCGACGCCATCGAGCTTGCCATGGAGCGCGACGAGGCCATCGGCGAGAGCTTCAACATCGGCAATCCTCGAAGCACGGTCACGATCTACCAACTCGCGCGGCTCATCGTCCGTCTGATCGAGAGCAAGTCCCCCATCGAGTTCATCAACTGGGACTTCCCCGATGTCGAGCTACGTATCCCGGACGTGAAAAAGGCGGAGGAGCTCCTTGGCTTCCGTGCGCATGTCGAGCTCGAGCAAGGGCTGCTCGACACCATCGAATGGTACCGGCGCAAGCTCAGCGGCGAGGCCTGAGATGTCCGATAGTCCTCCGCAAGTCTACGACTTGTCTGCGGCGCGTCCTGACGGCTGGTTCGAGGAGGTGCTCAAGCAGTCCAAGGACTTCGACAAGGCCTGTCAGATTATCGGCCGCAACACTCTCGGCCTCGCCCTCATTGCGGGCGCACGCATCCTGAGCCTCACCGCCAATCCACACACGCAGAACCTGACCAACGTGGAATTCTCCATGGGTCAAGATCCGATCGTACGGCAAGTCCCGCTCCCCGAATTTCGCGAAACGATTGCACGAGCGTTGCTGAACCCGCTGCAGAATCAGGGCCTTCCCGAGAACGCGGACGCGGAAACGCTTCAGGCGCACATAGGCGGGCGCTATTTGCTCGAAGCGAGTTTGTTCTTCGTGACGCCGCTCGAGCTTCGAAACGATCTCGGCCTTTCCGAGATCGAGGTTCGGTTCAATGAAGTCCAGCACGTCTTGAGCCTGGACGATTTCAGAGAGGTTCTCGATGAGCGGGTGCGCTCGGAGCTCGGGCTCGACCGACCGAACGAGCCGTCGATCGACCTTGCGATCGTGGACCAGGCGGAGAAGGCCAACGCCCACGGCAATTGGGGCGCGACGATCGCCATGCTCAATCCCTGGCTGACCCCGATCGCGATGCTCATGCGAACGGGGGAGTCGGAGGGTCTCGCCGAGGATGTTCACCGGCGCCTGTCGATGAGCCTTGATCTCCTCGGCACGGCCTACGCCGAGATCGGCGAGCTCGAGGCGGCCAACGAAGTCCTGCGTCTCGGGGTGCAGTGGGCAGGCGAATCCGGACAGGCAGGAACCCTGTTTCTCGCCTTGGGTCGCGCCTCCGTCGCAAGTGAGAAACACGGTGAGTCGATCGGCTTGCTGCGGCGAGCGATTCGGCTTGGCGCGGAGGAGCGCGAAGCGCTGCCGCTTTTGGCCCGGTCTCTGGCTGCTCGCGACCAGATCTTGGCGGCCATGGTCTGCACGGAGCGAGCCCGCGATTTGGGCGCGGACGCCGAGGATGTAGACCCGCTTCGGGAAGCGCTCGAGGCGCGACTCGGCGACTCTTGGCCTCGGTTTCAGGCGCTGATCACCGGCACCGAGTAGTCGCTTTACATTGGCCCCGAGGCTTCGTACCGTAGCCGCTCGGATGTCGGGCTTTCTTTTGTCTATCGATCAGGGAACCACCGGTTCCACCGCCATGCTTCTATCCCCCGAAGGGGAGGTCTTAGGGCGAGCAAACCACGAATTTCCACAGCATTTTCCGCGTCCGGGCTGGGTCGAGCACGACCTCGAGGAGATTTGGAAGAGCGTGGGCGATGCGGTTCGCGACGCGATCGAACGCGCTCGGGTTCCGGCGACCGATTGTTTGGGAATCGGCATCACCAACCAGCGGGAGACCACCGTCCTTTGGGACCGGAACACCGGCAAAGCGGTCCACAGGGCCATCGTCTGGCAGGACCGCCGCACGGCCGATCGCTGCCAGGAGCTCAAGGACGCCGGCAAGGAAGAGATGTTCCGCCAACGCACTGGCTTGGTCCTCGATCCGTACTTGGCGGGCACCAAGCTCGAATGGCTGCTCGACCACGTCGATGGCGCGCGGGCCCGCGCAGAAAAGGGCGAGCTAGCTTTCGGGACGATCGACTCCTGGCTGGTTTACCGCTTGTCGGGCGGGAAGGTGCACGTGACCGACGCGAGCAACGCGTCACGCACCCTCTTTTACGACATCGGGAAAGGCCGATGGGACGAGGAGCTCGCCGCGGTGCTACGCGTACCGATGACGCTCTTGCCCGAAGTCCGCAGCTGCTCCGAAGTCTACGCGCACAGTTCCGGCGTTCCCGGCCTGCCGGACGGGATTCCAATCGCTGGGATGGCAGGCGATCAACAAGCGGCCCTGTTTGGCCAGACCTGTTTCGAGGTGGGTGATGCGAAGTGCACGTATGGCACGGGCGCGTTCCTGCTGATGAACACCGGTACGAGCGTGGTGCACTCCGACAACGGACTCCTCACGACGATCGCCTGGCGGCTCGGCGACGAAACCGTGTATGCGCTCGAAGGGAGCGCTTTCATTGCCGGCGCCGCCGTCCAGTGGTTGCGTGATGGGCTCGGACTGATCTCCTCCTCGGACCAGATCGAATCCAAAGCGATGGAGGTCGACGAAACGGGGGACGTGGTTTTCGTCCCCGCTTTGGCGGGTTTGGGGGCGCCATACTGGGACCCGCATGCACGGGGCCTCATTTACGGGCTGACCAGGGACACGACGGCAGCGCATTTGGCGCGCGCGACCCTCGAGGGAATTGCTTTTCAAATCGTCGACCTGGTCGCTGCGATGCAGGCAGATGCCGGTCGCCCTATCAAGCGTTTGAGGGTCGATGGTGGTGCGGCCCGCAATAACTTACTCATGCAATTTGAATCCGACATGCTCGGGGTGACGATCGATCGTCCAGAGAATGTCGAAACGACTGCCTTAGGCGCTGCTTACTTAGCCGGCATGGCCGTTGGTGTATTCAACGGTCAACAATCTGTTTTAGATGCTTACTGTATCGAGCGTAGCTTTGAGCCTCAGGTCACCCAAACCGAACGAGACGGGCACTTGGAGCGATGGCGCGACGCGGTGCGGCGGGCGCGAAGTACGATGGGAATAACATGAATGAGAATGATGTCGGGCAAGACAAACAAGACAAACAAGACGAACAAGACGAACTAGGCGAGCGAGACAACCAAGAAAACGATGAAGATGACGAACTAGCGGTACCCGTCGCCTGGGAGGCACTCGAAGACGCATTCGAAAACAACGCACCCGAGGTGCATAGCTACTTGCACTTCGATACCGGAGAAGTGATTCGCATCGTCGACGGGGTTGCAGACCCGTCGATGCACACCCGCATCATGAACGACGCCCGGTATCTTCGAATCGATCCGGTCTCCTCGCGCGAGCAGTATCGATGGATGGAGCGTTTCATCGCCACGGTCGAAGATGAAGAGCTCAGGCGCCGGCTCAACATCGCAATCGATGGGAAAGGCGCGTTCCGGCGGTTCAAAGACGCGCTGATGAGCCATCCGGTCGACCGGGAGCGTTGGTTTGCATTTCGGTCCGAGCGTTTACGCTCCTGCATGGAGTCCTGGCTGACCGCCCATGGCATTAACTCTGTCGAGCGGCCCACCTGGCACGTTCCGACGGCCGAGGAGGTCCAACCCAGCACAGTCGAGGAGCCGGTGGCGCCAAGCCCGAACCCCGTGGCCGGGCCGGCGCTCAGCGACGTCCAGCGCAAGCGGCTTCACGAGCTCGTCGACGGGCTCGGGTCTGAAGACATGGACTTGGCCCAAACCTACCTCGAGCTGCTTCGGGACCGGCGCCGTGCCTCCAAGCCTCCGGTCAAGGCAGGCTCCGAGACCCCGGGCGCGGCGGCCGCCAAGTCAGCCGAAAGCGAGTAGGAAGCCCGTTACCGTTTCCCGACTAGGCCGGCTCGTAGGGCTCAGCCACAACAT
The DNA here is from genome assembly GCA_049645265.1 of Polyangiales bacterium. GTDB lineage: Bacteria > Myxococcota_A > Polyangia > Polyangiales > Houyiibacteriaceae > SG8-38. The sequence continues at coordinate 62,107 of JBARTN010000167.1, forward strand.
CTAGTGGGGGTCACAGGCTGACCCTCCCTTCTGGTCGCGTGAAACGTTGCAATCTCGTATGTTCAGTGATAGCCACGTCCAACTACTCCTTTGGGGGGCAGAGTGAAGATCAAGAAGCTCCAAATCGTTGGCTTCAAATCCTTCGTCGATATGACGACGATCCATATCGACCACGACATCACCTGTGTCGTCGGGCCCAATGGTTGTGGCAAGTCCAACATCGTAGACGCCATCAAGTGGTGCATGGGCGAACAGTCCCCATCCCGCCTCCGAGGCAAGCAGATGGAGGACATCATCTTCAGTGGAGCCGAAGGGCGCGGGCCTCACGGGTTCGCTGAGGTCACGCTGACCTTCGACAATCGAGATGGGCTCGCTCCTGCCGAGTACAGCGAATACGCCGAGATTCAGGTTACCCGGCGTCTCGATCGTCAGGGCAACAGCGACTACCTCATCAACCGCACGCCGGTCCGTCTGCTCGACATCACGAACCTTTTCCTAGGCACGGGGGTCGGGAAGCGCGCGTACTCGATCATCGAGCAGGGCCGCATCGGCTTCATCGTCACCTCCAAGCCGGAGGATCGCCGCGCGATGATCGAAGAGGCTGCGGGCATCAGCAAGTTCAAGTTGAGCAAGCGCACTGCCGAACGAAAGATGGATCAAACACGCCAGAACCTCCTGCGTGTCACGGACATCATCGGTGAGCTTGAGCGCAGCCTCGCTTCGCTCAAGCGGCAGGCACAGAAAGCCGAACGCTACAAACGCTGCAAGAAAGAAATGCGAGACCTCGACTTGTGGGTTGCATCGCATCGCTTCCTCGAGCTCAAGGGACAGATGGGCTCGGTCTCTGCGTGCTTGTCGAAAGCGAGCGAGGACATGCAAGCAAGCCGCCACGGCTTGATCGCGAAAGAGGCGTCGGTCGAGGCGGAGCGCGTGTCGTTGCTGCAACGGGGCTCGGAGGTCGAGCGCGGCCAAAGTCACGCGTACGAGCTCGACAACTTGGTCCGGCAGCTCGAAGGCTTGATCCGGCAGCAACAAGATCGACAGGCGGCCTTGATCGAACGCAAAGAGCTCGCGAGTCGCGAGCTCCGCCAAATCGAAGAGCAACGCGAGGGCTTGCACGGCGAAGCGTCGACGGTTCGTCTTTCTCTGAGCGAGCTCGAGGCGTTGGAAACCGAGGCAGACCAGCTCCTGGCCGAAGTCGAGGCTGAGCTCCAGACCCGCAAAAACACTGCGGAAGAGGCCGAGTCGGCTGTGCAGAACGCGCGCACTGGGCTGGCTGAAGGGCGCGCCCGCATCGCGGGTGCCGAGGCGGTTCTCGAGGGCTACGACGCGCGGCGCGAAGAGATTCGCGGCCGTCTCGAGCGCTTGCAAGAAGAGCTGCAAGCGCTCTCAACACGTGAGGTCGAGTTCAAGCAGCAGCGCGGAGAGCTCGAGGCCCGGACGCACGGCTTGCGGAGCGGCAAGTCGGAGACTGCGGAGCGCAAAACCGAAATCGAGACGTCGCTCTCGACAGGCAAGGAGGCGTTGCACCGAGCGGATTCCGAAGTCGACGCACTCCGCGAGACGCTTGCTGTGACCAGCTCGCGGCTGCGGTCGCTCAACGAAATCCACGAGCGCTTCGAAGGTGTTGGGGCCGGCACGCAGGCAGTGCTGACCGGGTACTCCAATGCCGCGGGCGATGCGTCCCGGTCGGGGCTGGTCGGCCTGGTGGCCGATCGCGTGGAGTGCGCGCCCGAGCACACCCGCGCGCTGGGTGCTGCGCTCGGTGGAGCGCTCGAGTACCTGCTGGTCAACGATACCGATTCGGCGCTGCGCGCAGCGGACTACCTCGCGCGCGAAGAGAAAGGCCGGGCGACCTTCCTGCCGCGTTCGCCGACGGGCGCTCCTCGTGTCGTTCCCCAATTCCCTACGGGGATGGGCATCGTCGGGCCTCTACTGAGTCTGGTGAGTTACTCGCAAGCTGACGACGCCTGGGTGCGCTACCTCCTGTTCGACGTCTTGGTGGTCGACCGCTTGCAGACTGCGGCACGTCTTCACCGCGACGGCTTCGGGGGAAAGCTGGTGACCGTCGACGGGCAGGCCTTGCTTCGCGACGGCGCCGTGGTGGGTGGCGCCAAGGACGAGTCGGCGGCGCATCTGCTCAGGCTCAAGCGAGAGATCCGCGAGCTCGAGGAGTCGGCTGCCTCGCAGGGCGCGGCCCTCGAACGGGCGATTGCCAATCAAGGCCGGCTTCGTTCCAGCCTTGCCGAGGGGCAGGCCGCCATCGATTCGGCGAGGGTTGAGGCCCACGACGCCGAATTGGAGATTTTAGGTGCAGAGCGAGACCTGCGGTTCGTCGAGATCGAGCTCCAGCGCATCGACGAGCGCCGCCAGGAAATCGCCGACGCCGAGGCCGAGGGGCGTGCCGCTCTGTCGCGAGTCGATGTCGATGAGGCCAACAGCCGGCGCCAGGTGAGCGGGGCTCAGCATGATGTGACCCATGCCGAAGAAGCAGTGCAGGTCGCCGACAGCGTTCTCACCGAACGTCGACGCGTGGTCGACGAGCAGTTGTCGAAGGCGACGGAGGTCAAGGTGGGGGCGACGCAGTCCCGTGAGCGCGCCGACCGCGAGCGTTCGGTCATCGGGCAGCTCGATCGCGCGATCGCAGAGCTCGACGCGCGTGAAGATCGCCTGCGTGAGGACGTGGCCACCGCCGATCGCGATCGGGGTCAGGCTGCGGGTCGCATCCTCTTGCACCACGGTCGCCTGAGCGAGATGGCCCACGAGGCCGCAGTGGCGCGACAAGAGCTGTCGCGTCACCGCGCGGGCTTCGACGAAGCGCAGACGCAGCTCGGCGCATCGGAGGTTTCTCTCAAACAGCTGCGCTCCAGAATCGACGTCCAGTCCGTGGAGCTCAACGAACTGGCCCTCCGCGAGCGCGAAATCAGCTTGTCGCTCGAGCACCTCGAAGAGCAAGTTCAGGACAAGCATCGCGTCGAGCTGGCGTACGTCATCGGTGACCACCACGCGCGGCCCGTGCCTGACGCCGGGGTGACCGCACGCGCCGAGGAGCTACAGCGGCTCATCGATCGCATGGGCGAGATCAACCTCACAGCAATCGACGAGTACGAAGAGAACGCTCAGCGTTACGAGTACCTGACCGGGCAGCGCCGCGACCTCGAGGACGCACTTACCAAGCTCGACAAGGCGATTCGGCAAATGAACCGAGAGAGCCGGGCGCTTTTCCGTGAGACGTTTGCGGCAATCAACGAGCGGTTCAAGCGCATCTTCCCGATGCTGTTCCGTGGAGGCAAAGCCGAGCTTCGGCTCACCGATCCGCAGGACATGCTCGAAACGGGCGTCGAGATCATCGCGCAGCCGCCGGGCAAGCGCCTCGGCTCACTCGAGCTCATGAGCGGAGGAGAGAAGGCTCTCACCGCGGTCGCCATGATTTTCGCGATATTCCAGTACAAGCCGAGCCCCTTCTGCCTGCTCGACGAGGTTGATGCGCCACTGGACGAAGCCAACATCGGCCGCTTTGCCGAAGCCATTCAGCAGATGACCGACCGCTCCCAGTTCATCATCATTACGCACTCGAAGCGCACCATGGAGTTCGCAGACGTGCTCTACGGCGTCACCATGGAGCAGCCAGGCGTCTCCAAGCTCGTCTCCGTCGAGCTCCGCGGCGAAAAACGCCCCATCTCCCAAGCCGTAGAAGCCGCCGAATAGGGGACACTCATCCACAACTCAGATTCGCAGGCGTCCGGGTCGGGCCGAGGGTTCCTGGATCTGTGGTCCGGGGTCGGTCTGGTGGTTGCGAACATGGTCGGCGCCGGTGTTTTCCTGAGCGCTGGGTTCATGGCGCAAGAGCTCAGCGCCGGATGGATTCTCGCAGCCTGGGGAATCGGAGGCCTGCTCGCGATGGCGGGCGCGCGCACGTATGCCGAGGCCGCCGTGATGATCCCACGGTCCGGCGGAGAGTACCGCTATCTATCCGAGCTTCTTCACCCAGCTCTCGGGTATCTCGCTGGCTGGGCTTCGCTCCTCGTGGGTTTCTCCGCGCCGATGGCGATCAGCGCCTTTGCCGCAGCGGCATTTGCGTTTGCGGTATTCGGACTGGCTGACGCGCGCCTCGGAGCAGCTGTCCTCATCGCCGCGCTCACTGTGTTTCACGCCGTCGGCCTCCGACTTTCGAAGTGGACCCAGAACGGCCTCGTCGTCCTCAAAGGGCTTCTCATCCTCGCTTTCGTGGCGCTAGGCCTGGCGTTGGGCGACAACCAGTTGCCGAGTTGGGCGCCGCCGAGCGCGCCAGCAAGCCTTGCACTTCCGTTTGCGAGCAGTCTCTTCTTCGTCGCGTACGCGTTCTCCGGCTGGAATGCGGCGGCCTATGCGGCAGAAGAGTTTCAGGCACCGCGCCGTGACGTTCCACGCGCCATGTTGATCGGCTGCGGGCTCGTTGCAGTCGCGTACCTCCTGGTGAACTGGATTCTGGTCGTGAACCTCAGCCCGGAGCGAGCGCAAGTCGTCTTCGAGTACGAAGAGGCTAGAGTCACGCTCGGACACCTCGTCACCCAGGACTTCCTCGGAGAGCTCGGAGCCCGCGCCATGTCCCTGGGCATCGCTGCGATCATGGTTTCAAGCAGCAGCGCGATGCTCTTGGTCGGTCCGCGTGTCTACGCAGAGATGGCTCGTGATGGATTTCTACCCTCGTTTCTGCGCGGCAAGCCTGGAGCGCCACCCCGCGCAGCCGTGGTCCTTCAGGGCGCGCTCGCGATTGCCCTTCTGTACCTCCACAGCGTTGGCGATCTGCTCAGCAACGTGGCGGGCGTCCTGGTCTTCTTCTCAGCCCTCGTCGCGGTCGGCCTCTTCACGGCCCGGCGACGCCGGCCGGACCTCGAAACACCACGCCCCTGGGCGCTGGTCGCCGCAGCCATCTACGTCAGCTCGTCGGTTTGGATGCTCTACAACGCGTTCAAAGCGCAAACGGGCCTCATCCCATGGATCGGCGTTGCGACCGGAACCGCCCTCGTCGGCTATGCGCTGACCGCGAAGCGAGCTAGTTGACGATTGCGTCCAACGCCGACGCGTGCGACTCGGCGAGCTCTTCGACCGGTACTTCACAAACGCCTTCAATCGCGACGGTCTGGCCGGTGACGGTTCCGATCTTTTCGAAGGGCACGCCGTAGCGCGCGCAGATGTCCCCAACCGCGCCGACCTTGCTCGGTGAAAGGCTGACGATGATGCGTGTCGGCTCTTCACTGAACAGAAGGGCGTGTGCCGGCGCGTCTTCACTCGAGGGCAGGCTGACCCGCGCGCCGTGTCCGTGCGCGATGCAAGATTCGGCCAGCGCCACCGCGAAGCCACCGTCGCTGATGTCGTGCGCGCTCTTGAGAAGCTTTCTGCCAGCGAGCTCGAGCATCGCGTGCTGCAACTCGGCTTCTGCGTCGAGGTCGATCCCGACGGGCGCGCCGGTCACCGAGCCGCTGTGCTGCACGAGCCATTCCGAGCCGCCGAGGACCCCGCGCGATGGGCGTCCGAGGTGTGCAATCACATCGCCTTCAAACAGAAATCCGAGCCCAAGCCGATGATCGGGGTCTTCGAGTTGGCCGACCACGGCAACCGTCGGCGTCGGCAGAATGGCCTTGCCATCCGTCTCGTTGTAGAGGCTGACGTTGCCTGACACGACGGGCGCGCCCAACGCGCTGCACGCCGCGGCCAAACCGTCGATCGCCTGTGAGAAGCGCCACATCTGCTCCGGCACTTCGGGGTTACCGAAATTCAAGCAGTCGGTGAGGCCGAGCGGCTTCGCCCCGACGCAGACGACGTTGCGCGTGCACTCGGCGACGGCCATCGCTGCGCCGGCGTATGGGTCGAGCTCCACATGCCTGCCGTTGCAGTCGGCGGATACGGCCAGAAACTTCTCGTGGGTCCCGTTGGCATCTTCGCAGAAAACTCGAATCACTGCGGCATCGCCGTCCCCAGGACGAATCACGGTTCCGTTTCGAACGATGTGGTCGTACTGACGCCAGATCCAGGAACGGCTTCCGATGTTGGGCGAGCCGATGAGGCGCACGAGCTCGGCGCCCAGGTCTTCGGGAGCATCGCCGGTCATCGTGAACAGTGTGGCCTGCTCGGCCCGTTCTTGCTGGGGTCGGTCGTACTTGGGTGCTGCGTTCGTGAGCAGGTCGACCGGCAGATCCACCACGACGACGGGATCGGGTTTGCCTGTCCCATCGAAAGGGTCGTAGCCGGGGGTGGCTTTGCAAACGAAGCGCCCGGTGTCGGTCACGCGGCCGACGACCGACGCATCGAGGTCCCACTTGGCACAGATATCGAAGACCTCTTGCTCGCGACCCGCTTTGGCGACCATCAGCATGCGTTCTTGCGATTCGCTCAGGAGCATTTCGTAGGGGCTCAACGCTTTGGTTCGGCGCGGAATCGCGTCGAGATTGAGCTCGATGCCATTGCCCGCGCGGTCTGCCATTTCGACCGAAGACGAGGTCAGCCCCGCTGCGCCCATGTCCTGCACGCCCGACAAGCAATCGGTCGCAAAGATCTCGAGGCAGGCTTCGAGGAGGAGTTTCTCCATGAATGGATCACCCACCTGCACGGTCGGGAGCTTGCTGTCGGTTTCTTCGCCAAACTCGGCGCTCGCCATCGTGGCACCATGAATTCCGTCTCGACCTGTCTTGGCGCCGACGTAGATGATCGGGTTGCCGATGCCTTCCGCAACTCCAAAGAAGAGGTCTTCGGTCTTGGCAATGCCCACCGTAAACGCGTTGACGAGGATGTTCCCGTCGTAGCTCGCGTCGAATTGCACTTCACCGCCCACCGTCGGGACGCCGATGCAATTGCCGTAGCCGCCGATGCCCGCGACCACACCTTTGAGCAGCTGAGGAGTCCTCGGATGATCGGGGCGCCCAAATCGGAGGGAGTTCAGTGACGCCACCGGACGCGCTCCCATCGTGAACACGTCGCGCAAGATGCCGCCGACACCCGTCGCCGCGCCTTGGTACGGTTCGATGTACGACGGATGGTTGTGCGACTCCATCTTGAACACCGCGCAGAAGCCATCACCGATGTCGACCGCCCCGGCATTTTCGCCCGGCCCCTGAACCACTTGCGGGCCGGTCGTCGGCAGCCGAGCGAGATGAACCCGAGAGGACTTGTACGAGCAGTGCTCAGACCACATCACGCTGATGACCCCGAGCTCTGCGTAGCTAGGCAAGCGAAAGAGGGTGCTCAGGACGCGATCCCACTCCTCCGCTGCTAGCCCGAACTCGCGCGCGATCTTGGGGGAGCTGTCGGGCTCTCCAGGAAATTTCGCGGCGGTGCTCATTCGAACCCCAAGTGACGCCGAAGCGATGTGAATAGCGCGAGCCCGTCATCGTTGCCGAGGATGAGTTCGCTCGCCCGTTCGGGATGCGGCATCATGCCGAGCACGTTCTTCTCCCGGTTGTAAAGGCCGGCGATGTCCCCGACCGAGCCGTTCGGATTGGCATCGCTGCCGTTGGGTTCGTCGCCGCGGTGCGTGCAATAGCGAAACGCGATCTGCCCGTGGCGCTCGAGGTCGGCAAGACCTTCCTCCGTCGTGTGGTACCGGCCGTCGGCGTGCGCAATGGGGAGACGGAGCACCTTGCCTTTGCCCATGTCGGTGAACGGACCTTCGTTTTCGACCCTCAGATAGATGTCGCGGCACTCGAAGCGAAGATGGGCGTTCCTGGTCAACGCCCCGGGAAGAAGCCCCATCTCCGTCAGAATCTGAAAGCCGTTGCAGATTCCGAGGACCGGGCCACCGCGGCCGGCGAACTCGCGGACCGCGTTGTCGATCGGGCTGAAGCCTGCAATCGCGCCGGCGCGCAGGTAGTCTCCGTACGAGAAACCGCCAGGAATCACGACGGCGTCCGCGTCACCCAGGCTGGTCCCTTTATGGAAGGCGTACCAGGCGTCTGCACCCAAGACGTCGCGCACTGCGTGCAGGGCGTCCCAGTCGGCATTGGAGCCTGGAAATTGTAAGACAGCGACTCTCATCTGACGGTCCAGTGGTCCTCGGCGCGCGGAGCATAGAACGGACCGGCCGGCAGGCAACGCGGAAGCGACGCTATCGGATCAGCTCCAGATACCCGTGGCTGATGTCGGGCTCGAGCCCTTCCACCGGGGTCACGCGAAACACGATCGTCCCTCGGCAGCTCGACGCGTCGACAAGCCCATAGGCACGGCTGTCCTGTCCCATGTAGCCGCGGTAGTCGCCGAGGAGGTAGAGCTTGCCCGCGGGGACCTCCGTCTTTTCGACGTGGTGCCGACGATTCTCGCCTAGGAAGATTCGGTGTTTGCCGGTTCCAAGGTACTCGTCGCCCCAGGTCACCTGCACCGTCCGGTCGGTGTCGGCGTTGTAGAAAGAGGCGCTGCCGCCTCCACTGTAGTCGACGGGCTTCCCATCGATCAGGAGCTCGGTGCCGAACGAATGGATCGTCATCCCTTCGGTTGCAGCGACCCGCGCGACGACCCAGCCGACTTCCGTCGGATGCTGGCAGACCGCGATCGAACCGAGCTTCGGGGTCGCTCTCTTGTTGATCAGGACGCGCTCTCCCCGGAGCAGCGTGGGCGCCATGCCATTGTGTCCGACCTCGGCCATGTCGAACAGGAGCACTTTGAGCAACAGGGCGATGACGATGAGGATCGCGCCCACCCACGAAAGGCATCCAAGCCCACTGCGCATCGCCCCCATGCACCTGGCTATTCGCCGCTCGAGAGGTACTTGTCAAGCTCGCGAAGGAAGAGCCGTAGGGCCTCGTTGGGCTGCACGGCTGCATAGACAGCCCGCCGGATCGCGACACCGAACGCGCCTCTGCGAAGCAGTGGCGTCAGATCCTCGGGACGCACGCCGCCCAGGGCATATGTCGGCGTTTCGACACCGGCGATCGCGGCTCGAAAACCATGAATGCCCATGGGTCGAGCCTTGCCGGGTACGTGAAAGATCGGGCTCAGGAAGGCATAGCCCGCGCGCTCGCGCTCGGCGGATTCAAGGCCGGTCCGATCGTGGCGGGAGACCCCGAGGATAGGGAGGGAAGGCCAATGCTCGCGAAGTTCGGCCGGGGGAAGGCCAAGCTCGGGTAGGTGCACGCCGTCCGCGCCCACGATCTCTGCGAGATCCATCCGGCGGTTCACCGTCAAAGCACTGCCGGTGTCCCGTGTAATCTCGCGCAGCTCGCGTCCCCATCGAACGATTTGCCGATCGGACGCCCGTTTTGCCCGGAGCTGCACGCCCAACACGCCGGGCGGGCACCCTTCGAGCGCGCGCCGAACCGGAGCTACCGGACCGTCCGGGTGGTTCGGGTCTGTGATGATCCAGATCCGTGGGAGGCCTTGGGTCATCGCGACGGACTTAGGACCGGCTGTCTTGATCGGAGCCGATGACGCCCTCGAGCGGGCTCGATGCCGTTGCGTAGAGCTTGCGCGGAATGCGGCCCGCAAGGAATGCGTCGCGGCCCGCCTCGACCCCTGCTTTCATCGCGCGGGCCATTCGAACCGGGTCCTTGGCGCCGGCGATCGCCGTGTTCATCAGCACGCCGTCGACGCCGAGCTCCATGGCGATCGCCGCATCCGACGCGGTACCGACGCCGGCGTCGACGATCACGGGCACCGTCGCGTGCTTGACGATAATCTCGATATTGAACGGATTGCGGACGCCGAGCCCGCTCCCGATGGGCGCGGCCAATGGCATGACCGCGGCGCAGCCGAGCTCTTCCAGACGGAGGGCCGCAATCGGGTCGTCGTTGAAGTAGGGAAGGACGGTGAAACCGTCGTGCACCAAGGTCTTGGCGGCTTCTAGTGTTGCCGGGACATCGGGGAACAGTGTCCTCTCGTCGCCGATGACCTCGAGCTTGATCAGTGGAGTGTCTAGAAGCTCCCGCGCCAGCCGGGCAGTACGGACCGCGTCTTCGGCGGTGTAGCAGCCCGCGGTGTTCGGAAGCACTGTATACTCGCCCTCGCGGAGCACGGTCATGATCGAGTCGGCTCCCGTGGCCTTCAAATCAACCCGGCGCACCGCGACGGTGACGACTTCGCAGCCGGACGCCTCCAGCGCCTTCTTCGCGGTATCGAGGTTTGGGTACTTCCCCGTCCCGGTAAACAAGCGCGATCGAAACTCGAACTGGCCGATCTTCAGAATGTCTTCGGACACCTAGCCGCCTCCTACGAAATTGACCACCTCGACCCGGTCCCCGTCGCTGAGATGGGTGCTCTCATGCTGAGCCCGCGGCACGACTTCTTCATTGCGCTCGACCGCCACCAAGGTGTCCTCGAGGCCGAGAGAGGAAAGCAGCTGCTTCACCGTCGTACTCGGCTCGACCTGCCGTTCTTCACCGTTGACCAGGAGACGCATCGGTCGAGAGCGTAGGGCGGACGCAGAGGCGCTGCAAGCGGGTTCGAAGATGGGCGCGCTCCGCTCTGGATGATAAGCTCGGCCCCGTGAAGCGCATCGTGCATGGCGACAATTTGCGGGTCCTCGAGACGCTCCCTCGCGAGCATGCGCGCTTGATCTACATCGACCCACCGTTCAACACCGGGCGGACGCAATCTCGCCAGCGGATGCAGGTGCGTGCTGCGGCCCAGGGCGAGCGAAAGGGGTTCGGCGGCCGCCGCTACGAGGTCGAGCGGCTCGACAGTCCCGCCTACGAAGACGAGTACGACGAGTACCTTCTCTTCCTGATGAGTCGAATCGAAGCAGCGCTCCCTTGCCTAACCTGCGACGGCTCACTGTTCGTGCACCTCGACTATCGGGAAGTCCATTACGTAAAGGTCGCGCTCGATCGCCTGCTCGGCCGAGATCGTTTCCGCAACGAGATCATCTGGGCGTACGACTTTGGTGGGCGCCCGAAGCGCTGGTGGCCGGCCAAGCACGACACACTGCTCTGGTACGTGCTCGACCCCAAGGACTACGTCTTCCGGTTTGAAGAAATGGACCGCATTCCGTACATGGCGCCTGGGCTCGTAGGGAAAGAGAAGGCGGCAAGGGGCAAGACACCGACCGACGTCTGGTGGCACACCATCGTTCCAACCAATGGCAAAGAAAAGACAGGGTACCCGACGCAAAAGCCGCTGGGTGTGCTGAACCGCATCATCAAGGTGCACAGCGAGCCCGGCGACACGGTTCTGGATTTCTTCGCGGGAAGCGGGACGACAGGTGAGGCTGCAGCGCGCCTAGGCAGAGGCTTCGTGCTCATCGACGAGCATCATGAGGCGATCGAGATCATGCGCAGACGCCTCGCCCAATGGGAGCCGGAGATCGAGATTCACGGTGGAGATCAACGGGGCACCAGCTCGACCTCGAAGAGCTGAGGCCAAAGCTTTCCAGTCACCAGAAACGTCTTCGAATCGGGTTTGTAGGCGATTCCGTTGAGGACGTCGGCCCGCGGCGATTCGAACATCGTCAGCAGCTCGCTCGCATCGATGCTGGCGGTGACGCGACCGGTCTTGGAATCGATGCGGAGGATCTCGTTGCTCTGCCAGACGTTGGCGTAGATTTGGGAGCCCACGCATTCGAGCTCGTTGAGCCGCGGCACGGGGTGCCCCTCTTTCATGACGCTGACCTCGCGAAGAACCTCCATGGACTTCGGATCGCGAAATTCCAGAATCGAAGAGCCATCGCTCATCACCAGCGACGTCCCGTCGAAACACAGACCCCAACCTTCACCGGAGTAGCGAAGCGCCGTGCGCCGTTCGAGCGTCGCCAAGTCCGCAACCAGAGCAAGCCCTGATCGCCAGGTGAGTTGGACCAATTGGTCATCGACCCGTGCCAGCCCTTCGCCGAACAAATCGGGCTCGAGCTCGCGTCGTGCGAGCACCTTGCCGTCTTCGAGCCGGACCTTGCGCAGCGATGACTCCCCGTACTGACCGGTGCTTTCGTACATGACGCCGTCATGCCAGATGAGCCCCTGAGTAAACGCGTCTTTATCGTGCGGGTACTGACGAAGGACGCGGACACGGAGCGCTTCGGGCGCCGGTGCACCGACGGGGCGGGGCGCGTCGGTGGGCGTCACGTGGACTGGTGACACGGTTTCCTCGGCGGGCTTTCCGCAGCCGGGAGCCAGCGCAACCGCGACCGCCACGAGGCCGCCTACGAGCATCTCCCAATCCAATCGGCGCCGGTGAGCCTTTGCCATCCAGACGGAAGCCTAGCCTTCGGGCGTTGGGACGCCAATGCTTGACGCCAGCGGTGCCAACCGTTAGCTCCAAGCCGTGCAGCCGGATTCCTCGAAGCCATCCAGACCGCGCGTCCAGCACGCGGACGCTTCGCTACGACCGACGCGCGCCGAGATCTTGCTCGACGCGATAGGGCACAACCTTCGCGTGGTGCAGGGTGCGGCGGCCGGGCGGAAAATCCTGGCGGTCGTGAAGGCGGACGCCTACGGGCACGGCGTGGTTCCGGTCGCCCGGCGGCTACAGGCCGAAGGTGTGGATGGTTTTGGTGTCGCACTGGCCGAAGAGGGAATCGAGCTTCGGGAAGCCGGCATCGACCGCGCCATCCTCGTCCTCAACGGCATCAATGGCGGCGCCCACCGCGAGATCATCGCGGCCGGGCTCACGCCCGTGCTTTACGAAATCTCCGAAGCCAGCGCATTCGAGTTGGTGTCCGGGAGCCGCCCGATCGACGTGCACCTCAAAGTCGACACGGGCATGGGCCGGCTCGGCGTGCCCCTCGGGGAGCTCAGTGCCTTCCTGCGTGAGCTTCGTCGATTTCCTTCGATTCGCATCGCGGGGTTGATGACGCATCTGTCGACCGCCGACGCAGATCCGCAGTACGTCGCGGAGCAGCTCGCGGGATTCGCGCAAGCACGAGGTCTCGTTCGCCGCTTTGGTCACGAGCCGTCGGTCCTGCACGTCGCCAATAGCGCTGCCTTGTTCCGGCACCCGGAGTCCCATTTCGATTGGGTACGTACCGGCCTCGCACTCTACGGCTACCCTGGCTCCGATACGATCGATGCGCCCCTTCGCCCCGCGCTTCGCTGGCGCACGGAGGTTCTTCGGGTTCGAACCTTGCAAGCCGGCGAGTCGGTCGGCTACGGACGCTCGTTTCGTGCACGCACAGAAACTCGCCTGGCGACCATCCCGGTTGGTTACGGCGACGGCTTGTTGCGATCCGCTTCGAATCGCGGACAGGTGTTGATCGGTGGTGTTCGCTGTCCAATTGTCGGCAACATCGCGATGGACCTGACCACCGTCGATGTTTCGGGCGTTTCGGGTGTCGCCATCGGCGACGAGGTTCTGCTGCTGGGTGAGCAAGGCGGCGCCGTGCTCGACGCGCGTGACCTCGCCGTGGCGGCCGGAACGATTCCGTATGAGGTGCTGACCAACGTCTCGCGGCGGGTTCCGCGTGTCTACTTGAATGGCTGACGTTTCCCCGAGGAACCATGCTATGAAGTCTCGTGCCTGACGCCGCGCCCAGCGCACCCGCGCCCCCGGAAAAAGCGTCGAAGCTCCGCGCGACCGCTCGTGACGCCGGCGAGTGGCTCCTGCAGGCGCTCTTGTCGCCGTTCGTCGAGATCGGGGCGCTCTTCAAGCTTTTGTCGGAGTCGGTGTTTTGGGGGATCCGCCCGCCGTACCGTGGCCGCCTTTTCGTCGAGGCGATGCAGTTCATCGGCATCGGCTCGATCTTCCTCGTTTCGCTGACCGCGGTCTTCGTCGGTGGCGTGCTTGCCTTGCAGCTCGTCGATGGCTTTCGCGACTTTGGTGCCGAAAGCCAGACCGGCGCCGTCATCGGCTTGGCCTTGGCCCGGGAGATCGGGCCGGTGTTCGCCGCCCTGATGGTCACCAGCCGGGCCGGGAGCGCGATGACGACCGAGATCGGCTCCATGCGCGTAACCAACCAAATCGACGCCTTGGTCACCATGGCGGTCAACCCGGTGCAGTACTTGGTCGTACCGAGGGTCGTCGCTGGCTTCGTGATGGTCCCGGTCCTGACGATGCTCTTCAACATCGTCGGCGTGATGGGAGCCTACTTCGTGGCCGTGTCGCTCCTCGGGCTCGATCCCGGGGTGTTCATGGACCGGCTCAAGTGGCTGGTCGACTGGGATGACGTCTCTCAAGGGCTGATCAAGGCGATGGTCTTCGGCGTAGCGGTGACGCTGATCGCTTGCCGGCAGGGCTTCTATGCGGAAGGCGGAGCAGCCGGAGTGGGGCGCGCCACGAACCGCGCGGTGGTGCAGAGCGCCATCGCCATCCTCATGCTCGACTATCTCGTCACGAGTCTCGTCTTGGGACAAGGTTTCTTCTGATGAAGCTCTTTCGACGGAACCTGATTCGCTTGGCGCGGGCTCCACGGCCTCCGGAAAGGAAGGATGATCCGATTCACGTGAGGATTCGTGATCTGCACAAGAGCTACGGCGAGCATCACGTGCTCAAAGGCGTGTCACTCGACATTCATCGAGGGAAGACGAATCTCATCATTGGGCCCTCCGGGTCCGGTAAGACTGTCCTGATGCGGCAGTTGATCCGGCTCGAAAACCCGGACTCCGGGCAACTCATCGTCAACGGTATCGATTTCGCCAAGCTCGAAGGCCTCGATCTGGCGGCGATGCGGCGCACCTTCGGCATGGTCTTCCAAATGTCTGCGCTTTTCGACTCGATGACGGTGTTCGACAACGTCGCGTTTCCACTTCGGGAGCACACCGATCTTTCCCGCAAGGAGGTTCGCGAACGCGTGATGGATCGCCTTGCTGCGCTCGGTGTGGCGGCGGCGGCCCAGAAGCTTCCTGCCCATCTCTCCGGGGGGATGCAGAAGCGCGTGGCCGTCGCGCGGGCGATGATCCTCGAGAGCGAGATTCTGATCTACGACGAGCCCACCACCGGGCTAGACCCGATCACGACCGAAATGGTCGATGAGCTGATCACCGAGGCCGAGGAGATGTTCGGCGTCACCTCGATCGTGATCAGCCACGACATGGCCTCGGTCGTGCGCATCGCCAATCAGCTGAGCTTCTTGCACGAGGGGCAGATTGCGGCGACCGGGACACCCGAGGAGCTTCTGCACACCGATCATCCGGCCACTGCCGAATTCATAAGGGCGTCGAGAATCAACATGGGCTGACGAGTACTCCGCCGAAGGGCAGCGGGCGGCTGGGCGTCCGACGATCCGTCGGTGAGCGCGGCTCGCCTGGTGGGTCAGCCTACGCGCGGAAGATGGGTTCCCTCGGCCCTCAAGCGTAGTTCCGCACCACGACTTCGCTCACCTTGCCGCGCTTGGTCGCATCGCAGTTGATCGCGCGGGGTGCGGCGACGGTGTCGACTTTGAATTCGCGATAGAGGTTTCGAATGAAGGGTACATCGCTGTTGGAGAGCATGAGCTTGCAACCCCGACGGTCGAGCGCCTTGTAGACGTCGCGCAGCCGCGTTTGGTCTTCCTGCGAAAAGCCGTCGCGCGCGTAGGACGTGAAGCTCGCGGTCACCGACACCGGCTCGTAGGGCGGGTCGAAGTAGACGAAGTCGCCGGGCTTGGCGTTTTCGAGGAGCGTGTCGAAGGATGCGCATCGTAGATCTGCACCCTGAAGCGCCCCGCTTGCCGCCTGCAACGCATCTTCGTTCAAGATCCGCGGATTCTTGTACGCGCCTACCGGCACGTTGAACTCGCCTTTGCGATTGACTCGATGCAAGCCGTTGAAGCAGGTCTTGTTGAGATAGATGAACATAGCTGCCCGCTTGGACGTCGAAACACGACGGTTTTGGTTGTAGCGTTCGCGCACCTCGTAGTACCGTTCCTTCGAGTGTTGGCCAGCAAGGCTTCGCAGCCCGCCGATCACGCCTTCGACGTCGTCGCGAATCGCCGCGTACGTCGAAACCAGGGTGGGGTTGATGTCGGTCAGCAGGGCGCGCCTTGGGCGACGCGCGAAGTACAGCGCGCCACCGCCGACGAATGGCTCGACATGGCGCATCTGCTCGACCCCTCGAGGGAGCAGCGGTCGCAGCTGGCTGAGCAATCGGCCCTTGCCCCCAACCCACTTCACGAAGGGAGTTGCCTCCCGTGGCTCGTGCTCTATCCGCACCGCGGCCGCCGCCCATGTCGTCATGTGTAGTATGATCACCTACACAGAGCGAAGAATGGAAAAAAGCGGCGGTTCCCAGGCGAATATCGGCCGAATTTCGGTTGGTTAGGACCGGGGCTACCCGGCCTCGGCGACCATCGTGCGGAGGCGGTCGAGCGCTTCGGCGAGCACCGGCATCGGTGGTCCGAACGAGAAACGCATGTGCTGGACGAAACGCGAGGGCCGTCCAGTCCGGCGCTTGCCCGGATTCACGTCGAAGAAGTGCCCGGGCACCGCAATCACCTGTCGCTCGAGCGCCGCCTTGAAGAAATCGTCGCTGTTTCGAATCGACCGGGGTAGGCCGCTCAGGTTTCCCCAGGCGTAGAAGGTCCCCTGCGGCTCGAGGTCGAACTTGACGCCGATGTCCTTGAGGCCCTGCACGAGGAAGTCCCGCTTCTTCTTGAACTCACCGTGCACGGCCTTCGCCTCGGCGAGCGTGGGCTCTTGCTGAACCAGGTCGATTGCCGCGCGCTGCATGGGCGCGACCCCGCCGCCATCGAGGAAGGAGCCGGCGCTTGCGGCCGATTCGATGACTCGCTTGGGGCCGACAATCCAGCTCACCCGAAAGCCGGGGTACCGCCAGTTCTTCGTGAGCCCGTCGAACACGACGATCGGATCCTGGTCGACGTCCTCGACATACTGCGCCGCGCTGACGATCGATTGCTCTCCCGTCCACACGTAATGTGAGTAGAACTCGTCGAGCAGAAGTGCGCAGTTCAAGTCTCGCGCGGTTTCGACCCAGCTCGCCAGCGCATCGCCCTGGACGACTTTGCCCGTCGGGTTGCATGGGTTGCTCGCCAATATTGCGCTAAGCCCGCGGCCCAGGATTTCCTCTTCGAGCTCTTCGCGGGTGAACTCGTACCCGTGTTTCGGGTCGAGCAAGATCGGGATCGGCAAGAATCGCCGAAACACGTCGAGCAGCTCTTCGTAGGCCGTGTAGTCCGGAAGGAAATGCCCGAGATGAATGGGCGCGATGGCAGCACATGCGCGCATGACCGCGACGCGACCGCCGCCCGCAATGCACACGTTCTCGGCGGAGTATTGGGACTTCATGCCGCGGCGAAACAGCTCGTTGTAAAGGCTCGCCACCGCTTCGCGAAGCTCCCAGACCCCCGGAACCGGCGCGTAATCGAGGTCGGTCGGGCGCACCGAAATGTTGGTCACCCGCTCCGGGGCGCCGGGAAGCGCCGTGGTATCCGGCTGTCCTTGGCCCAGGTTGCACCAGCCGGGCGCGTCGAGGCTGAAACCACGCTTCTCTGCCTCGACGGTCACGTAGATCACGCCCGTGCGCGGGACCGGTCGAAATGCGGCGACCTCCGTAGTTCCGTTCATAGGGTTGGACTTGGGCTCGCTCATGAGCTGCGGCACTCTAGCAGAAGTCTCGAAATGCGATAGCCTTGCCGGATGGATGTCTTGCGCATCGAGGAGCTGATGGTCGACTGCGTGGTCGGGGTGTATCCGCATGAGCGCAACGCCTCGCAGCCGCTTCGCGTCGACGTCGAGATGCGCCTGCAAACCGAGGCCTCCGCCGTCAAGGAAAGCCTGCGCTCTACGATCGACTACGCGGCCACCGCATCGCAGCTGGTGTTCCTGCTTCGCAGCTGCCGATTCCGCCTCCTCGAAACCGCCGCTCACGTGCTCGCCCGGTACATTCTCGCGCCCCCCGCGCCTGGCGAGAGACGCGCCCAGGTCGACTCCGCCGTCATTCGCCTGAGCAAGCCCGGGGCGCTTCGAAGCTTTGCGATTCCCTCGCTCGAGATCGAGCGCACCGCGTCCTGGTGCACGTTCGAGGTCGAGCAAAAGTCATTTGGTACCGTCGACGTGATTTACGAGACCAAAGGCGCCGGCATCTACCGTCTGAACATCGCTCCCGGCCAGGGCATTCCGCTACACGTCCATCAGCAGATGCGTGAGTCCGAGATGGTGCTGGGCGATGGGCTGCTTTGCCAAGGGGAGCCCTGCGCGCCTGGGACGGTGCATCGTTGGCCGAGAGGCGCGGCGCACAGCTACACCAACCCGACCGATCGGCATCAGACCATCCTATGCGTCGATTTGCCACGCTTCATGCCGGAGGACGAAATCGAAGTGGCTGGAGAGCCGGCCGACGTTCCGGCGGAGCCCCCTTGGGGTCCGATCGCAGGGCTTGGCTGAAATGACGGTTTCGGAAGGTACGGTGGTCGTCACCGGTGCGACCCGCGGGATAGGGCGCGCGACCGTCGATGCGATTTTGGCGCGTGGAGGCAAGGTCGTGGCCATCGCCAGCGACGAGCGGCTCCTTGGTGCGCTACAAGCGTCGGCGCCGAATCGCATTCGTGCTCTGGCGGCCGACCTCGAAGACCTCGATCGCATTTCCGAGGTGGCGAGCGGTGCCATCGATGCGTTTGGGAGCGTCGACGGCCTGGTGAACTGTGCCGGGATTGCCCGTTACGAGCCGGTGGGCGCGATCGGCCTCGACTCGGTCGAAGCGCAGCTTCGGGTCAATCTCGTTGCGCCGCTTCTCCTCTCTCAAGCGCTCGCGGTGCATTTTCGCGTCCGCGGAGGCTCCATCGTCAACGTTTCGAGCACCCTCTCCGAGCGCGTGGCTCCGCACACGGTCGTTTACGCAGCGACCAAAGCGGCCCTGAACGCGGTGACCAAGGGCCTGGCGCTCGAGCTCGCGCCAGCTGGAGTGCGGGTGAACGCCGTGCTCCCCGGTGGCGTGGAGACCGACATGCTTCGAACGCCGCGCCTGCGGCCGGGTGAAACCCTGGACCCCGCAGAGATCGAGGCTCGTGTGGCGTCCGAGCTTGACGGCCTGGCTGCCCTCCACCCTCTCGGCCGGCTCGGCACGCCAGAGGAAGTGGCCGCTGTCATCATCAGCGTCCTCGATCAAACCTGGCAGACGGGAAGCCTGGTCACCATCGATGGCGGCCTTTCGCTCGCCTAGGCTTGAAGCGTTCGGCGTTTCCTCACACACTCCGCCGAACGTGGCTCGAACCCAGAAGGTCGTACTCGATGCGGACGCTATCCAACGAAGCATTCGACGCATTGCTGTTGCGATTCTAGAAGCGACCTCGGGCATCGAAGATCTGACCCTCATCGGCATTCGCCGCGGTGGCGTTGGGCTTGCAAAGCGTATCGCTGAGGAGATCGCGAAGGTCGAAGGGCGACCACCGCCGGTCGGGGCTGTCGATATCTCGCTTTACCGAGATGATGCGGCCACTGCGCTACCCAATCCCAAGATTGGGCCGAGCGACATTCCATTCGACGTGAGTGGCCGTCATGTCGTGCTCATCGACGACGTCCTGCACACCGGGCGGACGGTTCGTGCCGCCATCGAATGCCTCCAAGATCATGGGCGCCCGGCGCGGGTCTGGTTCGCGGCGCTCTGCGACCGTGGCGGCCGCGAGCTCCCCGTTGCTGCGGATTTCGTGGGCCGTGTCGTCGAGATGGAATCAGGTGGACGCCTCGACGTCTGGGTCGACGCGGCCGGACCGGATCGCGTCGTGCTCACCGAGGGAGAGTGATGGAGCCGTTCGCCCACCACAGCCTCCTCGACATCGAAGGGCTCACGAGGCCCGACGTAGAGCGCATCCTCGACACGGCGGAGGCGTTCCTGCAGGTCTCCCGCCGGCCTGTTCGTAAGGTTCCAACGCTTCGTGGCAAGACCGTGATCAACCTCTTCTACGAAACGTCGACGAGGACCCGGACCTCTTTCGAGCTCGCGGCCAAGCGTTTGAGCGCCGATGTCATCAACATGAGCGTCTCCGCATCGAGCGTGAAAAAGGGCGAGACCCTACAAGACACGTGCCGAACGCTCCAGGCGATGCATCCCGATGTGATCGTCATTCGACACGCCTCCTCGGGCGCTCCGATCTATGTGGCCTCGAAAATCGGCTGCAGCGTCATCAACGCGGGCGACGGAATGCACGCGCATCCGACGCAGGCCTTGCTCGACGCGTTTACGATCCGGCGCGCAAAAGGCACACTCGACAATCTCGTCGTGACGATCGTCGGAGACATCTCGCATTCGCGCGTTGCCCGATCGAACGCGCATCTCCTCAAGCTATTCGGCAGCGAGGTCCGGGTCGTCGGTCCTCGCACGCTCTTGCCGGCGGCCGTCGATTCTCTCGGCGTACGTGTCTTCGATAGGCTCGAGGATGGCCTCGAGGGCGCCGATGTCGTCATGGTACTTCGCATCCAGCGTGAACGTCTCGAAGGAGCGCTCCTGCCGAGCCTTCGCGAATACGCGCGCACGTACGGCATCGGCCCGCGAACGATTGGGCCTGCGAAGCCCGATGCGATCATCATGCATCCGGGCCCGATGAACCGCGGCGTCGAAATCGAAAGTATCCTCGCCGACGGTGAGCGCAGTGTCGTTCTACAGCAAGTCGAAGCGGGAGTGGCCGTGCGCATGGCTCTGCTTTATCTCCTCGCTGGCGAAGCGACCGACGCGCCGGCCGTAGGTGGGGTTCATTGACTGGGGTTCGGACCGGGCTGGACCGAATTGCCGACGGTGACTCGGATGCGCTTCGCCTGGTCGCCGGCCGCAACGTAGGTTTGCTGGCGCACGCAGCAAGCGTCGACCAAAAGCTTCGTTCGGCGTCTTGGGTCCTCCACCAGGTGGGCGCGCGCGTTTCTGCGCTCTTCGGTCCCGAGCACGGGTTTGCAGGTTCAGCCCAGGACATGGTCGGCGTCGGGAGCCGCGACGAGGCCGACCTTCCCGTCTATTCCTTGTACGGAGACGACGCGGAAGACTTGAGCCCGAACCCCGACTGGCTGAGGGGCTTGGACGCCATCGTCATCGATCTGCAAGACGTGGGGTCCCGTTATTACACCTACGTATGGACGGCTGCGCTCACGATGAAAGTCGCTGCGACCGTTGGCATCGAGGTCGTACTCCTCGATCGGCCCAATCCCCTCGGAGGCGTTCGCGTCGAAGGCGCCGCGCAGCGCGAAGGCTACCTCTCGTTCGTGGGCTTGTATCCGGTTTCGGTCCGGCACGGCCTCACCATCGCTGAGCTCATGCGCTGGGTTTGCGAACGCGATCGGATCGACCAGAGCGTACTGCGCATCGTGCCGATGGACGGCTGGACGCGTGCGATGGAGTGGAAGGACACCGGTCTTCCTTGGCTGATGCCGTCGCCCAACATGCCGACCTTCGACACTGCGCTGGTCTATCCGGGTGGCTGCGTGGTAGAGGGCACGACGCTCTCGGAAGGGCGCGGCACGACGAGGCCTTTCGAGCTCTGGGGCGCGCCTGGCTTGGATGTCGGCCCGCTCTTGGATCTCGATCTCCACGGCGCGATGCTGCGGCCCGTCGAGTTTACGCCGACGTTTCAGAAGCACGCCGGCCGGAGTTGTTCCGGGGTCCAAGTGCACGTCACCGACCCCTGGGTGTTTCGACCCTACGAAGCCTACCTGCGCATGCTTGCGGCCGCGCTCCCTCAGCTGCCTGGCGGGGACCGTTGGCGAACCGAAGCGTATGAATTCGTGTCGGACCGGCCTGCGATCGATCTCCTCACGGGCGGTCCCGAGTTTCGCAGAGCGGTCGATCGGGGCGCATCGCTGGACGAGGTGTTGGCGGAAGAAGCGCGTGGGGCCGCCAAGTTCGACGATGAGCGGCGCGCCGCCTGGCTCTACGAGAAGTGACGAAAGCCACTTCGGTCGATGTCGATCGCGCTGCCAGCCGCGTCGAGAACCCGGGCTCCGGAGCCTTCGACGATTTCTCCGATCTGGGTACCCAGCGCTGCGGCCTCGGCGGAGTCCGGTGCAGTGAATAGCAGCTCGTAGTCTTCGCCGCCGCTGAGGGCGAGCACAATCGGGTCGACCGACAGCGCCTTGCAAGCCGCGTGGTAGCCAGGCGCGGTGGGGACGGCCTCGGCATGCAAGACCGCGCCGACCTCCGACGCGGCGGCGAGGTGTTCCAGGTCTTGCAGACATCCATCGGAGACATCGACCGCCGCGGTCGCGATGCGCGCAAGCACCGTTGCTGCATGACCGTTGAGCGGCGGCTGTTTCCAGCGTTCCGCGAAACGTTCGGCTCCCTCGAGATCGAGCGTGCCGGCCTGGAGGATGGCAAGCCCGAGCGCCGCCGAGCCCAGCGTTCCCGTCACGTAGATCGAATCGCCAGGCTGCGCGCCTCGTCGGGTGAGCGATTCGGAGATCGGCAATCCGAAGACGGTCGTCGTCACGGACAAGGACTGGGATTGGCTCAAGTTCCCGCCGATGACGCGGGCACCGGTGGTGCGCGCCGCGTCGGCAAGGCCGTCGATTAGCTCGCGGAAGTCCTCATCGGACAAGCTCGCGGGCAGGGTGAGCGCGATGACCGAAGCGGTCGGCATCGCGGCCATCGCCCAAACATCGCTGACGGCGGCGACCATGGCGCGGTACCCGAGCTCGCGACAGGAGAGCAAATCGGTGCGGAAGTGGACGCCTTCAACCTGCGTGTCGACCGTGACGATGGTCGGTCGATTGCCAAAGTCGATCACGGCGGCGTCGTCGCCGATGCCGACCAGAACCTTCTTCGATTCGCCGTCGAGGGCAAAACGGGTTTTCAGCCATTCGATCTTGGCGAATTCATCACGCATCTTCGTCGGCGGCGGGAAGTGTCACTCTGAAGATTGTGCCCTCGCCGAACGTGCTGGTCACTTCGATCTTGCCCTCGTGTCCGTCGACGAGCTGTTTCACAATCGAAAGCCCCAGGCCGGCGCCGCCATGGACACGCGTGGTCCCGGCGTCGACCTGATAGAACGCGTCGAAAATCTTGGAAAGGTTCTCTTCCGCGATGCCCATGCCGCTGTCCTGCACCGTCAGGACGACCGCGGGCCGGCTTGCCGCGAAAAGGGCGGCGCCCAGGCCCGACGCGCCCGCGGCGTCGATTTCGCCTCGCTGAGCGAGGATGGTCACCGTGCCGCCTTCGTCGCTGAACTTGACGGCGTTGTCGGCGAGGTTGAGCAGGATCTGACTGAGGCGAACCTGGTCTCCCCATACCTTCGGGGTCTCGTCGCCAACTTGGATATCGAGCGAAACGTTGCGCCGATTGGCGGCGGGCACAATCGTCGCAGCGAGGTCGGACAAGAGGCCGTGCGGGTCGATCGGCTCGTGTTTGAGGTCCAGGCTCTTGGCCTCGAGCCGGCCGAGGTCGAGAAGGCTGGTGATCAAGCCGAGCAATTGATCGGCCTTGTTGCGAATCGTTCCCAGGTACTCCGCCTGGCCATCACTGAGTGCGCCTGCAGCCCCGCTTTCGAGCATTTCGGTATAGCCGATGATCGAGGTGAGTGGGCTCCGAAGCTCGTGACTCACGGTGGCCAAGAACGTGCTCTTGAGTTGATCGAGTTGCTTCAGCTCTTCGAACGAGTTCTTGAGCACCTCGTTCTTTTCGGCGAGCTCGCGATAATTCTCGCGGACGCTGGCAACCTGCATCGTCGATGCAAGCTGCGCGCGGTGGCCGGAAAACAGGAGCAGCTCGAGCACACCCTGGAGATGCGCACAGATCTCCTCGGCGATGTGCTCGCGTACGCGCGGCATCGTATCGAAGTGCGCGCGTGCGGTGGCCACATCGATTGCTTCGTCGATCGACGTGAGTGATGCGGGCGGCTGCGTGGTCTCCGCTGGCACGTACGGTCCAACGATGATTCGGCCGATTGGACGGCCCTGGTATTGGAGGGGCACGATTCGGTACACCGCGCCGGTGAAGCACGGATGAACCATGGTTTGCGCCTCGGGCTCCAAGTCCCGTACGACGCCTACGGTCCTGGCGCACTCGCGTTGGCCGTTGCCGAGCGTATTGAGGTAGTTGCAGAGAGGCTGGTCGCGATGGACGTCGGCCAGGAGGTTCCCTTCGTGAGAGATTACGCGCACCGGTAGCCCAAACAGCCCAAAGAACGACTTGCAGACGGATGTCACCGAATCGCGGCTCAGCACGTCTTCGAGGCGAACCAGGTCTCCCATCATGATGTCGGCGGCGTTTGTCTGGTCCTGCATCATCGCCCCCGTGGCCCCGGATCGTGTTTCAGTTTCCCTTCCACCTCGGTCATGAAGCGAATCGGGCTGATCCCGAACTTCTCTTCGAGCTGGTGATCTTCTTCGAGCTTCGTCCAAGTCTCCCGAATCAAACCGCGAAGGGTTTGCATCACGCCGTAGCCTCGGGTTGCGACGGCTTTGTAGATCGGCTCTCTGCTGCGCTGGGCGATGACCTCGAGCTCTTCGTCCGTACGGATGCTGGCCATGTCACGTTTGTTGAACTGAATGATGATCGGGATACGCTCTGGATCGATCCCGATCTCTTCGAGGTTGCTCTTCAGGTTCAGGAAAGCCTCCCGGTTTGCATCGGCCTCACTTCGCTGCGAGTCCGCGATGAATGCGACGCCGTCGGTCCCCTGCAGGACCAGTCGCCTGGTTGCGTTGTGCATCACTTGGCCCGGAACGGTGAACAGCTTCAGCCGCACCTTGAGACCGCTACCGGAGCTCACGGTGATCGGTAGCATGTCGAAAAACAGCGTTCGGTCGTTTTGCGTTTCGAGCGTCATGAGCTCGCCGCAGGCATTCGACGTGCCGAGCCAGTGGATCGCGCGCAGGTTGCTCGTTTTCCCACTCAGCGCCGGCCCATAGTACACCAGCTTCACGGTCAGTTCTTTCGCGGCGAAGTCGATTTGCATTTCGAACCGCGGGTCGCTCGATACGGAGCTACCTCCGCAACAAGAGCAAGATCCCCGCCCCCATCAACAGCAACATGATAAAGAACGCGACCCATGTCAGCGTTCTTTTGTGCTCATCGCCAGCCGGGATGACGCGCGTATCCTGCAATTGCTGGGCCGCCAGTACGATTAAGCCGTCGATCTGTTTTGAGGCGTCTTCGCGGCGGGCAGGGTCCGTATCGCGGACCGCACGATAGCGTTTTCCGGCATCAGGAAGCCGATCCAAGGCGACGCAAACGCCCACGAAGCGGCGATGCAAGTCCTGATTCCCCCAGTCGGCCTCGACCCGTTCCCACGCTTCGTCGATCGGATCCACGAGACAGGAGAATAGCACGGACCGCCGTGGCCAACATAGACATGTATCTCATCAAATGATGCCAATTCCGCCCCCCTGAGCTCGTCCAGGAACAGGGCGCCAGGCGATACGCGTTCTGCAGAAGAGGGGCAGGCCTTCCCACCTCGGTTCAGGCCTCGGGTGGCGCACCTACATCAAACCAAAAAACCTTTTTAATTCTGCCACTTGGGCTGCCGAAAGAAGTTGACAGCAGAGCGGCGTGGGCCTTAGTTTCCGGCGTTAGTGGGAACTAGTGGGATCAAGTGCCAACAAGCCGATAACTAGGACGAGAGGGTTAGGTTGTTCCGAGGACGCTACGAGCACGCGATCGATTCCAAGGGCCGCACCTCCGTTCCGTCTCGCTTCCGGGAGGTGATGACCGCCCACGGTGACTCGCAGCTGGTTCTCACGACGGGCTTGGACAGCTGTCTGGTGGCCTACCCGATGGCGGAGTGGCTTGCGTTCGAGAGGCGGCTCTCCGAGCTTCCGCAGTTTGATGCGGAGGTCGTCACCCTCAAGCGGATCTATGTCTCGGGTGCGGTCGAGTGCGAGGTCGACAAAGTCGGACGTCTGCTCATCCCGGCTGCGCTCCGAAAGCACGCTGGGCTCCAGCGTGACGCGCTCTGGGCAGGGATGGGAAGCTATATCGAGCTCTGGGCCAAAGAGAGCTTTGAAGACCTTCGCGAGGAGGTGCTGAGCGATCAGGACCGCCGTTCGGAGATTGCCAGACGCTTGGCGGAGCTAGGCTTGTGAGCGGGTTCGAGCACACGCCCGTTCTGCTCGACGAGGTGCTCCAGCAACTCGATCCGAGGACGGGCGGTGTCTACGCCGACGTGACGCTCGGAGGTGGAGGGCATGCGAAAGCGATCTTGGACCGCAGCTCTCCGGACGGCCGCCTGATTGGAACCGACCGCGACCCGAGCGCGCTCGAAGCCGCAAGCTCAGCGCTGTCGGGCTTTGGGGATCGTGTCACTGTACGCAAAGCGCGAATCGGAGAGCTCGCGGACGTCTTGGCTTCACTCGAGATCGCGCACGTAGATGGCGTCCTGGCCGACCTAGGCGTCAGCTCCGTTCAGCTCGATCGTGCAGAACGCGGATTTTCCCTCGCCAAAGACGGTCCGATCGACATGCGCATGGACCCGACCGAAGGCGAAACTGCGTTGGAGCTGATCGGTCGCAGCGATGCCGACGAGCTCGCCAACGTGATCTACCGTTATGGAGAGGAGCACCGCTCGCGGAAGATCGCGCGTGCGCTTCGGCGCGCGTACGAAGAGGGAGAGCTCGAGAGCACCGGCGACCTACGGCACGCCGTGCGCAGAGCAACCGGGCCCCGTCGCGGGCGCATCGATCCGGCGACAAAGACTTTTCAGGCGCTGCGCATCGCCGTCAATGACGAGCTCGGGGAGCTCGAAGCCTTACTCGAGCAAGCGCCAAGGCTCCTGCGAATGGGTGGCGTGGTCGCGGTGATCAGCTTCCACTCGCTCGAGGATCGAATGGTGAAGCACGCATTCCGGGACAGTGAGCAGCTGTCGCCGTTGACCAAGCGCCCAATCATCGCTTCCGATCAAGAGCGCGAAAACAACCCGAGGTCGCGCAGCGCCAAGCTTCGCGCAGCCCGGCGTGTGGAGGTCGGGGCATGAAAGGTCGCTTCCTGCCTCTGTGGTGCGTCGCCGTCTTCGCAACGGCTGCTGCGTTCGTGGTGCATTTGTCGATCCGGTTCGAAACGGTTCGCCTCGGTTACGAGGTGAGCGAGGAGCGTGGTCGACAGCGTGACCTCCTTCAAGACCGCCGTCTGCTTTCGATCGAAGCAGCCACGCTTCGGCAAAGCGGACGCATCGAGACCATCGCACGCGGATCGCTCGGCATGGAGGTTCCAAAGCCGACCCGCATCGTGACGATGAAAGAGAAACGCAAGCGGACGGCAGCCGGGAGGGTGCGGTGAAGAACCGGCATCAGCGATGGTTTCGGGCACGGATCGCCTTGCTTGGCGTCTGCGTTGCCGCGGTCGCAGTGCTGGTTCTCTTTCGCGCGTTTCATCTACAGATCGCGAGCGGCGATCGCTTGCGGGAGATGGCAGAAGGGCAGTACCTTCGCGAGCTTCGAGTGTCTCCGCGGCGCGGCGCGATCTACGACCGACACGGTGCCGAGCTTGCAGTGAGCGCCGACGTCGACAGCGTTTACGCCAATCCCCGTCGCCTCAAAGCCATGGAGCAAGACCCTCGGACCGTTGCGAGGCGGATCTCCAAGATCCTCGACCTCGACCCAAAGGTGCTGGCGAAGCGATTGTCGGCGGACCGCTATTTCGTCTGGATCGAACGCCGGGTTACGCCCAACGAAGCCACGCAGATCCGCGCGCTCGACATTCCCGGGCTCGAGCTCACGACGGAAGCGCGCCGTTACTACCCGAACCGGCACCTCGCCGCTCATCTGCTCGGCTTTGCCGACATCGATGGACGAGGCATCGAAGGGATTGAGCTCGCCTACGAGGACCGCCTTCGCGGTTCTGATCGACGCGTCGAAGCGATTCGCGACCGGCGCGGCCAGGTCGTCTTCGCAGACGACATGGAAGACGATCGATCGATGCAAGGGCAGAGCGTGGTCCTCACGATCGACAAGGCGATCCAGCACATCGCAGAGCGGGAGCTTGCGCTAGGCGTGCGCACGTTCGAGGCACGTGGCGGAAGCGTCGTGGTCATGGACCCATCGAGCGGAGAGATCCTCGCGCTCGCGAACTACCCTCCCTTCAACCCGAACGAGCCTTCGAAACATCCAACAGCGCACAGACGCAACCGCGCTGTCGTGGACCGGTTTGAGCCGGGCTCCACGATCAAGCCATTCACCATGGCAGCGGCACTTGCCTCCGGTGCGGTCAAATCCAACCAATCGATCAACTGCGAGAACGGGGTCACGCGGATTGCGGGACGTGTGTTTCACGACGCCCATCCCTACGAATGGCTGACTCCGACGCAGGTCCTCGCGTACTCCAGCAACATCGGTATCGCGAAGATTGCGCTCGATCTCGGCAAGAAAAACCTATACCGCGGGCTTCGACGCTTTGGGTTTGGTGAGCCGACGGGTCTCGGAGTTCCCGGTGAGACGGCGGGTATCCTTCGCCACTACCGGCGTTGGTACGAGGTCGACGCGGCCACCGTTTCGTTCGGGCAGGGGATGAGCGTCACCAATGTCCAACTGGCGACGGCGATGAGCGCGATTGCAAACGGAGGGCGCTTGATGCAACCGACGCTCGTACGCCGACTGTCGGACGGGCATGGCGTCACCATCGAAGAGAACACGCCTCGCGTTCGTCGCCAAGTGGTGCCCAGGCGGGTAGCAAAGCTCGTGGGCCAGATGCTGACTGCGGTGACGGAGCCGGGTGGGACCGCGATCGAAGCAGCGATAGACGGCTATCTCGTCGCCGGCAAAACCGGCACGGCACAAAAAGCCGACTACGTTCACGGTGGCTATGCCAAAGACAAATGGTTGGCTTCGTTCATTGGGTTCGCCCCCGCGGAACGGCCGGCCGTCGTCATTTCGGTCGTCATCGATGAGCCGGTGATCGCGCACTATGGCGGGACCGTCGCCGGGCCTGTCTTCCGCCGGATCGCCGAAGTCACCCTGCGGCACATGGGCGTCGCCCCCGAGGGCCGGCCGGCGGTACTTGCACAGAAGAAGACACAGATCGTCGTCGCCGAAGTCGAGCCGGCGCCCGAGGAAGAAGCGGTCGAGAAGGGGCAGAGCGCAGTTCCCGACGTACGGTCGCTTCCATTGCGCCAGGCCGTCATCGCCCTTCACGCCGAGTCTTTGGTTGCGGAGGTCACGGGCTCGGGCGTCGTAGTCGATCAAGACCCTGCGCCGGGCAAGGCGGTGGCTCACGGTGCTGTGATTCGGCTACGGCTCGAGCGGCGGCAATTCGAGACAGAGGCTGGAGCGCCAGAAGCGCGCGCGAAAACACTTGCAGCGGCGGTGCCCCGGAGGCCGCATGTCCGCTGAGCCGAGCCAAGGCATGACGCTCCAGCAGCTCCAGAGCCGCGGTGTCGGGGTTCGAATCGCGGGATTGGCGACGCAGACCGTCCACGGGGTGCATCACGACTCCCGTCAGGTGACGGATGGGGATCTCTTCGTGGCGGTTCCAGGTGAGACCCATGACGGGCAGAGCTTCGTGGGCGATGCCGTAGCGCGTGGTGCCGCCGCAGTCATGGCCGAACAGCAAGTCGAGACCGACATTCCTCAAATCATCGTGACGGACGCCCGCGCGGGGCTCGGGCGTGCAGCGGAGCTGGTGTACGGGGAGCCGACGAGCGCCCTTCACACCGTGGGGATCACGGGCACCAACGGAAAGACGACGACGGCCTACCTTCTGCACTGCGCGCTCGAAGGCGTGTCGGCCAAGCCTGCGCTCGTCGGCACGACGGGTTGGCTTGCCGCTGGCGCGGAACGTCCTTCGCTTCACACCACGCCGGAAGGCGACGATATTTCCCGATTCGCCAGGCGAGCCCGCGACGCCGGGGCGACGCACCTGGTTTTGGAGGTGTCGAGCCACGGCCTAGCGATGCACCGCGTTGACGCCCTGGACTTCGAGGTCACCGCATTCACCAACCTCTCCCGCGACCACCTGGACTTCCACCAGAGCATGGACCGCTATGGCGAAGCGAAGGCACGGCTCTTCACCGAGCTGCGGCCCAAACGCGCGGTCATTCACGTCGATGACCCCTTTGGAGCCGAGCTTGCAGACCGCACTGCGGTTCCGGTCATTCGTTGCTCGCGTAGCTTGGGAAGTCGCGCCGAAATCCTGGCGACCGACTGGGCGGTGACCCGTGCCGGAATTCACGCCACCGTCGAGACGCCAGCTGGGACGGTCGAGATCCGTAGTCCGATGCTCGGAGAGCACAACCTCGAGAATCTTCTGGTGGCCCTCGGTTGCGCGTACGCGCTCGGACTCGACTTGAACGTCGTTTCAAAGGCATGGCAACTCGCCGCTGGAAGCCCGGGACGCCTCGAACGGATTGCACACCCGCAAGACGTCGCCGTGCTCGTGGACTACGCGCACACGCCAGACGCGCTCCAGAGGGTTCTGCAAACGATGCGTGCGGTGACCCCGAATCGATTGATCGTGTTGTTTGGCGCAGGTGGTGATCGGGACCGGGGGAAGCGGCCAGAGATGGGCCGTGTGGCCGTCGAGGGCGCCGACCTCTGCGTGCTGACGAGTGACAATCCGCGAACCGAAGACCCACGACGAATCCTCGATGAGGTCGCCACAGGCGCGAAGCAAGCCGGTGGGACTCGCATCGAAGCGGCCGAGCTTGCCGCTGCGACCCGGGGCTATTGCGTAGTGGTCGAACGAGGAGAAGCGATTGCAACTGCCATTCGAGCGGCCGGCGCAGGGGACACCGTCCTTCTAGCGGGCAAGGGTCACGAAAACTATCAGGTCGTCGGCACAGAGCGTCAGCACTTCGACGATCGCGAAGAGGCGCGTGCGGTGATCGCAAGCCTGGCAGGAGGCGCATGATGGCGACGCCAATCCCTGCCAACCAGGTTCAGCTTCATCGAGACCAAGTGCTCGCCGTGACGGGTGGCGACGCCAGTGGCCCTGAGTGGGAGAGCGCTTCGGGTGTCGTGACGGACTCGCGCGCTGTCAAACGGGGCAATCTCTTCGTCGCGCTTCGCGGAGAGCACTTCGATGCGCATCGCTTCGTGGCGCAGGCGATGGACGCAGGCGCAGCGGCGGTCGTGGTGGAGCGGGGAACCTCGCTTCCTGCCCACGTGAGTGCGGTGGAGGTGGAAGATACGCTCCGCGCGCTCGGGGATCTGGCCAAGGCTCATCGCGCCAGCTGGATCGGCAAGGTCATCGGCATCACAGGCTCCGTGGGAAAGACGACCACGAAGGAGCTCTGCGCTGCGGCGCTTCAATCGGCGGGTTGCCGAGTGCTCAGGACCAGCGGGAACCTCAACAATCAAATCGGCGTTCCGATGACTCTCTTCCAGCTCGACGCGACGGTCGACACCGCGGTCATCGAAATGGGCACCAGTGAACCGGGGGAGATCGCGCGCTTGGCCGAGATCGCTGCGCCGGACTTGGGCGTCGTGACTCGGGCGACCATCTCACACACCGAGGGGCTCGGTTCGGTCGCAGCGGTCGCCGATGAAAAGGTTTCGCTGCTTCATGCGTTGGCGCCCGATGGTGTGGCGGTCGTCTATGGAGACGACCCGCCACTCAAGAAGCGGGCATCGGTCGTTGCCGCCAAGCGAAAGCTATTCTACGGCCGCTCCGCTGGCAACGACGTACGCGTGATCGACTGGGATGTCGATGCAGAGGGCACCCGGGCCCGTGTTCAGGTTCGCGGTAGAGACCTCGAGATCGCGATAGCCTTGCTGGGGGAGGGCGCGGTGCTCAACGCGGCCGGCACCCTCGCGATCGTACTCGGCTTGGACCTGCCGCTCGAGGAAGCAGGCCGCGGGCTCGCCGAGGTCAGACCTTCTTCCGGCCGCTTGCAGCCTCGGACCGGCAGCGGCGACCGTCTCGTCATCGATGACTCGTACAACGCGAATCCGGCGTCCATGGAAGTTGCCGTGGAGGCGGCTCGCGCGATCGCCGAGAAGCGAGACGCGGCATTCGTTGCAATCCTGGGCGATATGAAAGAGCTCGGCGCCCATAGCGAGGAGGCACACCGCAAGGTCGGCGAGCTCGTCTCGGATGCCGATGCGTTTCTCTTCGTCGGTTGTGGCGATGGCATGCATGAGGCCGTAGTGACTGCGAACGCGCGGGGAACCGACACGCTTTGGTTCGAGGACGCCGCCGAATGTGGCGAGCTTTCCGACCGACTCCCGCTCAACGCAGTCATCCTCGTGAAGGGCTCCCGGGCAATGGAGATGGAACGCGTGATCACCCCACTCCTAGAGGACGGGCAGCGATGATCTACTACCTGCTCTACCCGCTGCACGAGTACGAGTCGCTTTCGTTTTTCAACGTCCTCCGTTACGTGCCATTCCGTTTCTTGATGGCGACGATCACGTCTCTCCTGCTGACGTTCGGGCTTTATCCCTGGTTCATTCGCCGTTTGGAGAGCAGGCAAATCGGGCAGGTCATTCGCGCCGATGGTCCGGAGACGCACTTCTCCAAGGCCGGAACACCGACGATGGGTGGCGCCCTCATGTTGCTGGCGCTGGTCCTCTCCACCGTGCTCTGGGCAGACCCTTCGAACGCCATGGTCTGGGTCGTGACCCTGATCACAGTGGCGTACGGCGTCGTTGGCTACATCGACGACACCTCGAAAATTCGAATGCGTTCGACCGGCGGGCTCTCAGGCAGGTACAAGCTTCTCCTGCAGTTTTCGATGGCGATCGTGGTCTGCGGCTGGCTCTACTACGGCGAGGCTGGGCTCCCGAGTGACTGGCTCGAAATTCGCCACCGCCTCGCCGCGCCGTTCTTCGCATTTTCGAAGTACCCGATCGAGTTGCCGCCCTGGCTCTACGTCATCTTCTCCTCGTTCGTGATCGTCGGCACTTCGAACGCAGTAAATCTGACAGACGGACTCGATGGTCTCGCGATCGGCCCGGTCATGATCTCGGCGGGGACCTACGCGATCCTCGCCTACCTCGCCGGACTCACCCTGTTCGGCAACGTGGTCGCCGGGTACCTGGACATCCCGCACATCGAAAGCGCGGGCGAGCTCAGCATCTTTGCGGCCTCGGTCGTTGGCGTGGGGTTCGGCTTCCTTTGGTACAATACGTATCCCGCCCAGGTCTTCATGGGTGATGTCGGCTCACTGGCGCTCGGCGGAGCCCTCGGCACGCTAGCGGTCTTGACGAAGAACGAGCTCCTCTCGGTGATTCTAGGAGGCATCTTCGTCGTCGAGGCGGTGAGCGTGATCCTGCAGGTCGGCTATTTCCGCATGACCGGCCGACGCATCTTTCTGATGGCGCCGATTCATCACCATTTCGAGAAGAAGGGCTGGCCCGAGCCCAGGGTCATCGTTCGATTCTGGATCATCGCGATCGTGTTGGCCGTGTTCAGTCTCGCCACGTTGAAGCTGAGGTGACCGTGGAGCTTTCGCAGAAAAAAACGATGGTGGTCGGGCTCGGCGAGAGCGGGCTGGCGGTGGTGCAATTTCTGACGGCGCGTGGTGCCCGCGTCCGGGTCAATGACCAACGTGATGTGAACGCGCTTGGAACAGCCGCCATCGAGGCAGAGGCACTGGGCGCGGAGCTGGTGCTCGGCGGTCACCCCGAGAGCGCGTTTGAAGACTTGGATCTGATCGTCGTCTCGCCCGGCGTGCCGCCTCTTGCGCAGCTCGACCAAGCGGAGCTCCAAGGAGTGCCCGTCGTCAGCGAGGTGGAGCTTGCGTCGCGTTTCATCGACGCGCCCATCATCGCGGTCACCGGAACCAACGGCAAGAGCACTGTGACCACCCTGATCGGGGAGATGTGCAGCCGTCTCGGCCGGCCCATCTTCATCGGGGGCAATCTGGGCCGCCCGATGATCGAGGCTGCTGGCACCGATGCGGGCGCCGAGGGCGGCCTGGTCATCGTCGAGCTCTCGAGCTTTCAGTTGGAGCGGGTTTCGCAGATGAAGGCCCACGTCGCGCTCTTGCTCAACGTCACGGCCGATCACCTCGACCGCTATCGCTCGTTCGAGGCCTATGCCGCCGCCAAGGCACGGGTTTTCGAGCGACAGGCCGCAGAAGACTTTGCGGTCTTGCCGGCCGACTCCCCCGATCTTCGAGAGCTCATCGAGGACGGCGGAACCGTCGTCCTCTTTGGCGGTCGGAACGGCGACGTTCGCGTCGTTGATGGAGTGCTCACCGACACACAGAGCCCGCTCCGCGTTCCCATCGAGGAGCTGGGGATTCGAGGCTCGCACAACGTGGCAAATGCCTGCGCCGCTGCGCTCGTCGCGCGTCTCCTCGGCGTGCACGACGACGACATCGCGGCGGTTCTTCGCGAATTCAAGGGGCTGGCTCACCGCATGCAGTACGTCGGCTCGGTCGCCGGTGTGGAGTACATCGACGATTCCAAAGCCACCAACGTGGGCGCAGCGGTGGCCTCGATCGATGGACTGGCCGGCTCGAAAGGCAAGATCATTCTCATCGCCGGCGGCGTCGACAAGGGCGGCAGCTACGAGCCGCTTCGTCAGCGAATGGCCGACGAGGGAAGAGCCCTGGTCGTCTTGGGGGAAGCAGCCCCCTTGCTGGAGCGAGCGTTCGCCGGCTCGCCGCTCGAGCTCCGCCGAGCCAGGTCGATGGCCGAGGCGGTCAGCTCTGCCTTCGCGCTAGCTCACAGGGGAGACATCGTGCTCCTGGCGCCCGCTTGCTCGAGCTTCGACATGTTTCGCTCGTACTCCGAGCGAGGCGATCAGTTCCAACGCGCAGTCCACAGCCTTGGAGGGCAAGCATGAGCCGTTCTTCGAAACCCGGGCCCACGAGTGAAGCCGGACCGGTCGATGTCACGCTAGCGGCCACCCTCATCGGGCTGATCGCGTTTGGTGTGGTGATGGTCTACAGCGCGAGCGCGGTCTACGCGAACAACATGTTCGGTAACGGACATCACTTCCTGATCCGACAAACGGTGTTTGCGTTGCTCGCCCTCGTCGTTCTCTTCGTCTTTGCTCACGTCAACATCGACTTGCTCCGGCGTTCGACTTACCCGGTGCTCTTGGTTGCGGTGCTGCTGATGATCGCCGTCGCCCTCGGCTTCGGTCAGAGCGCGGGGGGCGCCACGCGCTGGCTTACTCTGGGTCCGGTCAACGTGCAGCCCGCAGAGCTCGCCAAGCTGGCGATGATCCTGTGGCTTGCCCATTCGCTCGCGAAGAAGTCGCATCGCGTTCAGACCTTCTCCATAGGCTTCCTTCCGCACGTGCTCGTAGCGGGGCTCCTGATGCTGCTCTGCCTCGCGCAGCCCGACTTCGGCAGCGCGGTGATGATCGCACTCCTCACTTTCGTCGTGCTTTTCGCAGCGGGCGCAAAGGCGGGGTACCTGCTCGGCTGTGTCTTGATCGCCCTTCCGGTCGGCTACGCTGCCATCGCGTCGTCCCCTTATCGAATGCGGCGGATCAAGGCGTTCCTCGAGCCCTTCGAGCACCGGCAAGGCGCGGGCTACCAGATCACCGAGTCCTTGATGAGCTTCGGCTCCGGCGGCTGGACGGGTGTCGGGCTCGGTGACGGACGTCAGAAGTTGCTGTTCTTGCCCGAAGCCCATACCGATTTCATCAGTGCAATCATCGGTGAGGAGCTCGGGTTCATCGGGGTCATCCTTCTGAGTGCGGCCTTCGCTTGGATCGTCTTTCGCGGCCTTCGTGCCGCGTGGCGCGCTCAAGACGACTACGCTGGCTACCTGGCGGCGGGCATGACTCTGTTCATCGGCCTTCAGGCGTTCACCAACCTGGCGGTTGCCATGGGGCTCCTGCCCACCAAAGGACTCGCGCTTCCTTTCGTGAGTTACGGAGGTTCCTCACTGCTCGTCAATGCCGCCGCCGCAGGGATCATTCTGAACACTTCGCGTTTCGGTGCGTCGCGAAGGGAACACACGCACGCAAAGGCGAAGCCTAAGCGACGCCAGCCAGAGCTCCGGACCGCGCGAGGAGGTGCACGATGATCAAACGCATTATGGTTGCCGGCGGGGGTACCGGCGGGCATCTGTTTCCGGGGCTCGCGGTCGTCGAAGAGCTTCGTCGAAGGGTTCCGGGCCTCGAAGTGAAGTTCGTAGGCACCGCCCGTGGCATCGAGGCTCGCATTTTGCCAGGCCGTGGGGAAGCCTTGGAGCTTCTGAAGGTGACGCCACTCAAGGGGCAGGGCGTCGGGGCGCGATTCAAGAGCTTCGCGCGGATTCCAACCGCAATGAAAGAGGCCGCATCCCTGATGCGGGACTTCGAGCCAGACTTGGTGCTGGGAGTTGGCGGTTACGCGTCCGGCCCGGTGCTGCTCGCTGCTTCGCTGTCAGGAAGGCCGACCGCGCTTCTCGAACAGAACGCGTACGTCGGCATGACCAATCGCATCCTTGCGCGCTTCGTGGACCGTGCGTACATCGCTTTCGAGCAGACCGAAGAGGTGTTTGGAGCGAGCAAGTCGCGGCTGACGGGCAACCCAGTTCGCCAGGAGTTCGTCGAGCACGCGCGTCTCGCTTTGGCCGACCCCGAAGGCTTCGAGTCGCGCGCACGCACGGTGCTCGTCCTTGGCGGGTCGCAGGGCGCCCGGAAACTGAATGAAGATCTGCCTCGCGCGCTGGCCCAGGCCGGCGTTGCGGATCGCAAGCTCGAGGTCGTGCACCAAACCGGCGAGTCGATGCGCGAGGAGGTCGAGGCGATCTATCGAGAGCTGGGTATTCGAGCGAGAGTAGTCACCTTCATCGATGAAATCGCCCGTGCCTATGCGAACGCTGCGCTCGTGGTGGCGCGTGCGGGAGCTACGACCTTGGCCGAGCTTTGCGCCATCGGCCGCCCGTCGATCCTGATCCCATTCCCGTTTGCAGCCGACGACCACCAAGCGAAGAACGCCAATGCCCTCGCAGCCCAGGGCGCATCGATTTGCATCCGAGAGTCCGAGCTCGAGGTGGACGGATTGGCCGAGCTCATCGCCGACCTCTTGGACGATCCCGCGAAGCGTCAAGCCATGGCGCGCGCCGCCCGGGACCACGGCAGGCCAGACGCCGCGGCCGCCATCGTGGACGACATGATGGGCTGGATCGGCGGCGTGGAGCCCTCGGGTGAGAGCGCTCCGGCGCCCCCAAGCGATCCGCCCTCGGGCATGCACTACAGGGGCCTCGCCATGGCTCCGATGCTTCGGCTGGGTTGCCCCGAAGTGGCTCTCCGTCCTCCGCATCGCCCGCGCCGCCCGCTTGTCGTCGACGGAGCCGTGTGGGAGTAAGCGACCATGTTTCGCGGCAGAATTCGGTCTATTCACTTCGTTGGCGTCGGCGGTGTCGGAATGAGCGGTATAGCCGAGGTGCTCCTCGACTCGGGCTTCGACGTGACCGGTTCCGACCTCCGCCAAAACGACTACACGCGGCGTCTCGCTGAGAAAGGCGCGAAGGTTTACATTGGCCACGAAGCGGAGCAGGTGACCGATGCCGATGTCGTCGTGTTCTCGTCGGCGGTTCCGCCGACCAATCCGGAGCTGATCGCAGCGCGGGCGGCAGGCGTGCCCGTGATTCCTCGGGCGGAGATGCTCGGCGAGCTGATGAGGCTCAAAGACGGCATCGCGATCGCTGGCTCGCACGGCAAGACGACGACGACGTCCTTAGTTGCCACCGTTTTGCGAGGGGCAGGGCTCGACCCAACGGTCATCATTGGCGGCAAGCTCAACGCGCTCGGCTCGGGGGCGGCCAGGGGCGCCGGAGACTTGCTGGTTGCGGAGGCAGACGAGTCCGATGGCTCTTTTCACCATCTCATTCCCTCGATCGCCGTCATCACCAACATCGATCCGGAGCACCTCGACCACTACGGTAGCCTCGAGGCCGTGAAAGAGGCGTTCGTCGACTTTGCCAATCGCGTCCCCTTCTATGGCCTGGTGGTCGCTTGTCTCGATCATCCAAACGTGCAGGACATCTTGCCGAGGCTCGACAAGCGCATCGTCACCTACGGGTTTTCCGTCCACTCGGACTATCGAGCACGGAACCCGGTCTTCGCGGGTCTCACCGTGGGCTTTGATGTCGAGCATCACGGCGAAAGCTTGGGTCAGTTCGAGGTTCGGATGCCGGGCATCCACAATGTGCTGAACGCGCTTGCGACGATTGCGGTCGCCGACGAGCTGCGGGTGGACCATGACCAGGTCCGTTCGGCGCTGCGCGGCTTCGAAGGCGTGCAGCGGCGTTTCTCCATCGTCGGCGAAGAGAGGGGGGTCACGGTCATCGATGACTATGGGCACCACCCGGCCGAGGTCGAAGTGACTCTCGAGGCCGCACGGAAGGCCTATCGATCACGAATTGTCGTTGCCTTCCAGCCCCATCGATACACCAGAACGCGAGACCTCTTCGATGAGCTCACCCGGGCCTTCAACCAGGCCGATGTCCTATTCTTGACCGACGTCTATCCCGCAGGCGAAAAACCGATCGAAGGGGCTGATGCGCGGCGACTCGCCGAGGCGATTCGTGCGCACGGGCATCGTGACGTGACCTTGGTAGAAGACCGAAAGGATTTGGCCGATGCGATTGGCGCGCGGGTTCGCTCGGGCGACGTCGTCATCACGCTAGGGGCCGGAGACATCACGCGCACGGGCCCGGAGCTCCTCGAGGTGATCCGCCGATGAACCGCCGACGGGCTCCATCGAATGCCCTGAAGAAACCGGCGCGCAAGAAGTCGATACAAAGGAAGCCGGTCGAGAAGAAGCCAGCTCCCAAGCGGCCCCCTCGAAAGAACGTGGCTGCCAAGAAGGCGGCCCCGAAAAAGGCCGCTGCGAAGACGCTGATCCGAAGGACCGCTGCGAAGAAGACGGCTCGCGAGGGGCTCGCTCGTAGGGCGGCGCCGAGAGACGGCAGTCAGAATCGGCGACGGCCAACCCCCAAAAAGCCGCGGCGGACCAAACCCAAGAGGACATGGCGTGAACGGGCGGCAGGGGCTCGGGAAGGCTTAGGCGGATGGTTCCTGGCCCACAGGGCCTGGGTACGCCGCGGTGGACAAGTGGCTCTCGTCGGACTGCTGGTGGCCGCAGCGCTTTGGCTCGGAGACCAGACGGTCCGCTACGCACACGAGGCCGATGCCTTCGCGATTCGCGAGATTCTCATCGACGGCAACCATCAGCTCGAAGACATCGATGTGCGGCGCGCCGCGCGACTGCAAATTGGCTCTAACATATTCGAGATTTCAGCAGAAAATGCCCGTAATCACTTACTTCAGCACCCTTGGGTCGAAGAAGCAAAGGTCGTTCGCAAGCTCCCCGGGCGCGTTCGTATTGAAATCGTGGAGCGTAAGCCCGTCGCTCTGGTCGGTCTCGATCAGCTCTATCTGGTGAGCGAGGAGGGCGCGGTCTTCAAGCGACTTGGCGTCGACGACCCCGTGGACCTGCCGGTCATCACCGGCATCGCATCGGAGCGCTTCTACGACGACTTCGAGTATCGCAAAGCGATCCTGCTTCATTCGATGGCGCTCCTTCAAGATTACGAAGGCGCGGGCCTCTCGAAACGGGAGCCCGTCTCAGAAATTCATTTTGAAGGCGCCAACGGAATCGAGCTCTTCGTTGGCGACGATGGCATGAACGTCCGCCTCGGCAACGGTCAACACCGTCAGAAACTGCGCCGGCTTCGCCAAGTCCTAGAGCGGCTTACCAAGGAGAATACGCGACCTTCCTACGTATACCTCGACAACGTTCGAAGTCCTGAGCGCGTCACCGTTCGACTGCCCTGACGAAAAAGGGGACTGCCCCCTTTCGCAAAGGGTTAATTCGGATGGAGGAAAAAGCGCATTTCATCCCATTTTTTTCTGCACAAAAGTTGTCCCGCCAAATCCCGTTTCGGTATGGGTCAGTGAGAGGCGAGGGATGGCGGAAAACGAGATCATTGCTGGGTTGGATCTGGGAACGACGAAGGTCTGCGCGATCGTGGCAGAACAGTCAGAAGAAGGCCTAGACATCATCGGGATAGGCTCCGTTCCTTCAAAGGGCTTGAAGAAGGGCGTCGTCGTGAACATCGAGTCGACCGTGCACGCGATTCGGGCGGCAGTCGAGCAAGCCGAGACGATGGCCGGTGTCGAGATCAACACCGTGTACGCCGGCATCGCCGGAAGCCACGTGCGCGGAATGAACCAGGACGGCGTCGCTGCGATCGCCAACCGCGAGGTTGCAGCCGAAGACGTGACGCGGGTTCTCGAGCAGGCCAAGGCAGTGCCGCTCCCGGGCGACCGTCAAGTGCTTCACGTGCTCCCCCAAGAGTACATCGTCGACGATCAAGACGGGATTAAAGAGCCGATCGGAATGGCAGGCGTTCGTCTCGAGGCACGCGTGCACATGGTCACCGCTGCATCGACTTGTGTGGCCAACGTCATCAAGTGCGCTGAGCGCTGCGGCTTGTTCGTCGAAGAGGTCG
>JBARTN010000168.1:0-11187 GCA_049645265.1 Polyangiales bacterium
TGGCTCGAACACTATCGACAGACCGAGGAAGACGGCGCCAACCGAACGACGATGAATGCGCTGAGCTTCATCGCGAGGCTCGTGCTTTGGATCACGGTCTTTCTGCTGGTCATCGACAATCTCGGAATCGATG
Source organism: Polyangiales bacterium (assembly GCA_049645265.1). Taxonomy (GTDB): domain Bacteria; phylum Myxococcota_A; class Polyangia; order Polyangiales; family Houyiibacteriaceae; genus SG8-38. The sequence goes on from JBARTN010000168.1 coordinate 134, forward strand.
TCACGGCGCTGGTGGCCGGCATGGGCATCGGCGGCATCGCGATCGCGCTTGCCGTGCAGAACATCCTCAGCGACCTATTCGCCTCGCTCTCAATCGTCCTCGACAAGCCCTTCGTCAATGGCGATTTCATCGTGGTCGGCGACATGGCGGGCTCGGTGGAGCACGTCGGCATCAAAACTACCCGCATCCGTAGTATCTCGGGCGAGCAGCTCGTCTTCTCCAACTCGGACCTCCTGCAAAGCCGGGTTCGCAATTTCGGGCGGATGGAGCAGCGTCGCGTCGTTTTCTCGCTCGGGGTCACCTACCAAACGCCCGCGGAGAAGCTCGAACGCATTCCCTCACTGATCCGAGCGGCCATCGAAGCTCAAGACAGCGTTCGTTTCGACCGCTCCCATTTCGCCTCTTATGGCGATTCCGCGCTCAACTTCGAGACCGTGTACTACGTCGAATCGTCCGACTACGCGCAACACATGGACATCCTCCAGGCAATCAACCTCCGGATCTACCGGACCTTCGAGGACGAGGGGATCGAGTTCGCCTATCCGACGCAGACGCTGTTCGTCGCCAAGGAATAGTCGCCTGAAATCAGCTACCTCGCCGTTTTCTGAAACATCTGGCCGCCTCTGGCGTTAAGGGGGGCTGAGCCTTAGATGAAGGATTGGCGATGAAGAGCTGGCGCACGATTGCATGGGGCATTCCGATCCTGGTCGCTGCCATTTTGGTAGCGGTTGGGGTCACATCGACGCGCGCGGATGCGCCGCCCGAACGGGGCAAGCATGCCAGCACGCCTGCAAAAGGTGGCGAGCTCGCGAAAGCGACTTTCGCCGGCGGATGTTTTTGGTGCATGGAGCCACCGTTCGAAAAGCTCGAGGGCGTCGTGAGCGTCACCTCGGGCTATACGGGCGGCAAGGAGAGCGCTCCTTCCTATCAAGAGGTGAGCTCGGGTCGAACGGGGCACGTCGAAGCGGTGCAGGTGAAGTACGACCCGACCCGGGTCTCGTATGAGTATTTGCTCGAGGTGTTTTGGCGACAGATCGACCCGACCGACGACGGTGGCCAGTTCGCCGACCGCGGAAAGCAATACCGCACTGCGATCTTCACGTACGACCGCGCGCAGCACGAGCTCGCCGAGGCGTCGAAACGCAAGCTCGAGAAGAGTGAAATTTTCAAGGCCCCGATCGTGACGGAGATTCGAAGGGCCGAGGCGTTCTACGCGGCCGAAGCGTACCATCAGGACTACTACAAAAAGAATCCGAGCAACTACAAGCGCTACCGCGCCGGGTCAGGGCGCGAAGGCTTTCTCGAGTCCGTCTGGGGAAAGAGGCCGCTCGAACCACCGAAGAAACCCAAAGCCGCAGGGAAGAAACCAATGTCCGACAAGAGCAAGTCATACGACAAGCCCGCCGACGCAGAGATCCGCAAAGAGTTGACGCCCCTACAGTACAAAGTCACCCAGGAAGAAGGCACCGAGCCGCCGTTCCGGAACGACTACTGGGACAATAAGAAGGAAGGGATCTACGTCGATGTCGTCACTGGGGAGCCTCTCTTCAGCTCGACCGACAAATACAAAAGCGGCACCGGCTGGCCCAGTTTCACCAAACCGCTCGACAAAGAGCACGTCACCGAGCACGTCGACCGGAAGCTGATGTCGACGCGGACCGAAGTGCGGAGCAAGACCGGTGACAGCCACCTCGGTCACGTCTTCGAGGACGGGCCGGCGCCGACGGGAATGCGGTACTGCATCAATAGCGCCGCGCTACGGTTCATCCCAAAGGAAGACCTCGCCAAGGAAGGCTATGGCGAGTACCTGGCGCTCTTCGAGTAGTGAGCTGACCTCGGAGTGCTAGACTTGCGCTGATGTCGTTGCTTCGTCGAGGCTGGTCGCTCGCGTGGGAGGCGCCCCAGACCGCGCTTGGAGCAGTGATGCTGGGCACCGAAGCCGCCCGTCAACGCATCGTGAACATCGAGGTCGAGGACGGCCGCCTGGTGGTCGAGTCCTCGGGGACCGGCATCTCGCTCGGGCACATCGTGTTCTGGAGCCGTGTAGACAGCCGCTGGCACGATCTGGACGTTCGAAATCGCGCCCATGAGCTGGGGCACTGCAAGCAGTCGCGCTTGCTCGGCTGGCTCTACTTGCCCTTCGTCGGCTTGCCGTCTATTTCACGTGCAGCCTACGCCCTCGCATTTCGCGAAGTAACCGGCCGGCAGTGGACCCGGTACTACGAGGGCTATCCGGAGAACTGGGCCGACCGCCTAGGCGGCGTGATCCGCAGAAGAGAGCTGAGCTGATGGAGCTTCAAACCGTAGGAACCAAGTACCAAGGCTTCATCTACCGTCGCCAGCCGCGAAACGTGTACTGGGAGACGACCATCTCTTGCGACCTGGCATGCCAACATTGCCGCGCGAGCGCGATCCCGCATCGCGACCCGGCGGAGTTGACCACCGAGCAGGGCAAAGCGCTGATGCGAAGCGTTCAGGAGCTCGGCAGCATGCTCGTGCTGACCGGCGGCGACCCGCTCAAGCGTCCGGATATCGCGGAGCTGATCGAGTATGGACGGTCGCTTCCAATCCACGTCTCGATCACGCCGAGCACGACACCGCTTCTGCAACGCGAGACGGTGGACCGATTTCACGAGCTTGGGATCAGCGCGATGGGCGTGAGCCTCGATGGGCCGACAGCCGAGATTCACGACGCGTTTCGCAACGTCCCGGGGACTTTCGAGTACTCGATGCGCGCGCTCCAATGGGCGCGGGAGTTCGACATTCCGGTTCAGGTCAACACGACCATCACGGCCAAAACGCTTCCGCATGTCCGCGCGATGTACGAGCTCCTCCGCGACCAGGCGGCGCCTCCCGTGCGTCGCTGGAGCCTTTTCTTGCTGGTTCCGGTCGGCCGTGGGGCCGAGCTCGACACACCAAGCGCCGATGACGTCGAGAAGCTCTTCGACTGGGTGTACTCGATCTCCTCAGACGCCCCGTTTCGTATCGGCACGACCGAGGCACCGCACTATCGTCGCTACTGGATTCAGCAGAAGCTCGCGGAGGGCATGTCGGTCGAAGACGTGCAGGCGCGCGCGCGGCAGATGTCGTTTGGCATCCGCGACGGCAACGGTGTCATCTTCGTCTCGCATCTCGGCGAGGTGTACCCGGCTGGCTTCTTGCCTTACCCGTTGCTGGGCAACGTCAAGGAGCAGCCGCTTCACGAGATCTACCGGGAGTCGGCAGCGCTCCACGAGATTCAGGACCCGCGCAACTACAAAGGCCGCTGTGGGCGTTGCGAGTTCAAGTTCGCCTGCGGCGGTTCACGTGCGCGTGCGTACGCGATGACGGGCGACCCGCTCGGCGAGGATCCCCTCTGCGCGTATCAGCCCGGGCCGGAGCCTGCCTGAGGATCTCGGCTAGCGATCGGGCTACTTTTGGGGAAGCCCGAGCGCCCGGTCGGCGATCAGGTTCATCAACAGGTTGTTGAAGACGTAGACCGTCCCCTCGCGGAGCTTACGCTCGACGTGATACTCGGAAGCCAGGCCCCAGCCGCCAAAGGTGGTCAGCGCCGCGCGCGAGGTTTCCCAGGCCGCTTCAGACGCCAAGACTTTCGCCATCGCGGAGCGTGGCACCGCGTCCTCACCGCGATCTACGAGGTCCAGAACGTCCCAGCGCATCAAGTCCGCGGCCTCGACCTTGGCATACGCTTGCACTAGCGGATACTGGATGCCTTGGTTGACGCCGATCAGCTGGTCGAAGGTCTTGCGCGTCTTGGCATAGTCGATGCTCTGGTGAAGCAGGAAGCGCGCGTTGCCGATCGCCTCGGAGGCGGCGAGCACGCGTCGAATCACGAAGCCCTTCATCAAGCATGGAAGTCCTTCGCCGACGGGCCCGATCCGCGCGCTGTCCGGCACGCGAAGGTCGTCGATGAACAGGCTTGCAGTCATGCGGTGCGCGACGAGGTCGATCGGATGCATCTCGACTTGGTCGCCCACTTCGTCGAGATCGAGTAGGAAAAGCGTCGTGCCTTCATCGGCACGGGCGAGAAGAATCAGCAAGCGCGTGTGCGCGGCAAACGAGATCAGCACCTTGCTCGCGCTGATCCGCCAATCGTCGCCATCGCGGCGAGCGCTGCTCGCAAGCTCGTTCATGTTCGCGCCGCTGTCGGGTTCGGTGGCGGCCACGGTCAGGAATCGAATGTCACCGGACGCGACCCCAGGCAGGTACCGCTGCTTCTGCTCTTCGGTTCCGTGAAGGACGAGGGTCCGGCAGATCGCCATCTGCGCGTTGACCGATGCAGCGTCGCCCCCCGCTCGGTTGATCTCTTCGACCAGCACGGAAGCCACTCGAGGGCCCGCGTCCAGGCCGCCGTAGGCCTCGGGGATGAAGGTGCCGAAGTAACCCGCCTCGCCGATCGTGTCGAAGAAGGCGGTTGGAAATGTTTTGGCCGCGTCCTGCTCGCGCCAGTAGTCCGGTCCAAAGCGATGAAGCGCGGGGCCGAGCGCAGCCCGGACTTCGTCCACCGCGGAATCGGAGGTTTGTTTGGGCGCCATTCGACTGCAGCTTTACATCGGGTCGCGTCAAACGCCAAAAGGGAGCAACGGCACCCGGAAGCGGTCTCCGAATATCCCCGCAGGCACGTCGATGCCAACCCGGCGATAGACTTCCATCGGAATGCCGATGTCGGCCAGCCAAAGATCGCCGCTGGTCTCCGCGTCGAGTCCGGTCTTGGGCAACGCCAAGGTCAGCGTGACCGAGGCTCGTACCTGGGAACCAAACGATTCGCCCGTCGTCGCGTCGATGCCCGAAGGGACGTCGAGTGAAATCACCGAGGCAGACTGCGTGCCGGTCCAGTCGATCATCCGACGCGCGACCCCGCGCGGTGGCCCGTGCAGGCTGTACCCAATGATCGCGTCGACGATGAGCCCAGGCTGCAACGCGCCGAGGGCGGACGCTTCGGCCACTTTGCCCACGGTACCGCAATAGATTTCGAGCTGCTCGCTTGGAACCGGAGTTAGCCCGCCAGGATCGGAGACGACGACGGTGACGTCTGCTCCACGGTTGGCGAGATGGCGTGCGGCGCAAATCCCTCCGCCGCCGTTGCCGCCGGTGCCCGAAAGAACGGTGATCGGCGTATGGCTCCAAGCGGCGCCAAGCGTTTCGAGGACCATGACGGCGAGATTGCGGCCTGCGTTCTCCATCATCTGATAGAGGTTTGGGCCCACCTCCTCGATCGCGACTCGGTCGACTTCGCGCATTTGCTCGGTGGTGATGGCGGGGATTCGTACGCCGAGGTCGGTCGTGAAGGCTTGGCTGGTCATGGGCGGGGCGCCCTGTCGGTGATCAGGACGGCGCGCTCTTGCGGCACTCGTCCGGCAGGGATCGTCGGGTCGGCCGCAAGCAAGCGCTCGACCATGGGCGCCTTGCTGGAGCCCGACACGATCCAGATGATCGCTCCCGCGCGCTCGAACGCAGGGAAGGTGAGCGTCATTCGGCGGTGGCCTCGGTAGGGCTGGGTGACGGCGACTTGCCGGTCGGTCACGTCGAGCACTGGGTCGCCCGGGATCAGGGACGCCGTATGGCCGTCGTCGCCGAGGCCCAAATGAACGACATCGAGCGCCTCGGGGAGATCTGCGGCGTATCGCTCGGCCGCATCCTCGATGTCAGAGGCTTCCACGAGCATCGGATGCACAGACGCCGGAACGTGATCGGCCAGCGCGATCGCGAGACCGACGAGATTGCGGGCCGGATCGCCGGCCGGAGCCAGTCGCTCATCGACTTGGTAGATGTCGACGCGGGTCCAGTCGAGATCGGCACGCGCCAACAGCTTCAAGGCAGGCAATGGGGTGCTGCCCCCCGAGAGCGCCAAAGAGACCCGCGGCTTGCGCAGGAGCGCACTCTGCAGCGAACGGCTCAGCGCTGCGGCCGCGGCTTCAGGGAGGTCATCTTCTGCGCGAATGACACGCATCAGGTCACTCGACCTCGCGTCATGTGGTGAGCCAGCGCCAATCGGTGCCAAGCAAGGCATTGGCCTCGGGCGGTCCCCAGCTGCCTCGTGAATAGGGCACGACCGATCGACCGTCGGCCAACGCGTGATCGACGACTCTCCACGCTTCCATCACTCCGTCTTGACGAGCGAACAAGCCTGGGTCGCCGCGAAGCGCGTCACCAATCAGGCGGTCGTAGGCATCGCGGCCCTGCGGCCGATCGTGCTCGAGGTGCAACTCGATCGGGCGGCTGACCATGGCAGGCCCGGGCTTCTTGGCTTGCATCGACAAGCTGATCCCATCGTCGGGCTTGGTGCGGAAGGTCAATCGGTTCGGGCTTGGGCGACAGTCCGCGTCGGCGAAGAGTGGGCGTGGAGGACGGTCGAACTCGACGACCGCTTCGGTCACGGTGGATTGAAGCCCCTTGCCCGCGCGAATGATCCAAGGCACTCCGGCCCAGCGCCAGGAATCGAGCTCCAGTCGCACTGCGGTGAACGTTTCGGTATCGGAGTCGGCCGCAACACCAGGCTCTTCACGGTAGCCGACATACTGTCCGCGCACGACCGCGTCGGGGGTCGGCGCCACGATCGCCCTCAGCGCTTTGGCCCGCTCGTCGCGCAGCGAATCCGGGTCGTCGGACACCGGCGGCTCCATGGCGAGCAGGGAGAGGACTTGCAAGAGATGGTTCTGAACGACATCGCGCATCGTGCCCACCTTGTCGTAGAACGAGCCTCTTCCCTCGATACCGAAGTCCTCGGCCATGGTGATCTGCACGCCGCGCACGTAGTGGCGATTCCAAATCGGCTCCAGGACGGTGTTGGAGAAGCGGAAGATCATGAGGTTCTGAACGGCTTCTTTCCCGAGGAAGTGATCGATCCGGTACACTTGGCCTTCGGGGAAATGACGGTGGATGATGTCGTTGAGCTCAGTGGCCGACCGTGCGTCCCGGCCAAACGGCTTCTCCAACACCAGTCGCCCGCCGTGATTCAGGCCTACCGAGGCCAGGCCCTCGACGACATCCTCGAACAGGCCCGGAGGGATGGCGAGATAGGACACGGCGCGGACACTGCCCGGTACCTTTTCGACGATCGCTCGGTAGGTGGCAGGCTCGCGGTAGTTGCCGGACACGTAGGAGAGGTTGGCGGCGAGCCGCGCGAAGACCTCCTCGTCGATGGGGCGGCCTGATGAATCCAAGGCCTCCCGAGCCTGGCGACGCAAGGTCTCGTCATCCCAGGCGCGAGACGCCACGCCGACCACCGGCATGTCGAGGTGACCGGCGGCGGTGAGGTCGTACAGAGCGGAGAACAGCTTCCTGCGGGCGAGGTCTCCCGTGATGCCAAAGAGGATCAGCGCATCGGCGTGGCTCGTGTCGGTCATCTAGGCCGCCAGCAGGTCGCGCAAGGCTTCGTAAACGTCCGGATGGTTGGCAATGTGGATGTGATTCATCCCGGAGAACACGGTGCCACCCGAAAAATGAATGCGCCTGGCGGGCTCAGGCGCCTCTCCAGAGGCGCTCGGGAGCTGAACCATCAGGTCGCCGAGCAACTGACCGAGCGGATGTTCGGGGTCGCGCGTAATCGTCGCCGCCAAGAAATAGTATCCGACCCCATCGACGAGGGGAATGTTGCGCCGTGCATCGGCAAACACCTCGTCCGGATCTCGCCCAAGCCATTCTTCGTCGATCGTGTAGCCGTAGCGGAGGTCTTTGACGCCGGCGCTTCGGGCGTCTAGCAGTGCAGCCGGAACCTGTGCGCCGGCCGCGTCGACCTTTCGAAGGATTCCGGTGAGCCGGTTCACGGCCCGTTCGAGGGGTGCGCCCAGATGCGGCGAGCCGATACAGGCCACGTGCCGAAGTTGCGCGACCCAAGGCTCGTCGTGCTCGCGCGCGTAGTGCGCTGCGCTTCGCGCCACCAAGCCGCCCATGCTGTGACCCACGAGCGCGACCTCTTCGACCGGCACCGGGTAGGCGTCAAGGGCCTCGGTGATCAGCTTGGCAAGCGCCCGGCCGTTCTCGGAGATGTGACGGCCGGTGTTGTAACGAAGATAGATCGGCGTGTAGCCGAGGTCGTCCGCGAGGCGCGTGCCAAAGGTCACGTCCGGATCGCCGTAGTGCTCTTGGGACGAAAGGCTCCAGAGCCACTCGGTCGCGGCCAGACTGTGCACGAAGACGCAAACCTTGTTCGTCGGGTTCGGAAACGCAGCCGCAAAGGCTTCCGCGGTTGCGGGAAGGTGCCGCCCGTGGTGGCGAAGGGTCATGCCCAGATCGAGGCGGCTCTTCTTTCGGTTGAGATAGTCCCCCCAAAATCCGTTGACCGAGGCTTGAAGATAGTCGACGTACCAGGCCGCAGTGCCCGCCGCGCTCGATCGGACCGGCGTGGCGAGCTCGAAATCATCGGCGTCGGACGCCTGGGCGAGACCTGCTTCGGCCACATCCGCGACGGCGTTCACCGTGAAGCGGCTAACGCCGTTGAGCACGCGAATCGACTCGAATACGCCGCTGGAAATCGCGGTTTGGACACCCGTGACGACCTTCGCCGTGCTCTTGGCAGGCTCGACGGGCGCAAACCGCCGCACGGATCGCTCCACGACCGCGTCGTGGGTGCGTTCGACCAAATTGGTCGTTTCCTCGACCAAGTCGAACACCAAATCTACAAAACCTCGTATCCGCTGCATGCCTCGGGGCTCACCATGGACGCTCCGGCAGCTGGTGTCGAGGACTTGAGGGTCGGCCGCCGAGGTGCTCCACTACGACCATGATGAGTCCATCGTTCCAAGTCTTCGCCATGTCCCTGGCCCTGATCGTCGCCGCGGGCTGTCAGAACAAAGGTCCCGCCCCGAAAGAGGGAAGCGGCGCGGCCGCCAAGGTCGGGACGACCGAAACCGGTGGCGCGCATCCGGGCACTGCCCAGGACCCACACGCGGGTATGGCGCCGATCGGGGATCCGCATGCAGGAATGGATCCGAGTCAGGTCCCGGGTGGTGACGGTTCGACGTCCGGTCAGCCTGATGCGTCGGGAATGATCGACGTCGGCGCGGTCGCATTCAAGGTGCCCGCCAAGTGGAGCGCCCAGCCACCGAAGTCCGCCATGCGCCGGGCGCAGTTGAGCGCACCGGGGTCGGCGGGCGCCGCCGAGCTGATCGTCTACTTCTTCGGACCGCAAGGCGCGGGGACGTCACAGGACAACCTCGACCGCTGGATCGGGCAGTTCAGCAATCCGGACGGCTCGGCGGTGTCCGATGCGAAGCAGACGAGCAGCAAGGTGTCGGGAATGGACATCACGAGGCTCGAGATCGCGGGCCAGTACGCTGGAGGCATGAGCCCCACGGGCCAGCAACAGCCCGGGCAAGCGAATCAACGCCTGATCGCGGTGATCGTGAACAGCCAGGGTGGCCCTTACTACTTCAAGTTTCTGGGACCGAGCGCGACGGTAACGGAAAACGCCGCGACCATTGACGAAATGATCTCGTCGATTGTCGCCTCTCCCTGAGGGAAGCGCGCGTCGCTTCGCAAAGGGCTTTCGTCCTGCGAATTTCCCAGATAAATTGGGCACGGAGAAATGATGGAAGCGCGCGAACAAAGGAGCATGGTGCGGCCCACCGACCTTCGCCGCCGGTCTCGGTTCGTCCAGGCGCTGGCCTTTTCACATTCGGCCTCCGTGTCGCCTACCCGTCGGCGACTCATGACGGTGTCGACGTGTGTTCTGCTCTGGGTCTTGCTCACGGCGCTCGCCCCGGTTTGGATCCCGGGCGCCTTCGTGGTTGGAATCTTTCGCCGCAGCTCGTTTGCGGTGCTGCGTCTGCTGATGTTCTTCTGGTTCTACCTCAGCATCGAACTGATGGGATTGACGGCAGCAGCCGCGATCTACCTGGTCACTCCTGGCAGACCCGAGCGCCGGGAAGAGCTCTTCTTCCGCCTCGAGTGCTGGTGGGGCAGCTCCCTGTTCGCCTGGCTTGCTCGCTTTCTCTCGCTCTCCGTGTCGATCGAAGGCGACGACCAGATCCTTCCTGGCCCTGTTCTGGTGTTCATTCGACACGCGAGCATCATCGACACCGCGATTCCGGTCGCCTTCATCTCGAACACCACGGGGCTTCGGCTTCGCTATGTGTTCAAGCGGGAGCTTTTGGTCGACCCGTGCATCGATGTCGCCGGTCATGCCTCACCCAACTATTTCATCGACCGCGGCGGCAGTGTGCATGAAGAGCTTGCAGGGGTTCGGAAGCTGGCGGAAGATCTCGGCGACCAGGGCGTCTTGCTTTATCCGGAAGGCACTCGCTTCACCAAACGGAAGCAAGAAATCGCCCTCAAAAGGCTCGGCAAAACGCACCCAGACCTCGCTGAGATCGCCGCGACCTTCAAGCACTGCCTCCCGCCCAAGCCCGGCGGCGCGCTAGGCCTGCTCGACACCGCCCCCGATGCCGATGTGCTCATCGTCGCGCATCGCGGGCTCGAAGGCCTCGCGCACGCAACCGACTTGCTCAACGGCACCGTGGTCGGTGCGCAGATTCAGATTCGAATCTGGCGTGTCAGCGCCGACGAGATCCCGTGCGGGGAAGCGCGGAGGCGTTGGCTCTTTGATTGGTGGAAGCGCGTGGACGACTTCGTCGACGGGGCGGGCTGACTCGCGTCGGCTCAGCGGACTCGCGCGGCGGCAGATCGACCTCGACCTCCGAAGGCGAGAACCGAATGAGCCGTTCCACGGCTCGCAATCTGCCGCGTTCCGATGGATCGACCAGTGACCAGGCGGCGCCTGTTGCGCCCGCGCGGCCCGTTCGGCCGATCCGGTGCACGTAGCTCTCCGGTTCGTGGGGCAGCTCGTAGTTGATCACATGGGAGACCGCATCGATGTCGATGCCGCGCGCGGCGATATCCGTCGCGACCAGCACCCAGGAGTCCCCATTCTTGAAGTTTTGCAACGCGCGCTGCCGCGCACCTTGTGACTTGTTGCCATGGATGGCTTCGGCGCCGATGCCGGCGTTTCCGAGCTTTTTGGCGACCTTGTTGGCCCCGTGCTTGGTCCGCGTAAAAACGATGGCCCGGGACACTTCGTCGTCTCGCAGCAAATGCTCGAGCATGCGTTGCTTGTC
>JBARTN010000169.1:0-14333 GCA_049645265.1 Polyangiales bacterium
GATGACGCGGTCGAGATTGCCAAAGAGCTTTTCGGCGTCCTTGATCCGCGGGTCACTGTGATAGGTTTCCGCCTCGGGCGGCGGCACGGGCCACTCGACTTCCCAGCTCAGCGGCGCACGGTTCCCCCGGTCCTGCGATAACAAATTGAACAAGATGGTGGTCCCGGTGCGCGGCAGCCCAATGATGAAGATCGGCCGCTCGATCACTTCGTCCGCAACCTCGGGGTGCGCGGTCCGGTACTCCTGCAGGCGCAGGCGGTTCGTCAGGTAGCGGAGCAAGGTTTCACGGCAGCTGATGCGGCCTAGGGTGCTCAGCTGGCCCTCCCGCTCCACCGACTCGACGAACACCTCGAGCCCTTTTCGAAATTCGTCGCCCCCGAAATCGTTCGATCCCGCTCGGCGGATCGCGGTGTCGATCAGGTTCTTCGGCTCGAGTGACGGAGGGTCCCAACCGATGCCCCGAAGGCCTGCACCCACGGTATTGAGCGCTTTGATGCCGAAAGGCCGGTGTGGTGGAGGCAGCGACATGGGTGTACGGGAAGTTCGCGCTTGACGGCGCAGCGCGCGAGCGTGCTAGCACGCGACCATGGGGACGGTAAAGAGCCGATGGATTCGTTGGGGCGTGCCCCTTTCGCTTGCTGTCATCGCGGTATGGTTGGTGAGCCAGCGCAGTAGCAAGAAGAAGAGCGAGGCGCCGCTGCCGCCGCCGATTCTCGCCGACGGACCACCCGCGTTTCGGCAGAGCAAGACGGAGTCGAACCTCAGTCCGCAGTACTTCGACAGCATCTGGCCAGCCGGGCATCGGGACAGCTCGAACACCGACTTCGTCCCGCTCGAGCTTGGCACCTCGTTCGAGCTCGAGAAGCACCTTCTGCAGGGCCACCCGATCTTCTGGCCGCCGACGGTGGGGCTCGACGGCACGTCGTACGTGGTGACCGGCGCGCCTCCCGGCAACAGTCACCTCTTCGCGATCTCGGGCGAGGGCGAAGTGCTCTGGTCCTCGAAGCCACAGGAATCGCTCGACGACCTCGACTCGTTTGCGATCATGAATGCGCCGACGATCGACGCCGAAGGCGATCTCTACCTCGGAGACCGCGATCAGCTTTGGGCCTTCAAGCCCAACGGCGACGTCAAATGGGTCGTCGATTTGAAGCCGTACGGCGTCGCGTGGGGATTCATGTCCGTCGTGCTCAGCCGGCAACGCTACGTCGGCGGGGTGACGACCGATGGCAAGGTCTTGTTCTTCTGGTCGCACAACGGCGAGCTGGCGATGCCACCGCTCGACCTTCCTGGCGGGGCGGGGCCCACCGCCGAAGACGAGCCGCCCGAGTCTTTGTGGAAGGACTTGATGGACCCGGACCTGATCCCATTCCTTTTCAACTTGATTCAAGGCTGGGAGCTCGAAGTCGCGAACACGCCTGCGCTTCATCCGGAAACCGGCCGACTCTATATCACCGCGGCCGGCGCCAGCCCTGACACCGGCGTGCTCTACGGCATCGACATCACCGATGACTCCCTTCGCATCGTCTTCCAAGCGCCGATGGGTGGTGGAAGCGGCACGAGCCCTGCCATTTCACACGACGGACGCTCGGTCTACGCGGTCGACGAGCTCGGCCGAATGATCTCGATCGACGCACAGACCGGAAAGCGGCTCTGGCAGAGCGCGGAAGGCGGGGGCGGGTCCGCATCCCCGAGCATCGGACCGGACGAGACGATCTACACGCCCTTTCAAGGCCAGATCACCGCGTACACCAAGGACGGCGAGATGCGCTGGGAAAAGTCCTACGACGGATTCTGCAAGGAGCGCTTGCCCGAGCCGGGCGGCCTCTGGAGCTACGTCCTGTCCGAGCCGGTGGCCTTCGTCGACAGCATTCTCACCGTCGGCCTGAGACGCGGCTGGATGAACGTCGTCTGTGGCTACCACCTGCCGAAGTTCCTCTCGCGGAGCGATCGAACCCGGGTGCCGATCCCACAAGAGTCGCTCTTCGTCACCTTCGACCTCGCGAACGGCAATCCTGTGGCCGCGCCCTTGGTGCTCCCCGAAACCAGCGAAGGGTTCGTCACGCCGCTGCCAAACGGCAAGGTGATGATCACCACCTCCGGCGCGATCACCTCGATCTTCTACTACATGCTCAATCGCGTCCTGCCCGAGCGCCTCCAGGTCGCCGGGCCGCCCAAGGCCGGGCTTCTGCTATTGAAACCTCGATGACCGAGCTCCCGCCGCACCTGCTCTTCTACGATGGTGTCTGCGCCATGTGTAACGGCATCGTCAAAGGCATGCTGCGCGCCGACACCGAGCGCATCTTCTACTTCGCACCCCTGCAGGGTGAAACCGCAGCGCTCGCGCGGACGCTTCATCCGGACTTTCCCAGCGAAATCGAAACCGTAGTGTACCTGAGCAGGGGCGAGGTCTTCGTCCGTTCACGCGCCGCGGCCCTCGCCATGCAGGAGTTGCCTTACCCGGCCAAGGCCCTCTCCTGGTTCCGCTTTTTGCCCGTCTGGCTCACCGATTTCTTCTACGGAATCCTCGCCCGGGTTCGATACCGGGTCTTTGGCAAGTACGAGCACTGCCCCCTGCCTCCCGCAGAAGCCCGGAACCGATTCCTGCCCTGAGTCGCCCTGAGCAACTCGATGTAAGGAAGTGTCTCACCCATTTGGGCGAAAGCTCATCGATTGCTAGGTTGAACGCAGGATGGGGACTCGATTCTTGCTCGTAGCGGTCCTCGCGCTGGCCTCGGGGTGCGAAGGCGCGATCACCGACGAACCACCGCGCACGTTCGACGCGGGGACGGACGCGGGGACGGACGCGGGCACCGACGCTGGCACTGACGCCGGCACCGACGCTGGCACTGACGCTGGCACTGACGCTGGCACCGGGGGAACCGGCGGCGCCGGGGGAACCGGCGGCACCGGCGGCACTGGCGGAACCGGTGGAGCCGGCGGCGATCCCGGCGCGTGCTCTGGCGGACCGCTCGCCTCCCCCATTCCAAACTGCACGCCCACCCCAGTCCCCAATACCGGCGACATTCGCGCCGACTGTGTCACGCGCATCAATCAATTTCGCTGGGATTGCCAGTGCCTTCCTCCGCTTCAGCGCTGGGACGCGGGCGAGGACTGCGCCGATCAGCACGCTGAGTACGACAGCACGCGAAGCGCCCACGCCGGTTTCCGCGACCGCATCTGCTCACCAGGAGGCCGGGCCCAAAACGAGTGCCCCGGCTGGAACTCCGCGCAGCACATCATCACGGGCTGCCTGCAAGCGATGTGGGACGAGGGTCCCGGCGAGCCGTTCTCGGTGCACGGTCACTACATCAACATGACGAACCCGTCGTACACGCGGGTGGCCTGCGGTTACTTCACCACGCCCTCGGGGAATGTCTGGGGCGTTCAGAACTTTGACTAAGGGGGCGCGGATGCGCGGAATGACGACGACAGTGCTGATGGTTTGCCTGCTTGCCACAGGATGCGGCGACTTCTTCGTGGACCCGGGCGCCGGCGGATCGGGAGGCGGAACCGGTGGAACGAGCGGGACGCCGGGTGACCCGCGTTTCATCGCGGACTGCAGCAACGGTGCGCTTGCGGCACCTGTGGCGAATTGCCAACCGGAGCCGCTCGCACGCACGGGTGACCGGTACGACGACTGTGTGACCCGAATCAACCAGCTCCGTTGGGAGTGCCAGTGCCTCCCCGCGCTTCAGCGCTGGAGCGAAGCCGAGGGCTGCGCTGACCAGCACGCGGAGTACGACAGCACCCGAAGCGCCCACTCGGGTTTCCGTGACGACATCTGCACACCCGGAGGCTGGGCTCAGAACGAATGCCCGGGCTGGCCGTCCGAAGACCGCGTGATCACGGGCTGCCTCCAGGCCATGTGGGACGAAGGCCCCGGCGAGCCCTTCTCGGCGCACGGCCACTACATCAACATGACCAACCCCGAGTACAGCAGGGTCGCCTGCGGCTTCTACGAAACCGCAGACGGGCAGTTCTGGTCGGTGCAGAACTTCCGGTAATCGGACGCGTGCCCGACTACTGGAACGGGCCAATCAGGCGACTGTTGAGCAACGTGCCGGTGTTCGGGCTGTCTTCGACGAAGTCCAGCTCCGAGACCGTGCAACCGGAGGTGCAGCTGAACGCTGGCACAAACGTATTGCCAATGACTGCCGGACAATCGCTGCCGCCAAGCAAATCGTCCAGACAGACCCGAAGCGGCGAGGAGACGCTCCCGTTGCCCCCGTTGTCGGTGGCCCGCGCTGCAACGCATGCGAAGCCGGGGTTGATGCCAGCCCCCGGAAAATCGAATCGGTCGCCGATGCACCGAAGAGGCGTCAGCGGAGCGCGACCGTAGATCGCGGGCCGCAGGCCGTCCGGGTCCGTGTTGTCGGGGATGACGCGCGTAAGGTTGGTCCCAAGGCAGACATCGTCCGGCGGGTCCGTGGCCTTGCCGGTCCCGTTGCCGTTGTCGCCGCCGAAGCAAAACGGGGAGCCGTTGTAGGGATTGGGGAGCGACTGCCCGGCCGCCAGTGCTTGGAAGAACGCATTCCCCGACGCGGCAACGGCAGTCATGTCGATCACCACCGCGGGTTGATTGCCCAAGGGATTGTTGGGTAGGAAGTCCGGATTGATCGAGTCACAGACTCCATCGCCATCGGCGTCGATCAGGAGGGGCTGCGTCTCGTCGTCGAGGATGTAAACCTGGACGTCGTCGTTGTTCACCCCGGAGATGGCCGAGACACGATTGGTTCGGTCTTCGATGCGCGCACGGAAGGATGGTACCGGCCCAAGGACCGTTGCGTCATTCGCCGCCTCCCCTCCGACGGGGTCGAACGCAGTCGAACAAATTTGCGCGGTCATTTCTTCCTGGGCCTCCCGGACGGTGGGCGGATCCATGTCGATCAGTGGCGGGCGCGAATCGAGTTGTACCGAGACCTCCTCAGTACGGTCGTTGCCCGAGAGATCGGCGGCTGTGACATTGATCGTGATCTGGCCGATGGTCTCCGGATACTGGTTCGCATCGAAGGAGCCCGTGAACCGGTTCGTCCCTCCGATCTGGGTCATGCTGAACTCCTGCGCGTCGATCCGGTACCGCACGGTCGAGGCGTCGACGCCCGACGGGTCGGTGATTTCGGCGATGACATTGGTCGCACCGGCGATGATCGAGGCGAGCTCAGGCTCGATGATGTTGATCGTCGGACCGCCGGCATCCACGGTGAAGCTACGCGTCTCGCGGCGCGTGACGCCGCGGTCATTGGCGACACTGACGGAAAACTCGTAGGCGCCGTTGAGCGGAGTCTGATAGAGGGCCGGGTCATCGAAATCCACCGTTCCGACGAGGACGCCAGCCTCGTTGATGATGTTCGTGATCTGTGCGCCCGCAACGATCAGGCTGCCGGTGCCCGCGAGGTCTGGCTCGGCCAAGGTGTCCGAATCACTCACCGGGTCCGCCGCGATCGTAAACTCGACGTCCATGCCTCCAGCCTGAACCGAGCCATCGTCAGGGGAGAGGATCACGACGCTGGGCCCCAGATCGAGAAAGGTCATCACCGTGGCGCTCGAGCAGCTCTTTGCCGCGGACGAATCGGACGCCTCGCAAGCGACGGAGAGGGTTCCGTTTGGATAGGAGCCGAGGTCGAGCGACGCCGAATAGGTTCCATCCCCATTGTTGACGACCACCGGAGTCTCGGTGCCGCCGTCGTCATCGCGCACGATGATCGTGACCGATGAGTCGTCCACCAACGCGTCGGTGGCCGTGACCTCGCATTCCACGCTGAGGCTGGGGTCGGTGACGAGCGTGTCCGTGTTCGGGTCAGAGGCGGGCGTCGGAAGGAGAATCGCAACCGCCGGTCCGCCCTCGTCCGAACAGACGTCGATGCCGCCTCCTCCATTGCCACCGCCCCCGCCCCCGCTTGGAGGTGGCGTCACGATGTCGTTGCAGCCTAGCTGAACAAGAAGAAACAATAGGCCAAAACCAAGCCCCACTACTCGATGCGTCATTCGGTCTTCCCCCGCTGGAAGTAAGTCGGTATCAGGGTCGCCCAGAACCCGGACGACGGCCAATTTTCCAACGGAAGCGGTGGGCTGCCTCGCCTATTCGCTGGGCGGGGTCCAGGCGGTCGCAGCCGCCTCACCCTCTTCGAGGCCGAGCCAAATTCGCAGTTGTTTCAACATGAACTCGGTGCCCTCGCGCGAGGAGAGGTCGACCCGGTAGGTGTTGATGTAGCGAACGCTCTCCTGGAGCCACTCGTCCCAGCCCTCTTTCGAGACCTTCTCGAAAACAAATTGCCCCATTTCGTTTGGGAAAGGCGGCTTGCTGAGCCCCGGGAGCTCCCGGCCGAGCTTGATACAATGAACGAGGCGATTCGGATCGGCTTCAGGCATGACTGCCGGAGAACCTAGCACCGGGCCGGCGGCTGGCTAGCCCAGAATCCGGAAGAACGAGCGCAGCATCTGATAGGTGAGCCCCCAAACGACACGGCCCCCTACGTCGTACGCGGGGAAGTCGATGCTCGTGCCGTGCCATTCATAGGGGCGGACCGTGTCTACCTCGCCTCGATAGAGGGGCAGGAGCGGTGTCCAGAGCGCCTCGGCGACTTCGCGATCGTCGACTTGGAGCGGCGCCGCGCGATGGACTTCGAAGACGAAGGGGCGAATCACGGTCTCCTGAGGTTTGCCGCGCGCGATCGCCTGAAGGTCGTCGAGCTGCCCGATGTGCTCGGCTTCGATCGACAAGTCGAGGCCAACCTCTTCGCGCGTCTCCCTCATCGCGGTCTCGAGGAGCGTCATGTCGCCTACGTCGTGCCGGCCCCCGGGAAAGGCCATGTGCCCCGACCAGGGATCGCGTGGATGCTCCGCCCGTCGAATGAAAAACACCTCCGGCCCGGACGCGCCTTCGCGAAGCAGCATCGCCACCGCAGCCCACTTCTCGTGCTCC
This sequence comes from Polyangiales bacterium, assembly GCA_049645265.1. Lineage (GTDB taxonomy): Bacteria > Myxococcota_A > Polyangia > Polyangiales > Houyiibacteriaceae > SG8-38. Next base: position 6,926 of record JBARTN010000169.1, read on the forward strand.
GCAAGCTCCCGTGGAGCCCGCTCATCGAGCACAGCACGCACATCCGTCAGCCCGAGAACCGTCATCCTCCCTAGTCGACGATCTCGTAGCGGAAGTCTTCGATGACGGGGTTCGCCAGGAGCTTCTCGCACATGGATTGGATGTGAGACTCGGCGGAGGCCTTGTCGTTGCCGTCGAGCTCGAGCTCGATGAGCTTGCCGACGCGCGCGGATTTCACCTCTTCGAAGCCGAGGGAGCCGAGGGAGCGTCGAACGGCATCGCCCTGCGGGTCGAGGACTTCGCGCTTCAGCGTGACGAAGATGTTCGCTTTCATGATCCCTCCAAGCCTAGGTTCTTTGCGATTCGCGACAATGGGTCCGTCGTGTCTGGGGCGAACGCCGTGCCGCGGATCTCGTCGCAGGCCTGAATGTAGCGCCGGGACGCTTCGACCCGCACCTCGTCGGGGATCGTCGGCACGGGGCCGTCGCCTTTGTAGCCCTTGCCGGCAAGCCAGCGCCGGACGTACTCCTTGTCGAAACTCTCCGGGTCTTCGCCTGCTTCGAATCGCTTCGGGTAACTGTTGGCGTACCAGAACCGCGACGAGTCGGGCGTGTGGATCTCGTCGATGACGACGATCTTGCCCTCTGGCGTCTTCCCGAATTCGTACTTGGTATCGACCAGGATCAGGCCACGATCGGCGCAAACCTTCTGGCCGTGCGTGAAGAGCGCCATCGCGTAGCGAGCCGCCTCGTCGAAGTCCTGGGCGCTGATGCGGCCCATGGCGAGAATCTCGTCGCGCGAGACGGACACATCGTGATCGCCTTTCGCCGCTTTGGTGCTCGGGGTCAAAATCGCATCCGGGAGCTTCTGGTGCTTCTTCAAGCGATCTGGAAGCTCGTGACCGCAAAAGATGCGCGTCCCCTGCTCGTAGTGGGTCCAGATGCTGGTCGAGGTGACACCCGTGATGTAGGCGCGAACGACCATCTCGACCGGCAGCGGCTCGCACTCGATACCGACCATGACGTTTGGATCCGGAACGTCGACGACGTGGTTGGGAACGATGCCCTTGGTTTCTTCGAACCACCAGGCGGCAAGGCCGTTGAGCACCTGTCCTTTATAGGGAAGCGTCCCGAGGACGCGATCGAAGGCGCTGATGCGGTCGGTGACGACGATGTAACGCTTGCCATCCGCGATGTAGCAGTCACGCACCTTGCCCTCGTACTTGCGTCCTAGCGATTCGAAGTTGGTGCCATCGAGGGTTCGTGTGAGCGCTTCCTGCAGGATCTCCGGTGAGACCGTCATCTCAATCTCCTTCCAGGACGCGATCGATGATCGTGTCTACGTGCGCAAGCGCGTGATTCAAGTCGAACTCGTGATCGATTTCATCGGCCGAGAGTCGCGCCTGAATGTCGGCATCCTCTTGAAGGAGCGCGCGGAACTCGCCCTCCCCTTCGAAGGCCTTCATCGCGTTTCGCTGAACGAGCACGTAGGCCTCCTGTCGGCCGAGACCTTGCCCGATCAGCGCGAGCAAGATGCCCTCGCTCGCCCAAAGCCCGCCTGTCTGGTCGAGATTTTGCCGGAGCCGCTTCGGGTAGACGACCAGATCGGCGACCACGCCGCGGACCCGGTCCAGCATGAAGCCCAGTGTTGCGGTCGCATCCGGGAGCATCATGCGCTCGGCCGACGAATGACTGATGTCGCGCTCGTGCCAAAGGGCGACGTTTTCGAGGCCCGGGACCACCGCCGCGCGCACGACGCGCCCGAGGCCGCAGAGGTTCTCGGTCAGAACCGGATTGCGTTTGTGTGGCATGGCGCTCGAGCCCTTCTGGCCCTTTTTGAAGTGCTCTTCGGCTTCCCCGACCTCGGTTCGCTGCCAATGACGAACGTTGGTCGAGAACCGCTCGATACCTGCGGCGACGATACCGAGCGCCGAGACGTAGGCCGCATGGCGATCGCGCGCGACGACCTGCGTGGCTGCAGTCTCGGGTCGAAGGCCGAGCGAGTCGAGCGCTTCGGCCTCGATGGCCGGCGTCAGGTGCGCGTAGGTCCCGACGGCGCCGGCGATCTTGCCGACGGCAATTTCGTATCGCGCCACCTCAAGCCGCTTTCGCCCGCGGGCGAGCTCGGCGTAATGGCCGGCCAAGATCAATCCAAAGGTGGTCGGCTCGGCGTGAATGCCGTGCGACCGGCCGATCGCCGGGGTGCGGCGATGCTCCTCGATGCGGCCGCGCAAAGCTTCGAGCACCGCGTCCAAACGGACCAAGAGCGCATCGGTCGCCTCGACGAGAAGGAGGGCGAGGGAGGAGTCAACCACGTCTGAGGAGGTCATGCCGCGGTGCAGCCAGCGCGCGGGCTCGCCGGCAAGGCCTTCGACGTGCGTCAGGAACGCGATGACGTCGTGGCGGGTCACTTTTTCGATTTCGTCGATGGCGTCGGGATCGAGCTGCGCGCGAAACGGGGCGACCGCGTCGGCCGTGCCCGTTGGAACGAGGCCTGCGCTTTCCATGGCGCGGCACGCTGCCACCTCGATATCGAACCAGGTCTCATACTTGCGTTTTTGCGACCAGAGATCTTGAAATTCGGGGGGTGTATAGCGTGGAATCATCGTTGCGAGGCGAAGCTAGCAGACCGGCAGCCCCGGTGCGAACGCGCAGTACTCGTCTTTCAACTTGAACAACACGATTCGTTCGATCATCGCTCTATCCGATCCCTGCGAGCCCGCAACCGATTCCGGCCAAGTGCGGCACGGCCGCGCCAAACATGGCCGCCTCCGTCGAGCTGGCGTTCCCGTCGAGGCTGCGCTTGTACACGCCCTGGGCGATCGCAGCTAGGCGAAAAATCGAAAACGCCTTGTAGTAGCTCAAGTCCGGCAGGCCATCGCGGCCCACCAGCTCGCAGTACCGCGCGACGAAGGCGTCTTCGTTTGGGATGCCGCTCTTCTCGAAATTCACCCCGGCCAGGCCGCCGATTTTCGGAAGCATCACATCGTACAACATGCAGGTGTAGGCCAAGTCCGAAAGCGGATGGCCGAGCGTCGAGAGCTCCCAGTCGATCACGGCGAGCGCGCGAGACTGGGTCGGGTGGAAGATGATGTTGTCGAGCCGATAGTCGCCGTGCACCAGCGCGGTGGCCTCGTCGTCCGGGATGTTGGCCGGCAGCCATTTGATGAGGGTGTTCATCGCCTCGACGTCTGCGGTCTGAGAGGCGACGTACTGCTTGGTCCAGCGCTTCACCTGCCGCGCGACGTAGGCATCGGGGCGGCCGTAATCCGAGAGACCCACCGCGCCGAGATCGACGCTGTGAATTGCAGCCAAGACCCGAGCGAGCTCTTCGTAGATCGCCCGCCGCTCCGGCGGCTCGACCTCGGGGAGCTGCACGTTCCAAAAGATCCGCCCTTGAACGTACTCCATCACGAAGAAGGAGGTGCCGATGACCGAATCATCCTCGCAAAGCGCGTACATGGTCGCGCTGGGCACATCGGTGTCGCCGAGCGCGCGCATCACCCGGTATTCGCGGTCGACCGCGTGCGCCGACTGAAGGAGCTTTCCGGGCGGCTTCTTGCGCAGCGCGTACTGGCGCTCGCGATCGGCGAGCCAATACGTCGGATTGGATTGACCGCCCTTGAACTGGCAAACCTGAAGCCCACCCGTATAGCCCTGGACGTTCTCCGCCATCCAGGCGTCGAGTCGCGCTTCGTCGAAACGATGCGTTTCTCGAACGGGTCCAGCATTTTTTGGGGGCACCGGGGGCATCGATCCTCGCTCTGGGAAGGTCGGGAGCCTATCACGGCCCGCCCGGTCCCGAGCCACGGAACATACCGCATTGAGCACGGGTCCCAAGGGCGCTAGGTTTCCCGGCGTGAGGTGGGTACAGTATTCGCGCCTGAGCTTTCGCGGCTTTCTAATCGCCAGCGTGATTCTGTGCACGGCACAGGTGACCCTTGGCCAGAAGCCCGACGATGACGACGATCCCGGTTATCGGCCTCAGCCGAGCGCCAACGTCCAAAGTGACATCCAGGCCCTTCCGATCGACGCACCTGCCGGGAGCAAGGTCGTCGTCATCGCGATCGACCGCACGGTCGAGCTCGGCCTGGCCGCCTTCGTTCGGCGCGAGATCGAAAGCAATCCCGATGCCGCCGCGATCGTGCTCGACGTCAACACGCTCGGTGGGCGCGTCGACGCTGCAATCCAGATTCGAGACGCGTTACTGGAAGCCAAGCCCCGAACGGTCGCCTTCATCCATCCACGCGCGATCAGCGCCGGCGCATTGATCAGCCTGGCCTGTGACAACGTGATCATGACCGAGGGCGGGACCATTGGCGCCGCGACGCCCATTCAAGCGGGCCCCGGCGGGCAGGCCGATGCAGTGGGCGAAAAGATGGTGTCGTACATGCGGACCGAGATGCGGGCGACCGCAGAAGCCAACGGTAGGCGGGGCGACATTGCCGAGGCGATGGTCGACAACGAGGTGGTGATCAAGGGCATCGTCGATGCGGGCAAGCTGCTGACCCTCGATACCGACCAGGCCCTCAAGCTGGGCATGGCGGACGGCAAGGCGGCCAACCTCGACGAGGTGATGGCGATGCTCACGCTCGAAAACCCGGAAATCGAAAAGGGCGAGGTCAACTGGGGCGAAGAAATCGCGCGCTGGCTCACCGAGCCGACGATCAGCGGCCTTCTGCTCTCGGTCGGCATGCTCGGCCTGATGGTCGCCTTCTATACGCGAAGCGTCGGCGCGTTCACCGTCGTCGGCTTCGTCTCGCTGGCCTTGTTCTTCGGGGGTCATGCCGTCGTTCATCTCGTCGGCTGGGAAGAGGCGCTCCTGTTCATTGCCGGCGTCGTGTTGGTCGTCGTCGAAATCTTCTTCGTTCCAGGGCTCGGCGTGCCGGGCGTGCTTGGGCTGGTCTTCATCATCGCCGCGCTCGTGCTCGCCTTGATCGGCATTCCACTCGACGTCTCCTTCGAGACAGGGGTGCTTGCCGACGCGATGACCAGGGTTCTGCTGTCCCTACTCGGAGCATTCGTCCTGGCCCTCGTCGTGATGCGCTTGTTTTCGCGGACCGCCATGGGCCGGGCTCTCGTCTTGGAACACGCCGAGACGGGCTTCCTATCCGCCCCGAGCGCGTCGGACCTCGTCGGACAGACGGGCGAGGCGCTGACCGACCTGAGGCCGGCCGGGAAGGTCATCATCGACGGTGCCCGCCACGAAGCCACCAGCGAGCGTGAGTTCATTGCCCGTGGCACGAAAGTTCGCGTGATCGGCAAAGACGGCCCGGAGCTGGTCGTCCGTCCGTCGGAGGAGACGTGACCGCAGTCGTCATCGTCATCGTCTTGGTAATCGGTTTGATCTTGCTGTTCACCGAGGTGGCTGTGGTGCCAGGCTTTGGCGTCGCCGGCGCCCTGGGCCTGCTGGCGCTCGCGGCGGGTGCGATCGCCGCCTGGACCGAGCTCGGCCCTTTTTGGGGCGGCATGACCGGCGCGGTCTCGGTGGTAGCTGCCGGCATCATGCTCATCTGGCTGCCGAAGAGCCGGGTCGGGCGCCAAGTGGTGCTCGAACACAGCCAAGCACAAACGCTTTCGCAGGAAGACCGAACCGGATTGATCGGCCGCCGAGGGGTCACCGTCACCCCACTGCGGCCGATCGGGCGTGTTCGCTTTGGTTCGGAAGAGGTCGATGTGGTGACCGAAGGTGAATACATCGACCGCGATCAAGAAGTCGAAGTCATGACGGTGGAAGGGGCACGCGTCGTCGTGCGCGTCCCCGATGCAACCTAGGAAGGAAGTCCCATGCAGTTCGCTCCAGTCGCCCTAATTTTTCTTCTCTTCATCGTCGTCTTCGTGCTGTTCGTCTGGCTGATCCCGGTCCGCCTATGGATCGCGGCCTGGTCGAGCGGTGCGCGCGTCGGCTTTGGGGAGCTCATCGGCATGCGCCTGCGGCGGGTGTCGCCGGGTGCGGTGGTCAACCCTCGCATCACCGCGGTGAAGGCCGGCATCGACCTTCCCACCAATACCCTCGAGTCGCACTACCTTGCGGGAGGCAACGTCGCACGCGTGGTCAATGCGCTGATCAGCGCCGACAAAGCCGGCATCACCCTGGGCTTCCAACAGGCGGCAGCGATCGACCTAGCCGGCCGCGACGTGCTCGAAGCGGTGCAGACGAGCGTCAATCCGAGGGTCATCACGACGCCTAAAATCACGGCGGTCGCGAAGGACGGCATTCAGCTCTTGGTGGTCACACGAATCACGGTTCGTTCCAACATCGACCGGCTGGTCGGAGGCGCGACGGAGGAAACCGTCCTCGCACGCGTTGGAGAGGGAATCGTCTCCACGATCGGCTCGGCCATGAACTATGCCGAGGTGCTCGAAAACCCGGACAGCATTTCCAAAAACGTGCTCGCACGCGGCTTGGACAGCGGCACGGCATTCAACATCTTGTCGATCGACATCGCCGACGTCGATGTGGGGACCAACATCGGTGCCAAGTTGATGACCGAGCAGGCCGAAGCGGACAAACAGGTCGCGCAGGCTCGAGCCGAGGGGCGTCGGGCGCTCGCGGTGGCGGCCGAGCAGGAGATGCGCGCAAAGGTCGAAGAGCAGCGCGCGCTCCTGGTCGCAGCCGAAGCCAAGATCCCCGCGGCCATGGCCGAAGCGCTCAAGGAAGGCAACCTCGGCGTGATGGACTACTACAACCTCCGCAACGTGGCGGCCGACACCGAGATGCGTGATTCGATCAGCAAATCAACCGGCCGATCCGACGATGACGACCAAACCTGACGCTTTGCGTTTGCGCAGCGTGATCGCCGAGCCGCGAAAATTCGTGGCGCGATTGGTGCTCGCGGACCTGATCGCGAAGCGTGGCGACGGCCCGCTCGAGCGGAAGCGCCTCATCTACGGGCGGCGAAAGCGCTGAAGGCCGATGCAGGAGCTGCTCAAAGAATATTTCGCCGAGATCGCGATCCTGATTTACATCCTGTACCCGCTGCTCAAGCGCGCGTGGGCACGGCTCCAGAAGAAGGGCGACACCCCTCGTAAGCCAAAGAAAGCGGTCCGGACGACGCGTGCACCCAAGCAGGCCAGGCCGACGTCGCCTCGCCCTGCCCCGCGCTTGCCAACCGTAGCCAAGCCTGCGCCGCAGGCGGACTTCCTCGAGGCGGCTCGCACCCAGCTCTTGGGGCTGAAGCAAGAGGCGACCCAGTTGCTCGCTCGCGCGGAGGGCGACCCGCGTCTGCAGCGGCTCGTGCCTGCGTTGCGAGAAGATCTCCTCGGTAGGCTCGAGGGGATCGAGCGCTCACTCCGCGGCAGACCCACGATGTCGACGATCGTGGACGACACGACTGTCCTTCGCGGGCTCGCTGCGCTCCTGCGGCACCTACAGACGATGGCGAGGCAGCGCAGCTACGGCGGTTCTTCGTTTCAGGCCGACGCCGACA
>JBARTN010000170.1:0-1793 GCA_049645265.1 Polyangiales bacterium
GGGATCGGAACGGCGAAGGACCCACTGGCGGTTGCCCACGCTTGCATGCACTTGAACCGGCCTCGCACCGAGCCTTGCGGCCCAGGCAGGCAACTTCGGTTCGGCGACGAATACGACTTCGTAGCCATCGAGCGAATCGCTCAGGACAGAACGGAAGAACGTCTGTGCGTCCATGTCCGATTGGAAGCGTTCCCCTACCGCCGCCTCGGCCATACCGGCGCGGAGCGGACGCGGAATGAACTCCCGGGCGGTGGACTCGGGAACGACCAACACGTCGGGACGACGCGTCTGCACGTTGGCGTACGGCTCGTCGATCTCTTCAGCGCCGACGAGTGGGTTGCGCGTCTTGATCGGGCGTCGGCTGACGCGCTGAAGGCGGTAGGGCGAAGCCTCGGACACGTCGAAGTGCGGAAGATGCACCAGCCAGCCGTAGGTTTCGACGACGGTGCCTTCCGGTAGCGAAGCCAGGAATGCATGCACTTCGTTTCGCGCATCGCCGCGTTGGGTCAGCTGCACTTCCAAGCTGTGCCCGGCGGCCCAAAGGACGAGCACGCCTAGCGTAGCTTGGACGCCACGTAGCACCACCGGCCCCTTATCCGCCACACGCGCGAGCGATGCCGCGGACGCGACCCCACCGTAGTACGCAAGCCAGAATCCCATCGGCAGGACAAAGCGGTGCTCGCAGCGCGCAACGACCAGGGTGAAGAAGAGGAGGCTGCTGATGCCGGCGCTGAATGGAAGCAAGCGGAAGGTGCGCGAGCGGATTCCCTCGCCGCCGGGACGCGAGACAACCAAGCCGACACCGACCCAGCAGAGCGCGACCACCAGCCAGGGCCAGTAGAACGTTTCCTGACCAAGAATGATGTCGGCGATGTTCCGGAAGAGACCTTCGGGTGTCCGCGCGTAGGTCATCCAATCTTGGCTCGCTCCTCCCGTGAGCTTGCGAAGGCGCACCATGAAGCCCGTCGGATTGAAGAGACCTCCGCCCAGAAGTGCGAGTGACAGGGCGCCAGCCAAAGTCGCGAACACGGTGTTCTTGTAGTGAACCGCCCGCGGCCCGAAGGGCTGATCGCTTCGAAGCGGCAAGAGTAGAACGTAGATCAAGCCCGGCAGGACGAGGCCCGCATAGGCCTGGTCTTTGGTTGCGACCGCGGCGCCTGCGAGCACGCCGAAGAGGACGTAATCGGGGCGTTTGCGCGATTCGGCCGCACTGAGAAGCCGGTCGATCGCCAGCGCCGTCCACATCAGGTAGGGGCCGTCTAGGTTGCTGACACGTCCGTAGTACGCAAACGAGAGGCAGGTTGCTGCCCAGATCGCTGCCAAGCGACCTGCTTCGGCGCTCACCGTGCGCCGGGCGATGCGCGCGATCACCACCAGAGCGACGCAGGCCATGAGCAAGCCAACGAGCTTTGCGACGAGCGAGACACCGGTCATCGTCGGTACGGTGAGGATCTGCTCCATCAGGTCGGGAAGGGTCCAGCTGTCCGCCGAAAGCGCAGCGGGCAGAAGGATCGGGATGGACAGAACCCCAATCAGAAGATTGTGAAACATCGGATAGCGATGCCCCTGCCCTGGCGTCAGGTTGATGGCGATTCCCGCGAAGATGTCACGTGGCGCGATGCCGTCGTTTTCCCACCCGTACGACCCCGGCAAGTCCCAGCCGACAGCGACGAGCTGAGAGAGCGCGAAGACAACGACGATCCAGGCGACCGTCCGATCCTCCCTGAAGAGCTTCACGTCTCTCTGCCGGGGCGGAGCTTGTAGGCAAAGAGGCGACCGAGGTGACGAAGGAA
>JBARTN010000171.1:0-4731 GCA_049645265.1 Polyangiales bacterium
GGCATCAGCCGCCGCGGCGGAGTAAGGGCCATGCAAGCAACGAAGTTTCAGGTGAAGCTCTACACCAGAGCGGGCGGCATCGAGCTCGAAAAGCTCGTTCCCGTCTTTCACGAATGGATTCGCAACAAAAAGATCTCCGACGAGCTTCTGATCGACGTGGCGGATTACGCACACGTTCCGCAGGGGCCCGGTGTGGTTCTGATCGGTCATCAGTCGGACTACTACCTCGATGTGGCCGATGACCGGCCCGGCCTGCTCTACAGCCGCAAACGTGGCTTCGACGGCGACCTTCAGGCCGGCATCGACGATGCATTTCAGCGCGCGCTCAACGCATGCGCGCTTTTGGAGGCGGAGAGCAGCCTCGAACTCGAGTTTGCAACGGACGAAGTGCTCTTTCGGGTTCAGGACCGGCTGAACGCCCCGAACGGCGACGCGACCTACGCGGCATACAAACCCGCACTAGAACAAGCATCGACCGCGTTTTTTGGCGCCCAGCCATCGCTCGAGCGAGTCGGCACCGAGCGCGAGCCGTTTGCCGTTCGAATCCGCACCGGAGCGAGCGGCTCGGTCGCGGACGCCCTCGCCAAGCACTGACGCCGCCGTCGGCAGTCTTTTTGGCGCCCGGCGGTTTCGCGGTACAAACGTCAGCCAGGAGCTGATGTGCTGAAGTACCCTCGCCTCGCCTCATCGTTACTCGTCCTCGTCTGCGTCATGGCTGCGTGCACGCGCGGCGACTCTCTGCAAGACATCACCGAGCAGCAATCGGAGCGCTCGGGCTCCGGCGGAAACGACGCAGCGCTAGACCGAGTCCGCGCAGCGGTACGTGCCATGGCGCACCCGGATCGGAACTTGGACTACGTCGCCGCCGAAATGGAAGGCGTGATTAAGGCGCGGACCAAGAGCCAAGCCTTGATTCACTACGACGGATATCGGGTAACCTTCATCACGCCCGGCGATCAGGTGACCCAGGTCACCTTCGACCTCATCGAGGCGAAGCCCAGCTTGCGGCAGATGACCAAGGCCTTTGGGCCGTCGAGCGAGATCGCCAAAGGCATGCTCTATCAGCAGTCGTCCGGTTCGAACGGCGCGAAGATTGATATCTTGGCGGAGCCGGTCTCGATGCCAGCCGAGGAGAACAGCTTGGTCCGCCGCATCGTGGTCCGACGCGGGCGCGGCCGTTAGGTCACACGCCGAGCCTGAGAGCCTGGATTCGGGCGACCACACGACCATCCGCCGGAGGAAGCGGATAGCGATCGAGCTCCGCCGGCGCGACCCATGCGTGGTCGGCGACCTGAAGATGACGCACCTCGCCGCCGCGAAGCCCACAGCGATAGAAAAGCAGGAGCACGTCTTTTTCGGGGAAGCGGTGGTGGGTCACGTCGAGGATCTCCCCCACGTCGACGTCGATGCCGCACTCTTCTTGGCACTCGCGTACGAGCGCTTCTTCGGGCGACTCCCCGTCCTCGAGCTTTCCGCCGGGGAACTCCCACATCCCGGAGAGGTGCTGCCCCTCGGCGCGACGGGTGAGAAGCACCCGGCCATCCCAAATGACCACCGCAGCAGCAACGACGACTGGCCCGGAGCCCCGCGGGCGATGCGTAGCGTCGCCTTTTCGGGACACGTCAGGGCGTCTCCCCGATGGCACGAAGCAGTGTTGCCTTGGCGATCCGAAGCCCGATCGCGGACTCGACCAAGTCGACCTGCGCGCGAATGAGCTCGGACTGCGCTTGCAGCAGCGTCGTCGTGTTCACGATGCCGGCCTGGAGTTGCTCGCGCGTCACACGGTAGCCTTCGCGCGATGCGTTGAGACCGAGCCTCGCCGATTGAATGGCCTTCTGCGCCGCTTCGATTCCGTGATAGCCCCTCGCGACATCGACTCGAACCTGCTGCTCGAGAATCGTGACGTCCGCATAGGCTTGTTCGAGCTCCCCTTGGAGCCGTCGCGAGCGCCCCTGCGCGTTGACCGTATCGTTGGGTGCCCATCGAATTACGGCTCCGAGCTCCCAGGTCCCGATGAAGCGCTCCTGCTGCGGAACGACGCGGAGGTTCGGGTTGGAATACTGCGCCGACGCGCGCACGAGGAGGTCCGGGGCCCGGCCGCCGTTGGCCGACCGGAGCTCGTGGTGCTTCACGTCGATGTACTTGCGCAGCGCCAAGAGGTCCGGCCGCTCCTGGTAGGCTTGCGATTGGAGCTGCTCTTCGTTGCCGCTGGGAATGCCGGTCACTGGCTCCGATAGATCCTCTCCGAGAGACGGAAGCTGGTCGGTGAGCATCAGGGCTTGGAGCGCACGCGCTGCCACTTGCACGCCGAGATTGGCCTGTTCGACCGCCACCCGCGCCGCTTCCTCTTGGGCCTGGACGCGCATTAGGTCGACGCGTGCCGCCGAGCCCGCCGCAACTAAGGCCTCGGTCTCCTTTCGCTGCGAGACGGCTGCGTCCAGTGCGAACTTGCCGACTGCGAGCCCCGCTTCCGCCCGGGCATACTCGTAATAGGCCCGCCGGCCATCAAACGCGACGTTGTTGTTTTCGGCTTCGATCTGATATCGCACCGCCACCTTGCTCTCCTTGGCGGCCCGATACGCAGGCAGCGACTGCGCGAGCGCACCCGTGAAGGAATAGCTGAGCGTTGCGTCGAACTCGGTTTGCCGGGTGAGTGAGGGGAACCTGTAGGACGTGAGACCTGACCAAAGCTGCTGCGCGACCGGATCCTGAAGTTGGGTAATCAAGTCATCGAGCGGCACACTGCTGCCGCTAGTGAGTCCCGCCGTCTGGACCGGGCTCAGTTGCGAGTGACGCCCTTGGAGGTCGAGGCGAGGCACCAACCCAGACATCGCTTGCACCGCCGCGCCTTTTGCGACCAGCACGAGCGCGCTGGTGCGTTTGAGCGCGGGCGAAATCGCGAGCACGCGCTCGACCGCTTGATCGGAGGTCAGCCCATCGGGCACGTAGAGTGAGCGGAGCGCTCTCGCGGCCGCATCCTCAGCACCGTCCGGGGGCTCCGTCTGCGAGGGGACCTCGAAACCAGGCGGCGCCTGCGCCTGAAGACGGGCCGCGCCCAGCAACGCGAGAACGCCAACGGAGAAGATCAGAACCGTAAATCGATGAATACTCATGGGTGCTCCTTGCCCAAGGCATGATACGTCAGAGGGCCATGGGCCAGCTTGCCGCCCCTGCGACGCTAATCTATAGCCGTCGCCTATGGCTCAGGGACTCAAAGTTGCGGTGGTTGGAGCCACCGGAATGGTGGGCGCGGAGATGTTGCGCGTGCTCGAGGAGCGCGACTTTCCAGTGGCCGAGCTGGTGCCGTTGGCATCGGCACGGAGCGCCGGCAAGACCGTGATCTTCAAGGGAGTCGAGCACACCGTCGTCGAGATCGCGCCCGAGGTCTTCGAAGGCGTCGACCTGGCTCTCTTCTCGGCCGGCGGCGGAACCTCCCGAAAGTGGTCGCCAATCGCCGCGAGTAAGGGCGCCCTGGTCGTCGACAACTCCTCGGCGTTTCGGTCAGACCCCGATTGTCCTCTCGTCGTGCCTGAGGTGAACGCTGCCGCGGCCGCGAACCGGCCCAAGGGCATCATCGCCAATCCGAACTGCTCGACCATCCAGATGGTCGTCGCCCTCAAGCCCCTCCACGACGAGGGCCGTCTCAAGCGCGTCGTCGTCGCGACGTACCAGGCGATCAGCGGAGCGGGCGCCACGGCGGTTGCCGCGTTTGAAGCCCAGGAGCAGGCGACAGCCCGGGGCGACGAAGTCGACAAAACCAAACTTTCCGGCCAGTTGAGCCGCAATCTTCTGATGCATTGGACCCCGGATCCCGAGACCGGCTACCAGGAAGAAGAGCTGAAGATGGTGTCCGAGACTCGCAAGATCTTCGGGGACCCTGACATCGCTGTCTCGCCCACCGCGGTCCGCGTCCCGGTGATCACGTCACACAGCGAAGCGATCACCGTCGAGACCCACAGGCCCATCACCGCGGCGCGCGCCCGCGAGCTGCTCAGCCAGGCCGAAGGCGTGGTGGTGGTCGACGATTTCATGCATGGAATCTACCCCCAGCCCATCGACGCTGCGGGCAAGGACCCGGTCTACGTCGGCCGCATCCGCGCGGACGTCGGAAATCCCGGTGGCATCCAGATGTGGGTCGTCTCGGATAACCTCCGCAAGGGCGCCGCCCTCAACGCGGTCCAAATCGCCGAAAGAGTTCTATTAAAGTGACGAAATGTCAGGGCATGGCGTAGAAGAGGGGCGAATCATGTCAGTTTGTCCGCGGCCCTCCCGAAAATACACGGCTTTTGAGCTTGCGCGATTGGCCCGGGGATTGCAGTCAAGCAAAGCCATGCGCACTCGACTCTTGTTTCTCCTCGCGCTTGGAGCGTCGCTCACCGCATTTGGCCCAACCACGTTTGCCCAGGCCTCCGTGGACCTCATCACCACGATCAACGACGAAGGATTCCTCTCGGATACGCAGGAGCGCTTCTTCAATGCGGTCAACTGCGCTGACCCGGCGGGGACGTCGTTCCAGGACAGAATCGTCACGAGCCCCGGGACATCGGTCACTCAGGTGTATCTGTGGGTAGGTGGGCAGAACAGTGAATGCAACCTCGAAGCGAACCGGACGGATATCACCGCCAACCGCTGCAGGCCGGTGCTCGCCGAAGCCGCTCAGACCGTGGACGCGAACAACCTGCTCAACGGTCTGACCTTGGCGGACCTGACCGACACGGGGCTCGTCGACTG
>JBARTN010000172.1:0-6176 GCA_049645265.1 Polyangiales bacterium
GGTGTGCAGCTCAGAGGCAAAGCGCGGGAGCGAACTGGCCTCATCGCAGGAGCCCTTCGGGCCTCCCCCGACAGCCTTCATCGGTTTCACTCGAGCCTGGTGCAGCGAGGCCTTGCCAAGCCCGATACAACTGCATTCGCTCAAGTGCTCCCGAGCGCGGCTCAAAGCGCATGCGCCAAGGCGCTCAACATACGCGGCCCTCAAAGCACGATCACCATCGGCCAGGGGAGCGGCCTCATGGCTGCCGTGGTGTCGGCATGGATGCTCGCTCGGCGGCGCGACTCCGATCGAATGATCGCCGCGGCGGTCGATGTGAGGTCGGCGCACTCGACCGATGATGCTGTCTGCGATGCGGCCTGCGCGCTCGTGCTGTCTACCGAACCCGCCGGAGTCGAGGTTGTCGGCATCGGGTTGGCGGGGCCGGATCGAGTGGACGACGCGGTCGCCGAGGCGCGCCGCAGATGGGGGTCGTCGACCCCGCCGGAGCTCTTCGTCGAACCGCCGAGCTCCTTGGGGACGACGCCTGCAACGTCCTCTTCCTTCGCACTTGCCCACGCCCTCGAGCTGCTGCGACGAGGCCGGGCGAGAAGCGCGCTGGTCGTGAGCACCGGCACGACCGCCAGCGTTGCGATGATCCTCACCTCGACGGAGGTAACAGATGTCGACTGAGTTATCCGAGTACATCGCGTCGAGAGAGGCCATTCTCGATCGGGTCCGGCGGTTGCTTCGCGATACGATGAAGCTGCAGATCGAGCCCGATGCGATCGACCCCGATGCGCCCCTCTTTGGGACCGGGCTCGGGATGGACTCCGTCGATGCGGTCGAGCTCGTCATCCAGCTCGACGCCGGTTTCGGGTTGACGCTGGCCGGGTCGCCGTACGTGTCCTCGAGGATGCGCACGGTCAACACCATCGTCGACGCGATCATGGAGCTCGCCGATGAGTCTTGAGGACGAGTACCGATCGGTCCGCCACAGCGCCGCGCTGAGTCGCATGGATCATGTGGGGCTCGTCCGTGTGAATGGCGATGACGCAACCGACGCAGTGGACGCGGTTTGCTCCCGGGATCTGTGGGTACGTGATGGACGGATGCTCCAGACGCTAATTCTCGACGAGGAAGGTCAGCCCATCGCGGATGTCTACGTTTGTCCTGACGACGACGCTTGTATTCTCATGTGCGAGGGGCTCACGACGGAGAAGCTCTCGGAGCTACTGACACGGCATACGGACGCGAAGCTTACGTTCGAGCTGGAAGACCTGCGCCCGGCGTACGATCTGATCTCACTTCAAGGGCCGTACTCCTGGGAGGTGCTGAGCAAGTGGCTCACGCCCGACATCATCGGGCTACCGTACCTCAGCTTCTATCATTTCAATCAGGGGACGTGTTTCCGCGCCGGCAAGACCGGAGAATACGGGTACGACCTCGCGATCCGCAGCGAGCACGCCGAACATGCGTGGGGAGAGCTGTTGCAGCTGATTGCTGCGATGGACGGCCGCGAGGTTTCCCTGCCGACGCTGGACCTTTGTGCCCTCGAGAGCGGGTTCTTCTCCGTCCGGCACACGCCGTTCGAGGGGCTCACCCCTCTGGAGCTTCAGCTTCAGTGGCGGATTTCGACACGTAAGAGCTATCCGGGCGCAGCGGCGATCGAAGCACGAAGACTTACTGGCATGGAGCGTCGTCTGACCCACTTCGTCTCGCGATCGCCCGTGGACGCGGGTGAGCTGGTCGGCGGTCCCGACGGTCGGGTCGGCCAAGTCATGGCAGCCGCATTCTCCCCCGGTGTTGGCGGAGTCGTCGGGCTCGCGCTCCTCGACATCGACGTCGCTCATCCAGGGATCGACGACTTCTTCGTGGCGGGCCGGCGGGACGATCGCCGAATCCGCACGGTCTCGAGCCCGCTCCTCTTCAACCGGAGCCTTCTCGTCGATCCGCACCGACATACCTACTCCACGCGTGACGCGTCGGGCGATCCCCCCTTGTGGCAAGGTACACTGCCGTGAAGCGATTTGAAGAGCGACGAGTCCTGGTCACGGGCGCATCGCGAGGGCTCGGGCGCGACATCGCGCTCCGGTTCGCAAAAGAGGGTGCTTCGGTCTTCGTCGGCTATCGGCATCGACGCGAGGAAGCCGAGGAATGCGCCGCTCAGTGCGTCGCGTTCGGTGTCGAGGCTCGGACGATCGCGCTCGAGCTCGAAAACGCTGCCTCCGTTCGCAGTTCGATTTCCAGCCTGCCAACGCTCGACGTCCTAATCAACAACGCGGCCACAATCCGCGACCAGTTCTTCCTGATGCAATCCGATGCCGACGACGCCGAGGTGATTGCGACCAACCTGATCGGCACCATGACGTGCATACGCGCCGCGCTCCCGAGCATGATGCGCGCTCGGAGCGGCGCGATCGTCAACGTGGCATCGGTGGCGGGCCTTCACGGAAGCCCTGGGCAAGCCAGCTACTCGGCGTCAAAAGGGGGAGTGATTGCGCTCACTCGAACCCTCGCTCGCGAGCTTGCAGGGCGTGGCATTCGGCTCAACGCCGTCGCTCCGGGAATCTTCGACGCGGGGATGGCGCAGCGAATGGATCGCCGCGCGCGCGATGCGAAGATAGCCGAGCTTCCGATGGGTCGAGCCGGGCGCTCCGAAGAACTGGCGAGCGCCGTGGCGTTCCTGGCCTCTGACGATGCAAGCTACATCACGGGGCAGACGCTCGTGGTGGATGGGGGAATGACGGCATGATCGCTTGGCTCGTCGCGGGGCAGGGGTCCGAGCATGTCGGAATGGGCCTCGAGCTTGCTGGAGCGTACGCGCCGGCGGCCGCCCTTTGGGAGCAGGCGAGCGAAGCAGCCGACAAGGATCTGCGGCACCTCACCAAAGTGGGTGGGCGATCTCTGCTGCGCACCGAGTACCTTCAGCCGGCGCTCACCGCGGTCTCATTGGGCGCCGCTGCTTTTCTCCTCGGCGAGGGCCTGGAACCCTCGCTGGTGCTCGGGCATTCAGCCGGAGAGGTCGGCGCGCTCGCGCTCGCCGGCCATCTGAGCTTCGAAGACGCTTGCTCCCTTTCGGCGAAGCGCGGGCGTGTGATGGCTTCGATCGCCCGTGGCCGCCCCGGCGGGATGGCGGCGGTCCGGGGATCCAGAGAAACGGCGCGCGAGGTGGTCGCGTACGGAACGAAGGCCGGTGCCATCTTCGACGCGGGGCAGACTACCGAAGAAACGTATCTGGTTACCGCGGATCGCGCGGCGCTTCGAGCGGCCGCTTCTATGGAAGGCGTCTCTCCCCTCCCGGTCTCCGGGCCTTGGCATTCTCCACTGATGGAGCAAGCGGTCGCCGAGTTACGTCCGTTGGCGGAGTCGCTCATCGACGATGCGGCCGGCGCCACTTCATGGGTAAGCAGCGAGACGGCCGAGCGCGGCCCCTCCGACGCGAATGCGGTTACAGCACTGCTGCTTTCGCAGCTCACGCGACCCATGAATCTTCACGACGCCATCGAGCGCCTTCTCCGAGAAGGAGCGGACGAGATGGTGATCCTGGGTCCTCATCGTACCTTGCGACACATTCTCGCCCATCATCTCGACATGTACCCGCAGGTGCGAATTCACGGCGCCGCTTCACTTGATGAGCTGCAGACCGTCGTCGAGGAGTTGGTATGACACGAACGAACGAAGAGCGTCGAGGTCTCGGCGCGAACATCGTCCAGCGTCTGTTGCCCCACAGAAGGCCTTTTTTGTTCGTGGACCGTATCAAGCGTTACCGTCTCCGAGAGGTGCGCTCCATCGAAGCCTCCTTCGAGATCTCGGTCAGCCACCCCGTGTTCGACGGCCACTTTCCCGATTGGTCCGTGTGGCCCGGCGTGTACGTCATCGAGGGCCTCGGACAGACGACTCAGCTTCTCGCGACTCTCGAAGCGATCCGAAGGGAAGGTGCGGAGCGCCAAGACGAGTCGCTCGGTCTCGATGCGCTCGACGCACTGGACGCAGTGTATTCGCTTCGCCCCGGCGCCACTCCATCGGAGGAAGGCTTAGCGTTGCTCGAACGGATGTCGCGCTCACCGGTCGTCGGGCTCGCCAGCCGTGTCGATATCCGATTTCTCGAACCGGTTCTGCCGGGCTGCCGACTCGACTATCGTGCGGAGTGGACACGCGAGCAGAACGGGGTGCTGGGATTCGATGTGCAAGCTTTGGTCCGAGGGCGGCCGGTCGCACGAGGCGAGCTCGGCGCGAGCATCAACACTCGGATCCCGCTTCGCTCCGAAGACCCGAAAGTTCGCTGACCAAGACGGCTTCACCGTCCGTTGAAGAGAAACTTCATACGGATTTCGTGGTAATCTCGGCAGAGGGAGATCCATGAGCAACATTTCAGAACGTGTACTTTCGGCAGAGGAAATCGACAGCATCGATGCGTACTGGCGGGCATGCAATTACCTCGCCGCCGGCATGATCTACCTTCAGGCGAACCCGCTTCTGCGCGAGCCACTGAAGCCCGAGCACATCAAGAAGCGGCTACTCGGGCATTGGGGCGCAAGCCCCGGCCTCGCGTTCATGTACGTGCACCTGAACCGGCTGATCCGGGAGCACGATCAGAATGCCATCTTCTTGGCGGGACCCGGCCACGGTGCACCCGGCGTGCTCGCGCCGGTGTACCTGGAGGGCACGTACTCGGAGCGCTACCCGGAGAAGAGCGAGGATGCCGACGGCATGCGCCAGTTCTTCAAGCAGTTCTCGTTCCCGGGTGGTATTGGCAGCCACTGTACGCCCGAGACGCCGGGCTCCATCCACGAGGGCGGTGAGCTCGGCTACAGCCTCTCGCACGCCTTCGGCGCGGCGTTTGATAATCCGGACCTGCTGGTGGCGGTCGCGATCGGCGACGGTGAGTCGGAGACCGGTCCGCTGGCCACGGCCTGGCACTCGAACAAATTCCTGAGCCCGGTCACAGACGGCGCAGTGCTGCCGATCCTGCATTTGAACGGCTACAAGATCAACAACCCCACGATCCTCTCGCGCGTCTCGCACGAGGAGCTCGAGCAGCTCTTCCGCGGCTATGGCTGGACGCCGCATTTCGTGGAAGGCGACGACCCGGCCGACATGCACCCGAGGATGGCGGCGACGCTAGAACGCTGTCTCGCAGAGATCCGCGACATCCAGGGCAAGGCGCGGGCAGCCGGAAAGGCAACACGCGGCCGCTGGCCGATGATCGTGCTGCGGACGCCGAAAGGCTGGACCGGTCCCGCCGAGGTGAACGGCCATCGGGTCGAGGGATCCTGGCGCGCGCATCAGGTGCCTCTCACCGGCGTGCGGGAGGACCCGAAACGCCTCGCCCAGCTCGAGGACTGGCTGAAGAGCTACAGGCCGGATGAGCTCTTCGACCAGACCGGCCGTCTCGTGCCCGAGCTGAAGGCACTCGCTCCTGTCGGCGACCGCCGGATGAGCGCCAATCCCATCGCCAACGGCGGACTACTCCGCAAGGCACTGCGCATGCCGGATTTCCGCGAGTACGGGCTGAAGGTCGAGCGCCCCGCGCAGATACGCGCGGAGAACACACGACCGCTCGGGCGGCTGCTGCGTGATGTGATGCGCCGCAACGCAGACCGCTTCCGTGTGTTCGGTCCGGACGAGAACACCTCGAACAAGCTGGACGCAATTTACGAGGTGAGCAAGAAGCTCTGGCTTGCGGACTACCTGCCGGAGGACGAGGATGGCGGTGAGCTCGCCCCGGACGGCCGCGTGTTGGAGATGCTCTCGGAGCACACGCTGGAGGGCTGGCTGGAGGGCTATCTCCTCTCCGGCCGTCATGGCTTCTTCTCGACGTACGAGGCCTTCGTGCACGTCATCGACTCGATGTACAACCAGCACGCAAAATGGCTCGCCATCTGTAATGAGATCCCGTGGCGAGCGCCGATCTCTTCGCTGAATCTACTGATTACGTCGACGGTATGGCGCCAGGATCACAACGGCTTCACCCATCAGGACCCGGGCTTTTTGGACGTGGTCGTGAACAAGAACCCCGAGGTGACTCGCATCTATCTGCCGCCGGACGTGAATACACTGTTGTCGGTGTCGGACCACTGCCTCCGAAGCATGAACAACATCAACGTCATCGTCTCCGACAAACAGCAGCATCAGCAGTACATGGATATGGACGAGGCGGTGAATCACTGCACCAAAGGCATCGGCACCTGGGACTG
>JBARTN010000173.1:0-9007 GCA_049645265.1 Polyangiales bacterium
GCGTATCAAGACGCTGAAACCGTCAACGCGGCCCTCACCTCGTGGATCGACAGGCAGCCCGCCGCGCCATGGTTCCTCTTCGTCGGCTACATGGACCCGCACGACCCCTACTTTGCCCATCCCTACGATGGCAGCGGCTATGCGCGCGCGGCACACCAGCACCCCGACCCTTCCGAGGCGTCCGCGCTCTCCGCCTTGTACGACGGCGAAATCAGTTACTGGGACCGCGAGCTCGGCAAGCTCCTCGACGGGCTTCGAGAGCGCGGGCTTTACGAAGAGCTGACGATTGTCGTGACGAGCGACCACGGCGAAGAGTTCAACGAGCACGGCGGCTTCTGGCACGGCACGACGCTCTACGACGAGCAGGTTCGTGTGCCCCTGCTGGTGAAGCTTCCGCAGAGCCGGCGAGGTGGAACCGTCGTCCGTCACTGGGTGCAAAGCATCGACTTGATGCCCACGGTCTTGAAGCTCTTAGAGACGCCGGTTCCGGAGGGGGTGCAGGGCGGCGACCTCTTCACGGGCACCGATGTCGTTTACGCCGAAGAAAGCCACGAAGGCAACGTCCTCGAATCGGTTCGCGAGCTTGATGGCACCGATGAGTACAAGCTCATCACCGCGAATCGCAACAACCCGCGAGGCCTCGCGCCCATCGAGCTCTATCGGGTCGACCTCGATCCCGGTGAGCAGGAGAATCTCGCCCAGTCGTCTCCCGATCAGGTTCGCATGGCGACCAAGGCGCTGCTCCGGCAACGCGCTCTTGCGCACGAAGACGCGGTCGTCGCCGATTCCGTGGAACTCGACGACGACGTAGCCGCCCACCTCGAGGCGATCGGCTACATCGAGCGCTAGGCGGTCGCCGTGTTCCGTGACACCACCGCTCCGCTCTTCGCGTCCTTCGCTTTGCTCATCTTCGCCAGCGCGCTCGACGTGACGGCGCAGGAGCTGCGCATCGAATCCTACTTCCCAGCCGATGATACGACCGGCGAATGGCTCCGAAAATCGGCAGCATCCACCGCGAACTAGGCTAGAGTGCGGCCCAGGGGCGAATGGAGTCACTGGCTGCAGTAGACCTGGGGTCGAACAGCTTTCACATGGTGATTGCGCGGGTCGATCACGGGGGTCTCCAAATCGTCGATCGCATTCGCGAGCCGGTGCGACTGGCTGCGGGCCTCCAAGACGACGGCTCGCTCGATGACGAGTCGCAGGATCGCGCGCTCAAGTGCCTCTCGCTCTTCGGTCAACGGCTCCGGGACTTCGGCGCCGAGCAGGTCAGGGCGGTCGGAACCAACACGCTTCGCAAGGCCCGCAACTCCCGCAAGCTCTTGAGCCAGGCCCGTGAAGCCCTCGGCCATCGAATCGAGATCATCCCCGGCCGCGAAGAAGCGCGTCTGATTTACCTCGGCGTATCCCACGGCATTGCGGGCGCCCCCGCCCGGCGAATCGTCGTGGACATCGGTGGCGGGAGCACCGAGTTCATCGTCGGTGACTCCTTCGAGCCGGTTTCCGTGCACAGCATGTACATGGGCTGCGTCGGATTTACGCAACAGTTCTTCGGTGACGGCAAGATCAGCCGCAAACGCATGAACAAAGCCAGGCTCGCCGCCGGCCTCGAGCTTCAGCCGGTCGAAAAGCGGCTGCGCACGGCTGGATGGGAACGCGCCTACGGTGCTTCCGGCACGATTCGCTCCGTGGCGGCCATTCTCAATGAGGCGGGCTGGGCCCACGGCACCATCACCGCCGAAGGGCTCGCCAAGCTGGAGCAGGCCATGGTTACCGCGGGCCGGCTCGACAAGCTGGAGCTTCCAGCCCTCGACGCGGACCGTCGGCCGGTTCTCGCTGGTGGGGTGGCCATCCTGAGCAGCGTGTTCGAGCAACTCGGCATCGAGGAGATGTGGATCTCCCCCACGGCGCTTCGCGAGGGTCTCCTCTACGACATGCTCGGCCGCCTCCAGGACGAAGACCCGCGCGATCGCACCATTGCCATGCTCTGCAACCGATATTCGATCGACCAGGGCCACGCGGACCGCGTCCAAGCCACCGCGCTCGGCCTGCTCGGCCAGGTCGCTCGAGATTGGGATCTGCAATCGGTCGACGCCGCGCACGCGCTCGCCTGGGCGGCACAGCTTCACGAAATTGGCCTGGCCGTGAATTACACCGGCCATCACAAGCATGGCGCCTATTTGGTCGCCTCTTCTGACCTGCCGGGTTTCTCGCGCGACGAGCAGGCCTTGGTTGCCGCGCTGGTTCGCGGCCATCGCCGAAAGCTCGACGATTCGTTTTTCGAGGCGCTTCCGATCGAGCTTCGCGTGACCGCGACGCGTCTTTGTGCATTGCTTCGCCTCGCAGTGCTCCTCAATCGAAACCGCGATCCGGAAGTCGTCTCGCTTCCGCATCTCGGCGCCGACGGCGACAAGCTCAAGCTCACGTTCAACGAACAGTGGCTCGACGCTCACCCGCTCGCCCGCGCAGACCTCGAGCGCGAGCAACGGCTCGTGAAACAATCTGGCTTGAAGCTCACCGGCTTCGAAGAGGAATGACGAAGTATGGACCTATTCCTAATACGCCACGCGATCGCAGAAGACAGAGGGACAGAGTTGCCCGATGCCGAACGGAAGCTCACCCACAAAGGCCGCACCCGGTTCAAGTTGGTCGTTCGAAGTCTCGCGCGCTCTGGGTTTCGATTCGACCGCGTCTACCACAGCCCCTGGCTCCGCGCGCTCGAAACCGCCGAGCTCCTCGCCCCTCTCAACGACGGGCCCTTGATCGCGGTCGAGGGCCTGGCCGGCCCGCCGCACCCGGACTTCTTCGCCTCGCTCGAAGGAGAGCACGTGGCCTGCGTCGGACACGAGCCCTGGATGAGCGACGCCCTCTCCCTCCTCACCACCGGCAACGCAGACGGCCAGTGGCTCCGCTTCAAAAAAGGCGGCGTAGCCTGGCTCCGAGGCACCCCCACCCCCGCCAGCATGCACCTCCGAGCCCTCCTCCCCCCAAGGGGGACACTCTCTACCGACGTAACCGACTGAAACCAAAGGGCTTCTCAGCCGAAGATCGCAGCGTGATCATACTTTAGGGTGAATTCACTCGACGAGCGCAAAATCGCCTGAAATATTGAACAGATGTTCTCACGCGTCGCTGGGGTCGTTGCGCTGGCTTCTCTCGTCTCCTGCTCTGGTCAGATCGGCCGCAGCCCGGACAGCGGGCCGCCCGCAGTCGATCCCATCCTTGCCGTCGAAAGCGGAGCTCGTCGTCTCTCCCAAGCCGAGCTCGACAACACGCTCCGTGATCTCGTGGGAGAAGACAGCGCACCGGCGGCGCGTCTCTTGAACGAGGACGAGTTCCGACCGTTCGACAACGACTACACGATTCAGCAGGCGTCCGAGGCGCTCATCACGTCGCTCGAAGCCCTGGCCGAAGAAGTCGCCGAGCGTGCGATCGGCGATGCCGGCCGGCGTGCCGAGCTCATTCCGTGTACGCCCGCGAGCCCTGGCGACGAGCAATGCTTTCGCGCGTTCCTCGATTCGTTTCTGACGCGCGCACTTCGAAGGGAAGTGATCGCCCAAGACGTCGACGCCTACATGCCGCTTCTCGCATTCGCGTCCGAAGCGAACGCAGCCGTCAATAACGATTTCTACACCGCAGCTCAGCTCGCCGTCACAGCAGCGCTGCAAGACCCCGAGTTTCTCTATCGGGTCGAACAAGGCACGCCGGGCAACACGCCTGGGCTCCTCGAGCTCGACGGCTATGAAATCGCCAGCCGCATGTCGTACCTCTTGTGGGCCAGCATGCCGGACGACGCCCTCTTTGCGGCTGCCGGAGCGGGCAGCTTGGCGAGCCCTCAAGGCAGGCGCGCCGAAGCCCTCCGCATGCTCGCCGACCCGAAAGCACGCGCCCAGCTTCATCGCTTCCATGCGATGTGGCTCGGCTACCGGTCGATCCCGCACAGTCCGGAGCTTGTTGCCGCCTTCAACCGCGAGACCTCGGCGCTCATCGACCGCGTGATTCTCGACGAGCCCGGGAGCTACCTGCGCCTCTTCACGATGGATGAAACCTTCGTCGACGACTCCCTCGCCGACCACTATGGCCTTCCGCGCCCGCCCGACGGGGAAGGGTGGGTCTCCTACGAAGGTACGGGACGCGCGGGCATCCTCGGCCACGGCAGCCTCCTCGCCGCCTTCAGCAAGTTTGAAGACACGAGCCCGACCCAGCGCGGCATTCTCGTGCGCACGCGATTCATGTGCGAGGACGTTCCGAGGCCGCCGCCCAACGTCGACGCCGATCAACCGCCGCAAGGCGCAATGGACGCCGTGTGCAAATACGAGCGCTACGCCGAACACCGCGACCAATCGAGCAGTTGCGCAGGGTGCCACAGCCTCGTCGACCCGATCGGCTTTGGCCTCGAGAACTACGACGTGGCCGGCCGCTACCGCGAGCACGACGATGGCTTGCCCGAGTGCATCATCGATGGCTCGGGTGAGATCGTCAACGTCGGCAGCTTCTCAGGGCCGGCGGAGCTCTCCCGACTGCTGGTCGACAACGACTACGTCGATGCCTGCGCCGTGCAGCAGTTCCTGATCTTCGCCTTGGGTCGCCCCACCAGCTCCTACGAACAAGCGCTCCTTCAGGAGATGGTCGAGTCGTTTCGGTCGGGGCAACACGACTTCAAGTCCTTCATCGTCGACTTCATCGCGTCCGATCGCTTCGCGCGGCGCGCCCAGGAACGGCTCTAATCATGGCGATGAAGATCAAGCGCAGAGCGATTCTCAAAGGCATGGCGGGCGCAGCGGTGTCTTTGCCACTGCTCGAGTGCATGCTTCCGGCACGACAAAGCGTCGCACAATCCGCTCCGGCGCGATATGCGATCCTGTTCGCCGGCCAAGCGCTCGGCTGCGACAACTACGCCAAGAATGAAAGCCGCATCGATGGTCAAAGCGTCACCGAGGGCGGCCACTTCATCGCCGACACGGGCTACGGCCGAGGTTTCGCCCTCACGACACCGCTCCTGCCGCTTCAAGGCATGGAGAACGACTTCACCATGGTCTCTAACCTCGCGATTCCGTTCAACGCGAGCTCCTCGGATGGAAGCGCCGTCCCAGCGGCCGGCGCCTATCGTGACTTCCACGGCGGCGGCTGCAGCCCTTTGCTCTCCGGCACGCGTTCCACCTCGGCCTCCTACGTTTGCAACGGAATCACCTCCGATCAGGCAATCGCCGAGCTGAACGCCGGCCAGACGACCCACAAGTCCTTGGTCGTTCGCTCGCAACCGGGCTTCTATGTCAGCGGCTATAGCTTTTCGGGCCGCCAATACATTTCGTATGGACCCGGGGGAGGGAGCGGCGCGCGCATCGAGGCACAGGCCAGCCCTCAGGTCGCCTATCGTTCGCTCTTCACCGGCTTCGTCCCCGATGGAGACGAAGACGCCGCGCGTTTCGATTTCGAGATGCGCGGGCGCCGAAGCGTCCTCGACCTGGTGCTCGAAAAACGCGCCAGGCTCGTGAACAACGTGGGCCGCGCCGACCAAGAACGACTCGAGCGCCACTTCGACGAGATTCGCGACCTCGAAAACCGAATCAACGCCCTGCCTCCGATCGTCGGTGGCCAGTGCTTCGTTCCCAGCGACCCGGGCGCCGATCCGCCGATTGGCGGTGACCATGAGGGCGGCGGCAGCGGCTCGGTCACGGGCGGCTCGGGGTACAGCGACGAGCACACACGCTCCCGCATCTTCGCCGATCTGATCCACATGGCGTTCGTCTGCGACCTCACGCGCGCGGCATCGCTCCAAATTACCGCCTTCCAGTCGCACATGAACGCACGGCCTATCGCTGATGGGCTCGGCACCTTGCCAGGAACCACGCGACCCGCGCGCTGGGCTTCGGTGGGCGGAGACCTGCACGAAGTCGGTCACAACGGAGACCCGAACAACCGCGGACAGATTCCGTCTGCTGGTCTGCTTCAGTGGCATATCTCGCACTACGCGTACTTGATCGACAAGCTGCGCAGCACCCCAGAAGCGGGCGGCAACGTGCTCGACAACAGCGTGATCGTGTTCACGCCCGAAGCGGGCCATGGGCTTCAGCTCAACGACGCCAGCTCGCAGAACCAAACACACTCGGTCGAGAACATGGTCATGCTCATGGCCGGCCGCGCGGGCGGTTTGAGCCCGGGCGAGCACGTCAACGGCAACCGCGCGCACCCGTCGACCGTGCTCATCAGCGCGATGCAAGCGGCTGGGTATCAGGGCAACAGCCTAGGCGACGTCTCCCTCTAGGGGATTGCGCGGCAGCCGGCGGAGACCCATATCCATCCCATGCTCGACGCGGTTTGGCAGGTATGGCTTCAACTTTCACCGTGGCTTCTTTTGGGAGCCGCGGCCGCCGGTGCGCTCCACGTCCTGCTTCCTCTCGATTTCGCGCGGCGTCAATTCCGCGGTTACGGCGGCGTCGCGAAGGCCGTTGTGCTGGGCGTGCCATTGCCCTTGTGCTCCTGCGGCGTGATTCCGGCAGGGCTCGGCCTCAAAAAGGATGGCGCGAGTGACGGCGCGGCGGTTGGCTTTCTGATCAGCACGCCGCAAACCGGCGTCGACTCGCTGCTGGTGAGCGCTTCGTTTCTGGGTTGGCCCTTCACTATCTTCAAGTGCCTGAGCGCGCTCGTGATGGGGCTCGTCGGCGGTGCAGTCACCGAATCCCTACACACCCAAGCTCGAGGCATCGAGGGATTCGAACAAGCCTCGGCTCCACAAAGCACGGTCGGTTTCTTCGAGCACGTGGTGGAGGTGATCCGGCCCATTTGGAAGTGGATCGTCTTCGGTGTCGTGGCATCGGCAGCCATCACGGTTTGGATTCCGCCGGGCGCCATCGCCAGTTGGTCCGACATCCACCCCGCCGTTTCCGGCCTCGCGGCCCTCGCGATCGCGCTGCCTCTGTACGTGTGCGCGACCGCATCGGTTCCGATCGCGGCTGCGCTGATCGCCCAGGGCATGCCCACGGGCGCCGCCCTCGTGTTTCTGATGGCCGGCCCGGCAACCAACATCGCCACCATCGGCGCGGTGAAGCGGGCCTTTGGCGGCCGCGTCCTCGCCGTGTACCTCGCTACCGTCGTCATCGGAAGCGTCGGGCTCGCCTACGTGTACGACGCCTTCATCCCCTTCGAAGCGCTGGGCAGCATGACCCACGAACACGGCCAACCCTGGTGGGCCTGGGCGTCCGCCTTCCTGCTCGGGGGTCTCTTTCTCTACTTCGTCGTCGACGAGCTCCGAAGCGCATGGTTTCGCCGCGGCGCGCCCGCCGGTCCTGCCGCCGTCACTCTCCAGGTCGAAGGCCTCACCTGCGACAATTGCGTCCTCAAGCTCGAGCGCGCCCTTCGCGATGCCGATGGCGTCACCGCGGCCATCGTCACCCTCGACCCCAGCCAAGCGACGGTCGAAGGCTCGGTGCCCACGGCCAACCTCGAAGCCGTCGTCCGCGCCGCCGGCTATGCCGTGAAGTAGCGGCCGAGCTTGCTAGCTGCGCCCTGCAAGCAGCATCTCGATCGCAGGCGTGACCGGGATCCTCTGTTTGCCCAAGATCTCACGCAGCCAGGGAGCGGCGTCCGCAATCGAACCAAATGGCATGACCGGCACCGGGACCGGCTTCACCCAGGTCACGGCCTTCAGCGCGCCGCGAATCAGCGCGTGGTTGATCAACACCGCGATCCCGAAGTGATACTCGCCAGCGAGCTCGCCGGTCACGTCGAACCAGTCGGTCAGCCGCTTTCGCTGGTGGGCCGTGATCGCCGTCGTGAGGCCCCTCGAGTCCAGGATGGTGGCGAACGGAGTCCGCCGCTCGACCATCGCCGTGTACCGCTCGATGAAATACTGGAAACCCTCATCGCTCAGTGGCTTGGAAGGAAAGCGAACATAGGCCAGCGGCCAGGCGTTCTCGTCGAAGATGAGCCCGAACTCGTGCGACGCCCGCCTCGCCCTCGCGGTCATGTCCGGCTCGTTCCGCTCGTGACGCTGGGCAGGATCAGCCGGAAGAGCATTTCGTGATCGTCGGTCGCGCTGACTTGGATTCTGCCACCAAGCTCTTCGGCGATGCGCTTTGAAATCGCCAAGCCGACGCCGGCGCCGTGCAAGCGTCCACCGACGCCAAACGGCTTGAACACGCTTTCCATCTGCTCGGCCGAGAGTGGAGGTCCGTTGTCCGAGACGTCGAGTACGGCTTCATCGCCAAGCATGGCCGTCGTGACCCGCACGACTCCCTGGCCGCCAGGCCGTGCCGCAGCCCGTTGAATCGCGTTCGCCAACAAGTTTAGGGCGATGTGCACGATGTTCGTGCGCGTCGCCATCACCTTCGGCTCGATGCCCGTGGCCACTTCAATCAGTGCGCGCCCGCGAAGCCCGCTGTTCTCGGCCTTGCGAAGCGCAACTCGAACCGCGTCCGCCAAGTCGATGACCTCGATTTCCGCTTCTTCCGGCGCCTGAGCCATCTTTTCGGTGAGCTCCAAAATGCGCTTCACCCCGTCGCGCGCATCGCCCACTGCCGTGCCGACCTGCGCAAGCGTACCTCTCGCGCGCGTCATGTTCGGGCTCGGATCGGCGAGTGCGGCCGCCGCGGCTTTCACCGACGTCTCGATGACGGTCAGGTTGTTGCGGATCCAGCCGAGCGGACTCCGAAGCTCGTCGGCAAGCCCGCCGGCCACGACGCTAAAGGAATAGGCGCGCTCCGATTCGAGCAACCGCTGCTCGAGCTCGCGGACCCGCGTATTGAGAGAGTAGAGATCGATCGCATCCCGCAACTCGGCGCGCAGAGTCTCTGGCTCCCAAGGCTTGCGCATGTAACGCCGCACGTGTCCGCGGTTGATCGCATCTTCGGCGGCCTGCAAGTCCGAGTAGGCCGTGATCAAAAGACGAATCGCATCCGGGTACTCGACTTCGACCTTCTCGAGAAGCTCGATCCCCGTCATCCCCGGCATCCGTTGGTCGGTGAGCACGACACCAATCTCGTGCTCCTCCATGAGCTGGAGCCCCTGC
>JBARTN010000174.1:0-4368 GCA_049645265.1 Polyangiales bacterium
TCGAAGCGCGCTTCGAGCTCGAAGAGCGACTCAGCGAAGAGCTGCAAGCGGTCACCGAAGCGCTACACGGAATGAAGGTCTTGATCCTGGAGAGCAACAACCGCGCGCGCGAAACGCTCAGCGCACAGCTCGAATCCTGGGGCATGGAACCCTGGGCGACGACGACATTCGACGGCGCGCTCAGCACCTTGCGTGTCTCGCAGCGACCCAATGTCATGTTGATCGACCTGCGCAGTCTCGGCACCGATTGGCGAGGCCGCATCACCGAGCTCAACGCCATCGCTACAAAGCAGGGCATCTCGCTGGTCGCAATCTGCTCGTACCGCCACGAAATCAGGGAACTGGTGGAAACGGGCATCCGCGTGCATGTGGAGAAGCCGATTCGACGAGCAAAAATCATCGCTGCGCTCCTCGAGACGCTCAACCGGACGAGCGAGCCGGCGCCCTCGTCGGACGAAGCCTTGCGCGCATCGTTGCCTCCCTCGTTGCCGCTCGAGTTGGAGTCCAACGGAATGAAGGTTCTCGTCGCCGAAGACAACGTGGTCAACCAGCGGGTGGTGGTCGCGCACTTGCAGGCGCTCGGATACGAAGTCGACTCGGTGAACGATGGCGTCGAGGCGCTCGAAGCGCTGAGCGACGAACGTCATTGCTATGCCGCGGTCATCATGGACGGGCAAATGCCGAGAATGGATGGCTACCAGGCCGCCCGCGAACAACGAACGCGCGAGCTCTCATCCGGCCATCGGCGCGTTCCGATCATCGCACTCACCGCGCACGCGATGATGGGCGATCGAAACACGGCGCTTGCGGCCGGGATGGATGACTACCTGACGAAGCCCTTCACGCGGAACGAGCTTCAAAAAGCACTCAACCGCTGGGCCGCACGCCCCGCTGCCAGCGTTTCGGAGTTCCCCCCCAATGCGCTCGACACCACGATCACCGCTCAGCTCTTGGAGCTCGACGAGGAAGACCCCGGCTTCATCTCCGACGTCATCGATAGCTTTTTCCAAAACGCCGAGGAGTACGTCGCCCGGATTAAAGCAGCGATCGAAAACGGAGACCTGAAAGCCTTGCATCTCGCCGCCCACATGATTCGGGGCAGCAGCCAGCAGCTGGGCGCACGTAGGCTCGGCGCCACCAGCTTGAAGATCGAAACGACCAAGGTCATCGCGGACGCGGCGCCGCTGCTCGGTGCCATCGAAAGTGACCTCGAAGGGGCCCGAGAAGCCCTCACGGCGCTCGCGGACCGCGCGCTCGAAGCGGCGTCCTAGTCGGAGTCAGTTGTCCGCGGAGCCGCAAAGATGTGCGGCGTCGACGATCCAGCTATCGCGAATCGTGCGCTCGGGAACGCCGTCCACATGCTCGACCAGCCACTCGACGTCCGACGCTTCGAACCGCGCAATCTGATGGAAGTGGTAGATGCCAAGTCGATTCAGCATGCGTTCGAGGCTTGGGTCGACGCCCTCGAGCCGCTGCAAGTCGTCGCGTGGCCCGAACGGCTGCAGCATCACCCAGGCGGGCGGGCGCGATTGGCCGCTGCTCCGTGCCCCGAGCTCCGCGTCTCGGAGTCGGCCCTTGAGACGTTCGATGTCGTCGAGCATCCGCTCGTGAATTCCGTGGAGCACCTCGAGCTCGGTTTGCAAGCGCGTACCGCGCGCCTCGGCTTGCCGCAGCGTCGTATTGGCTTCGTCTCGTTCTTGAACGGCGATGCGAAGCTCGCGTCGCAGGTCTTCGGCCGACTCGCGCGCGCTTGGCCGCTCCTCGAGGTCGACCACCGAAAGCCGTTCGCGGACTTCTTGCATTGCGCGATTGCGCGCATCCAAGGTCGCGGTGAGCTGCCGCTTTGCGCGCTGGAGCGCCTCGATCTTCTGCGTCAGGCCCCCGAGCTCTTTTTGAAGCCCTTCGATGCGCGTGCCCTGCGTGTCGAGGTCGGCGCGCGCTTCCTCGAGCTCGTATTCGAGCGTCTTGGCCCGCACCGGAGCGACCAACCGCCCCCAGAACACCTGCCCGAGCCATAGCAAGAGCGCCCCCAGAACCGCCGAAATCAGCAAGCCGCCGATCATCTGCAACATGAGATACGTCATGTCTCACCTCCCCCAAGGCTGTCTTCGCCGGCGACAAGCAGGTCCATGCGCACGACGCGCACCCCCCGGACCATCCGCACGATGCGCTCCGCCCGCCGTGCCTCGGACGCTGAAGAGACCTGGCCGCGAAGCTCGACGTCTCGTCCATCGACGACGGGCACCACCTCCGAAAAGCCGGTGCGTTCGAGGACGTCACCGACACGCGTGGCGACGTCCCACTCGATTTGGTGGCGAGCCGGGCTGAGACAAGACAGCCAGACGACATAGCCCAAGAAGCCTGCCGAAACCGTCCCAAACACTGCCTTCTTCCACATCGCGCGGTTTGCCTACGAGCTGCATTGAACTCGATTCGCAAAAAAAATGCCACGTTCCGACAAAGACGAGTCGACCGCTCCGCGAGGCAGCACACAAATCTGCGGGGTGCATCGCCCCATGGGGTGCCTGCGGGCGCGCGTCAGGAGTCGAAGTCGTGCCGTTCGATGATCTGGAAGAGGCGCTCCTGGCGATCGTCGGCCCAGGTGTAGAGCGCGACCGACGCCGCGGTGAAGCCCACGCCGCGCAAGTCGATCGCCTGAGCCCAGCGAAGGGCTTCTCGACGTTCGGCGGCGCTCGCCCTGCGCTGGATCCGGGCCAGCGTCATGTGCGGAAGCGGCGGCCGGCTGTCCTCGGGGGCCCCAGCTGCCCTCAATAGGGGATCCCTGGCTTGGGCGATCATCTCGCTCAGCGCGTGGCGCCCCGTGTCGACCATCGCCGCGAGCGCCGAAGGCTTTCGGGGATGCCCAAGCGGCTCGACGCCGGAAAACGACCCCTTTACCTCGCCGAACGACGCAAAATCACCGATCCGGTCCCAGGCGTTTCTCGCATCCGACTCTTGCACTGCGCCGAGAAAGCCCAAGGTAACGTGCAGGTCCAAGGTCGCAAACACGCGCACGCGGGCCGGCGGCGCCGGTCGCAGATGCAAATTCCCCACTTGCATCGGGAACGCGATAAACCAATTAGCACCCACCCGGCGAGTCTAGGTCCAAGCGAGACGAGCCGCGAGAGCCGATGCCCATCACCGAAGCATTCAGCGAATCCCTTCAGGCCCACCCCATCTACACCTGGGCGTTGCTCGGAATCGTCGTTCTAGGCATCGTTAGCTTCGTTCTCTTGCTGTTCATCTCGGCGCCCTACGGCCGTTACCTGAGGCCCGGATGGGGCCCGACCGTGAATGCGCGGGTCCTGTGGGTCCTCATGGAGGCGCCGTCGCCGATTTCATTCGCCGTCGTCTACTTCATGTCGGACAACGCGTTCAAGCCGGTCCCGCTCATCCTCTTCGGCCTGTACATGCTGCACTACGTGTACCGGTCCTTCATCTACCCGTTCCGGATGCGCGGAGGCCACAAGCAAAAGCCCCTCGTCACCGGCCTTCTGGCATTCTCCTTCAATACCGCCAACGGCTCGACCAACGCCTTTGCAATCACGGAGCTGGCCCCGCATCTGCTGAGCACCGACTGGCCCACCGACCCGCGCTTCATCGGCGGAATCCTCATCTTCGCGGCCGGCTACGCCATCAACCAGCAGTCGGACGCCATCCTCTTGAATCTGCGAAAACCGGGGGAAAGCGGCTACAAAATCCCGCATGGCGGCTTCTACCGCTGGCTTTCGAGCCCCAACTACTTCGGCGAAATCATCGAATGGGTCGGATTCGCGCTCGCCGCCTGGACCGTGCCCGCCTGGGTCTTTGCCTGGTTCACGGCCACAAACCTCGTTCCGCGGGCTTTTTCCAACCATCGCTGGTACCGCGAGCACTTCAGCGACTACCCAAACAGCCGTCGCGCGATCATCCCATTTGTCCTCTAGCCCGTAGACTTGCGTCATCGCCCGGATTGACGCGACAATGGGCGACCAGGGGCGCACATCATCGGGGAGGGGTGCAGGGTGGCCGACAAGGACTCGAGCTCGCGTAGAGAACCATCCGACTTGTTTAAAGTCGACAACGCCACACCGTCGATTTCGCCGGTCAACAAGATCGTCTTGCCCCCTGCCGAAGCGCTCAAGCGGCGCATCCGGCGCTTCATCGCGGCGGGGATCGCCGCGCTGATCTTCTTCTTCATCGTCCACACGATCCTCGGCTGGATTCATGACGCGCGTTTGGCGTCGTCTCTCGACGAGGTCATCAGCGACGCGAGCCCCGACGTAATCGACGGCGCACTCGCTCTTCTTCGCGACGATTCGGACGGTTCGGTGAGAGCACGACTCCTCGCCACCGCGGCCCTCGGAGGTGATCTGGACAAGCTGAAGC
>JBARTN010000175.1:0-11919 GCA_049645265.1 Polyangiales bacterium
GGGCGACCAGATCCAATAAACGGCCGGGTCGGTCGTCAGCCTGCTCGGCGCACCTTCTTCATACTCGCCGACGGGGCGCATACCCCAGGACTTGTCCCGGAGGCCGATGACCTCGCTGCGCTTGACGTCGAAGCGTCGGCCCTTGATCGAGAAGTAGCCCTCCCAGGTCCCCAACTGCGTGAACCGTTGCGTGTCCATGATGAGCCGGTTGCCGTCGTACATGAGGTTTTTGGGTTCTTGAACCGGGGGCGCCTTCGCGTGGAAGGTCAGGTCGCATTCGACCTCGGTGTCGTTCGGATCGATGAGCAATCGGATTCGCCGCATGGGCTGGAGCACCTCGACTCTCAGCGGCCCTGCGCTCGAATCCATGGGGTTGTCGGCGATGCGGCGCGATGCGTGAAATGAATGCTGAACGCCATCGACGGCCACGCTGAAGTGCGCATCCTGAACGAAGCGATTCGGGTACCGCCCAAAGCCTGCCTCGAACAAGAACGTCCCGGATTTGTCGAAACCGTTGAACCAGTAGCGGTCATATGCGTTCCGATTGACGATCCCCGGTTGGTTGATTGGAAAGGCGGCCTGATGGATCAAATAGTCGTCGAAATCGGTAATCATCTTGGCTTCCTTGCTAGGACAGTGTGACTCCACAGGCACGCAGAATCTCTTCGGTGTCGGCGCCGCGTTCCCTGGCTGGCGTAGGGTCGGCGGGCTTGGTTCGGGAAAAGCGTGGCGCCGCGACGGCGTGCTTGATGCCGTCGATCTCGACGAACGAACGTCGCGCGACGTTGTGCTCATGCTCGAACGCCTCAGCCGCCGCGAGCACCGGCGCAAAGCAGGCGTCGCTGCCTTCGAAGACCTCGCACCACTCGTCACGCGTCTTCTGACGGAAGATCTCTTCGAGCGTCGGTCGGAGCTCATCCCACTTCGCAGGGTTCAAGTGCTCGCCCACGGCGGGCGCGCTGTCGGCGAGGCCGAGCTTGTCGATGAGCTCTTTGTAGAACTGCGGCTCGAGCGCGCCGATCGACACGTACTTGCCGTCGCTGGTCTCGTAGACGTCGTAGAAGGCAGCGCCGGAGTCGAGCAGGTTCTCGCCACGCTTATCGGACCAAAAACCCTGCTGCATGCCGGCGTAGATGCTGGCCATCAATGCGGCCACTCCATCGACCATGGCCGCGTCGACGACTTGCCCCTGCCCGGACTTCTTTGCTTCGAGAAGCGCGGCGACTACGCCAAACGCCAACAGCAAACCGCCGCCGCCGAAGTCACCGATCAGGTTCAACGGAATGGTGGGCCGTTCGCCTTTTCGGCCGATGGCGTGCAGGGCACCCGCTAAGGAGATGTAGTTGATGTCGTGTCCCGCGCGTTTTGCCCAGGGGCCCTCTTGTCCCCAGCCCGTCATGCGCCCGAAGACGAGTCGGGGGTTCGCCTCCATACACACATCAGGACCAATTCCTAGCCGCTCCATGACGCCGGGGCGAAAGCCTTCGATCAGCGCGTCAGCGGTCCCGACGAGCTTCAGAAGCGCCGCCTTGTGCTCAGGCTTCTTCAAATCGAGGGTGATGCTCTTCTTGCCGCGGCTCATGACGTCGAAGCTCGCTTGCAAGAAGGATGGCTCGGGCCGGCCAACGCGAATGACTTCGGCGCCTAGGTCCGACAACAACATGCCGGCAAAAGGGCAAGGACCGATGCCTTCGATTTCAAGGATTCGAATTCCGTCGAGTGGACCCATCTTCAAAGCTCCGATAGTGCGCGTCGTAAGGTGATCGATGCGAGGTTCTCGTGGTCGAACTCGTTCTCTTCATCAATGATTTCAATCTGCTTCATGTACTGCCCGACGCGCGCCAGGTTCATCGAGAAACGCGTGAGGGCCAAAATGAAGTAGTAGTCGAAGTTGGCGGTGCTGTGGCCCGTCGCTTGCTTCCATCGCGCGATCGATTCGTCGGTGCCGGGAAAGCCGGGGAGGCGCTCGAGCTCGAGGCCTTCGCTGAAGCATCGGTCCGAGGCGAGCCACCAGGCGAGGTCCTGAACCGGGTCGCCTAGCCTCGCCATCTCCCAATCGAGCACCGCGACGCATTCGACGCCGTCGAAGATCTGGTTCGCGAGGCGCGAGTCACCCCAGCACAGCGCGACCGGTTGCGCATCCGGCTTATTCGATTCGAGGTAATCGAGCGCCTTGGCGATGTCGGGATGCCGGGAGGCGTCCATGCCCCAGCGAAAGTACTCCTGCCAGTAGTCGAGCTGCTGATCGAGCGGCGTGTCACCGCGCTTGGGCTCGGCCAGAAAATCGAATCCAAGTTCCTTCCAGTTCAGGCGATGGACCCGGCACATGGCCTCGAAGCCGTTCCACCAGATCGCCGTCCGTTCCTCTTCGGAGGTCTCCTCGGCGATCCAGCCTTCGTCGTGCATCGGTGGATTGTCGGTCGGGATGCGTCCCCCGACGCGTGTCATCACATAAAACGGTACGCCAAGAACCGACTTGTCAGCCTCGTGCCAGCGCACGACCGGGACCGGAACATCGGTGTTCTCGAGAAGCTGCAGCACCTTCGCCTGGAGCCCGACGTCGTAGTACGGAAACATCACGTACTCTTCGGGCTCCAACCTCGCGACCAAGCCCTCCCGAAGCTCAATCCCGTCCTTCGGGTAGACGAGATCAAAGAGCAGGGTGTCGCTCGAGAAACCCGTGCTCAGCGGTGAGTCGAGATCCTCGATGCGAATCTCCTCGGCGGGCACCGAGAGCTTGGGGGCAAGCCAGGCCTTCAACGCGCTTGCGGTTTGTTCGAGATCCCGCTCTTCATCTGCAAAGGCCATCGCCTACCTCGTGCGCATTTGACTCGCTGCGCGGCTCTGTCATTTACGTCATTCCGCTGCAGGGGTCGAGTCCCAGCGGCGATGAACCGGGCTGACGATGACCTGTCCCACGCTGAATGACCCGCTGAGGCTGCCTTGCGGGGCCATGCTTCCAAACCGCATTGCCAAGGCCGCGATGAGTGAGCACTTGGCGTCGCCGAAGCAGTCGCCAACTCGCGGCCTCGTCCGACTCTATGAGCGCTGGTCCGCTGGCGGTGCAGGCTTGTTGATTACGGGCAACGTCATGATCGACAGGGTGCACCTGGAAGCGGTTCGCAACGTCGCGATCGGAGCCGACTCGAACATCGAGCGTTTCCGCGAATGGGCCGAGGCTGGCACGATCCGTGGCAACCAGCTTTGGATGCAACTCAACCATCCAGGCCGTCAGACGCCGCGACACCTCAACCCCGATCCCGGCGCGCCTTCGGCGGTCGAGCCGGTCAATCTATTTCGTCGCGCCAAGGCGTTCGGCAAGCCACACGCCATGGATGAAGCGGAGATCGGACAAGCGATTCGCAGCTTTGCCAGTGCGGCTTCGTTCGCAAAGGCAGCGGGCTTTACCGGGGTGCAGGTTCACGGCGCACACGGCTATCTGGTGAGTCAGTTTCTATCGCCGCTGACCAACCAGCGTTCGGATCGCTGGGGCGGCTCGCTCGAAAACCGTGCCCGCTTCGCACGCACTGTGCTTGGCGAAATCCGGAAGGCCGTCGGCGATGATTTCCCAATCAGCATTAAGCTCAACTCGGCGGACTTCCAACGAGGTGGCTTCACCGAAGAGGAGTCCATGCGCGTGCTCGGTATGCTCCAAGAAGACGGAATCGATCTCGTCGAGATTTCCGGTGGCAACTACGAGTCCCGCGTCATGCTCGACAAGGTGGAGAACAAGCGCGAAGCGTTCTTCCTCGACTACGCGAAGAAGGCGCGCTCCGAAGTCGACATTCCGATGATGGTCACCGGTGGCTTTCGCGCTCGATCGATGATGGAAGACGCGCTTGCGACCGGTGCGCTCGACGTCGTCGGCATGGCTCGGCCGTTCACCAACGACCCGAGCGTGGCGCGGGACTTGCTCGACGGGCGCACCGACCGGGCCGCCGATCCTCCGGTCATGCCTGGGCTCGGCCGACTGGGCGGCACCTCCGAGGCGATGATGAGCGTCGCTCAGATGGGGCTGATGGCGCAGGGCAAGAGTCCGACCTTGCGATTCGGCGGCCTGAGCGCTGTGCTCAGCGCTCTGTTGAAAGAGAGCGCCGATCTCTTCAAGCCAAAGCGTTCTTGAGGCCGCTCATTCCTGCTCGGGCGGCGTCCAGTCGTTGACGACGGAATTGCCTTTCTCGGCAAGCTGCCGTGCAAGCGCCCGCCCAATGCCGGTCCCGCCACCCGTCAGGAGAACCGTTCTTTCCGTAAGCTTCATCCGCCTGAATCGCCTTCTGCCCGCTGGCCGTCTGCGCGGCCGGAGGAAGCGCAAAGTTTGCGCGATGCTCGACCAAGCGCCAATCGGCCTTGCAGTTATGGGCGGCCTCAGTAGCATCCCGCCCAATTGTCTGGAGACCGGGGTCTCTAAAGAGGCATTCGCCCATCTTAAGAGGAGAGGAGGTGACCATGCTGTCGAAGTCTGCCGCGCGCGCGTTCTTTTTGTCTGGAACGTTGCTTTTCAGTGCGGTTTTCATTTGGCTCACGGTCGACACGTTCCAACGCATTCCAGCTCAGACCAACGCGAGTGACCTGACCGAATCGGTCGTACGCGGGAAGCGGATCTGGGAGGAGAACAACTGCATGGGCTGTCACACGCTGCTTGGCGAGGGGGCGTACTACGGGCCGGAGCTGACGCGTGTGTACGATCGACGTGGGCCGGCCTTCATCGCTCAGATGTTGAGGGACCCCGAAGCCGTCTACCCAGGGCAGCGCAGAATGGTGAAGTACGACCTCAGCGAATCGCAGATCGACGACATGAACGCCTTCTTCGAGTGGATCGGCAGGATGGATCTCAACGGCTTTCCGCCAGAGCCCACGATCGGCTTGGCAGCAGCGGCCCCCATCGCGATTCCCGGCGGGGAGCGTCCGCAGATCTTTTCACAGGTCTGCGCGGCATGTCACTCCCTCGGCGGGGTGGGCGGCACGATCGGACCCGCGCTCGACGGCGTGGGCGACCGCTTCGATCGAGGCTACTTGATGAGGTGGATCACCGACCCGCAGGCCGTGAAGCCCGGTACCCAGATGCCGAAGCTCGGCCTCACCGACGAGCAACGCAATGAAGTCGTCATCTTTCTCTCCAAGCAACGCGAGGGCGGGCTATGAAGTACGAATCGCAAAAAGTCGCGTACTGGTTTTTCGCGATCTGCATGCTCCTTCTGAGCCTGCAGCTGGTTTATGGTTTCATCATGGCGTTTGCGCACGCTGGTTACGACGTGCTGCACCCCTGGGTTCCCTTCAACGTCGCGCGCGCCTCACACAACAACCTCTTGATCATGTGGCTCCTGGCAGGCTTCATGGGGGCCGCGTACTACATCATTCCGGATGAATGTGAGCGGCCGCTCTACTGGCCCAAGCTCGCGTACGTGCAGTTGATCGCGTTCGTCATCGTCGGTGTCACCGCGCTCGTTGGTTTCCACTTCAACTGGTGGGAGGGGCGCAAGTTCCTCGAAATTCCCCGCCCTCTCGACTACCTCGTGGTCGTCGACGTTCTTCTGTTCGTCGCCAACATCGGCATGACCGTTTGGAAGGCCCCCAAGATGACCACGACTTCGATCGTGCTCTTCTTCGGTCTCCTGATGGCTGCGGTCCTCTACCTGCCAGGGATGATCCCGACCGACCACCAGACGCACGACGCGTTCTGGCGTTGGTGGGTCGTTCACCTCTGGGTCGAAGGCGTCTGGGAGCTGATCATGGGCGGCATACTCGCGTACCTGCTGATCCGACTCACCGGCGTCGATCGGGAGATCGTCGAGAAGTGGCTGTACGTCATCGTCGGCTTCACGTTCTTGTCGGGCATTCTCGGCACGGGCCACCACTACTATTTCATCGGCACGCCGAACTACTGGCTCTGGATCGGCGGCATATTCAGCGCCCTAGAGCCGCTCGCGTTCCTGGGCATGGCGATTTACGGCCTCGCACTCGCGAGGAAGGGCGGTCGAAACCATCCAAATCGAATCGCTTTGTTTTGGACGGTGGGTTGTTGCGTCATGTCGTTCGTCGGAGCGGGTTTCCTCGGCATCGCCCACACGCTGCCGCAGGTGAATCTGTACACGCATGGCACGCTGGTGACCGCGATGCACGGCCACATGGCGTTTTGGGGTGCCTACGCGATGTTGGTCCTGGCCATCATGACCTACGCCTTGCCGCAGCTGACGGGTCGCAAGCTCTTCGATACACCGAGTGCGATCTTTGCGTTCTGGTCGACCAACATCGGCATGACCGCCATGACGGTTGCGTTCGGCATTGCCGGCGTGGCCCAGGTCTACCTCGAGCGCCGCGCGGGCATGGAGTTCCTCGACGTTCAGCGAGAGCTGCAGGTTCACTTCATCGGGCTCATCATGGCGGCGACACTCTTTACATCGGGGATCGTCGCATTCATCTACAACTTCATCCGCTATGGTTGGCCTGTAGGTGACGTCGAAGAGCCCATCCCCACAGGCACCAGGGCAGCGGTTCCAGCCGAATGAGCGCAGCCCCGCCCTGGTATCGCCCCGTCGGCCGAGAGGTCGAGCTCTTTGAACACGCCCATCGCCAAAGGCTGCCGCTCTTGCTCGCCGGGCCGACCGGTTGTGGAAAGACTCGGTTCGTCGAGGCGATGGCGGCCCAGCTCGATGTGCCTCTGATCACGGTCGCCTGCCACGACGAAACCTCGTCGATCGATTTGGTTGGTCGCTTCTTGATCAGGGGCGCCGAGACGGTTTGGCAAGATGGTCCCGTCACCCGGGCGGTGCGAGCGGGCGCCATTCTCTACCTCGACGAGATTATCGAGGCGCGCGAGGATGTCATCGTGGTCCTCCACTCGCTCACCGATCATCGTCGCGAGCTCTACATCGACCGGCTGGACGAAACCCTGTTTGCCCCCGAGGGGTTCATGGTCGTCGCCAGTTTCAATCCCGGCTACGCGCGGGGCTTCAAGGAGCTCCGGCCTTCGACCCGGCAGCGCTTCGTCGTGCAGCGGTTCTCGTACCCGGAAGCCAAGGTCGAAACCGAGATCGTGGCGCATGAAGCCAAGCTCGAAAATGCACCGGCCAAACGACTCGTCGAGTTTGCGAGCAAGGTGCGCGCCATGGAAGAGCTTCAGCTCGCAGAGACGGTGTCGACTCGACTGTTGGTGACTGCCGGCAAGCTGATCGCGAGCGGCGTGGCGCCCCGGGTTGCCTGCAACGCGGCGGTGGTTCAGCCGATCACCGATGACTATGCGCAGTTGGAAGCCTTGCAGGACCTGGCCAATCTGATGTTCTGATGGAATGGGATCAGCGAGCGTTTGCTTGGCTCTACCGTTCGTTTCGACGAGTGGCGGGCAAGAGCTCCGCTACGGAGGTCGAGTCTCCGCTCGAGTCGCTGACCGCCCGCTTCGAGACCTTGAGCAATTTGCTGACGGGGGCGAAGTGGGAAGTCGTTGCTGGCAGAGCCATGGGCGGCGTAGGGCCCGGACGACTGGTGTTGCCGCAGAGCGCTGCCTGGCTTGCGGACCCTGAGGAGCAGGCGTCTTTCTATCTGTACCGCGTCGTCGTCGGGGTGACGGCGTCGGAGCTCGGATTCGTGGCCAGCGAAGACTGGTCGAATCGCCGGCGCGCCTTGGCGATGCTCATCGCGATTCCAAGCATCCATGAGGAGATCGCGGAGCGCTATCCCGGAGCCGGGTCGCTGGTCGATCGCTGTGCGGAGATTGCAAGCGACCAATTCCCGTTCGATGAGCGCACCGCCGAGCTCCGTTGCTTCTCGAATGCGTGTCGGGCAATTCTGCGGCGCGACCCGGGGCTATTGAGCGACGACTCCGGCGCGTCGGTCGTGGCACAGGAGCTCGTCGACGCGGCAACACCCCGGCACAATCAGGAGAGTCTTGCCGTAGCGTCGTCGGACTTCGAACGCGCACTCCGAAAGCTATCGAAGAGAAGAGCCCAGGGTGAATACCAATCACCATGGGGGCTGCTCATGCCGCCTTCCACGCCTTGGAATGCCTCCCTCGAGCCTCCCGAAGATCCACACAGCAACTTGCCAAGCGGCACCGAGCGAAAAATGCGCCGCCGGCCGACCGAGGTGGAGTACGTCGACCTCGAATCACAAAAAGACAAAGACAACCCTCTGGTTCATTCGTTCGAGAAGGTGCACACCGCCACCGAATATCAGAGCGGCCGGAAGCAACTCGATGGCTCCGACCAGCTCGCCGAACAAGAGGAGGCGCTCGAGGAGCTCGAGCTCAGCAAGCTCACGCGGACCTCGGAAACCGCGCAATCGGTCTACCGCGCCGATCTGCAGGCCGGCTTGCACACCGCGGACCTCGAAGAGGACGCGGCTTCGACTCGCGCCCATCGCTACCCCGAATGGAACTTCAAGCGTCGCGAGTACCGCGGCGACTGGTGCACGGTCAACGAGCAAATCTCGCCGCCGAGTGGCTCAGCATCGACGGTTGCAGCGGCGAGCCGCCGACTGCACGGAGAGGTGCTGCGTCTTCAAGCGGAGCTCAAGCGTCTCGAGCTCGAACGCCGCTGGCGCAACCGTCAGCTCGACGGCAGCGAAATCGACATCGACGCGCTCGTCGATCGACAGGCGACGCTCATGGCGGGCCGGCATCCGGATCCGCGAATCTACGTGCGCAGAAAGGTGCACGACTCCGAGCTCGCCATGCTGATCTTGGTCGACGCGAGCCTCTCGAGCGATTCCTGGGTGTCCGGGAAACGGATCTTCGATGTCGTCCGCGATTCCACCCAGGTGCTCGTCGAGTCGTTCGAGCCGACGTCCGCCAAGCTCTCGATCGGCGCGTTCTACAGCAACACCAGGCGCGATTGCCGATTCTTGGTCGCCAAGGGGTTCGAGGACTCCACCCGTCTAGGGCTGCGACGGCTCCATGCGATCGCGCCTGCGGGGTACACGCGCATCGGTCCAGCCGTTCGGCATGCCCTCGAGGTACTGGACAGAAGCGGTGCGCGCCGCCGCCTCATCTTGCTCCTGACGGACGCAAAACCCACGGACTACGATCACTACGAGGGCCACTACGGCGTCGAAGACGTGCGCCAGGCTCTTCGAGAGGCAGGGGAGCAGGGGGTTCATTGTCTCGCGCTCGCCGTGCGCGACAAAGGGGAAGCGTATCTCACGCAAATGTTTGGCCCGCACGGTTGGATGCTGTTGCCGGACGTGCATTCCCTTCCGGGGCGATTCGTCTCGGTGGCAACCGACTTCTTACGAAGCTAAGAGCCTACAATGAAGCTCTTCACCGATACGATCACGCTTTCCACGACGAGCGAGCGCGAGCTTGTCGACTTCACTCGCGAGGCCCAGCAAGTCGTTTGCGCGTCTGGCGTCCAGGAAGGGCTTTGTGCGCTCTACGCCCACGGCGCGACGGCTGCGTTGATGATCCAGGAGAACGACGATCCCAACAT
Source organism: Polyangiales bacterium (assembly GCA_049645265.1). Taxonomy (GTDB): domain Bacteria; phylum Myxococcota_A; class Polyangia; order Polyangiales; family Houyiibacteriaceae; genus SG8-38. The sequence goes on from JBARTN010000175.1 coordinate 9,420, forward strand.
CGGGAAAGACGTCGTGAGCTGCCTCGACAAGCTCATCCCCAAAGGTGTCTGGCTCCACGATCGGATCGATGGGAATGGGGCATCGCACATCCAAGCGGGCATCATTGGTCCGAGTGAGTCGATCCCGATTCGAGCCGGGAAGCTCGACCTGTCGACTTGGCAGAACGTCTTCTTCTGCGAGCTCGACGGCCCGCGCCGACAGAGGACGGTCGCGGTCACGATCCTCGGAGCCTGAGCCTCAGGCGACGCTGGATACGATGAGGTACACGGCGAGAACGGCGAGAACCAGCTGGAACCAGAACACGAAGCGTTCCTTGGAGATTCGACTCAATAAGTGCTTACCGAAGTACGTGCCGCCGATCACCGCGACGACTAAGCCCGCGAGCACGGGGGCATAAGGCACATAGTCGAAGCTCAGCGCCAGGAACGCTGGAATCTTCAGTAGGTGAAGCCAGGTCTGGCAGACCGCTTTCGTCGCGATGACCTGCTCGTTGTCGAAATCGTCGCGCAGGAAGAAGGGGGCCAGAAACGGGCCGGTCGCGCCGACGAAAATCGCGAGTAGTCCCGCCGCGAGGCCCAAGAAGGCGTACGACCAAATCGGCGGGTTCCGCAGCTTCGGCTTGTACCGTCGCCAGAGCAAGAAGAACAGGATGAACGCACCGATCCATGCCCGGAACCAGGTCAGCTTCAGATCGGCCCAGATGTTCGCCGCGATGGCCACGCCCGCGACGGCGGGGACCATGAACGCGAAGAAGATCTGCCAGCGAACGTGTCGGCGAAAGGCCCAGGTTCGCGTCCAATTGGACGCCAGTTGTACGATGCCGTGCAGGGGCACGACCACGGGCGCGGGGAGCAGGGCGGTCATCACGCCGAGGAGGGTGACTCCCCCGGCCATGCCGAGAATTCCTGAGATGGTGGCTGTGATGAAGCAGGCGACGACGAGGACGACGACCGTGACCACCTCGAACATGTGCGGAGGCTAGCACCCCTTTTGCCTTGTGCTCCATGGGCATCATGGGTATTTGACGAGACGCATGCCGAAGCGCGTCCTTCGTTTTCATTTCGACTACATCTCGCCCTACAGCTACCTGGCCTGGCAGCAGCTCGGGAGCTTCGCGAACGAGCACGAGCTGCGAGTGGAGCCCAAGCCCACGCTACTTGCCGGCCTGCTCAACCAGTTTGGCCACAAGGGGCCAGCGGAGATCGAGCCCAAACGGATCTACATGTTCAAGGACTGCCTTCGTGCTGCGGCTGAGCTGGGTGTGCCCTTCGCGCCGGTGTTTTCGCATCCGTTCAATCCGCTTCCGTCCCTCCGCGCCACGCTGCTCGAGATGGATGACCAGACCCGCGAGCGCCTCGTGACCAAGTTGTTCCATGCAACCTGGGCCGAGAGCCGTGACATGGGCTCCGCGGAGGTCGTCGCCGAAGTCTGCGCCGATGCCGGCGTGCCCGATGCACTCGAACGCATCCAGGATCCCGACATCAAGCAGCGTCTCTTACAGGCCAGTCGCGAGGCCATCGACAATGGTGTCTTCGGCGTTCCGACGATGATCGTCGGCGACGAGCTTTTCTGGGGCACAGACAGTTTTCCGCACCTCGCGCGCTATCTCCGGGGCGACGACCCGGTTCGCCCCGAAGACGTCGAAGCCTGGCTCGCTGTTCCCGCGACGGCCCAGCGAAAATAGCTAGGCTACTGGCTTTGCCAGGCGACCATGCCGCCCCGCATGGAGGCGATGCGCTTGAAGCCGAGCTTCTCGAGCTCGAGCGCGACCCGCCCCGAACGCCGACCGGAGCGGCAGATGGTGATCACGGGGATCTCCTGGTCCCAGGCCTTCGAGGCTTCATCGACGGTTCCCATCGGAACGACGTCGACCCCTTCGATTTTGCCGTCGGACTCGGCCTCATCGAGCTCCCGAACGTCGACCAATCGGACCGCGCCTTTGTTTTTCGCAACCCAGGCGATGGAGACCTCGGGAATGCCTTGGGGGCTGCGCTCGATCGCCGCCCAGCCTCGCTCGGGAAGCGGATCGCCGGACATCGAGCTCGGGGGAACGATGCCGCAGTGCAGATTGGCTGGGACCGCGATGTCGAGCTTCTTCGGCGTTGGCAAGTTGAGATTGTCCATGATCTCGGCAAACTCGGCTTCGGTCCTGCCGTCGCCCACCCGCGGGTTCAATCGTTTCTCCTCGCCCACCGTGGTGAACGTCATTCCTTTGTAGTCATGCCCAGGCCAAATGATCGTGTCGTCGGGTAGCGTGAAGACCTTGTCGTGGATCGAACGGTAGAGCCGCTCTGCGCTGCCCTGCTGGAAATCGGTTCGACCGGTGCCACGAATGAAAAGCGCGTCTCCGGTGAACGCATGCTTGTGGTCCGCGGTCACGAAGGTGACGCAACCGTCGGTGTGCCCCGGAGTCGAGCGCACCTCGAGCTCGACAGAGCCGAACCTGAGCCGGCTTCCATCGTCGACCAGCAAGTCTGCACCTTCCGCCCCTGCATGAGC
>JBARTN010000176.1:0-3446 GCA_049645265.1 Polyangiales bacterium
ATGCACGACATTCCAGACCCTTGGTGGCCGCTGTTCGACGAGCTCGCCCATCAGCCAACGGGCTCGATCATCGAACGTGAATACGACCTAGGTGATGGAAAGATCGAGCTTCGTGCGCAAACCGCGACGATCCCGGGCGAGTCCGAAGAGGGCCGAGTGTTCGTCGTCGAAGACGTGACAGCGCTCCGGCAGCTCGAACGGCACATTGCACACAAAGATCGGCTCTCCTCGATCGGCACCCTGGCCTCGGGCGTAGCCCACGAAGTCGGCAACCCGCTGACCGGAATCTTGATGGTTGCAAAGAACCTCGCGACCGACCCTGGCGCGGCCGACGCCGCGGAACGGCTAGGCATCATCGTGGATGAGGCGCAGCGCATTCACGGGATCGTGCAGAGCCTGCTCACGTTCAGCCGACGGGATGAAACCCCAGTCGAGCTGCAGGCGATCCCCGTAGCGGGAGTGGTCCGCAACGCCGCCGAGCTCGCGAAGCTCGAAACCGAGGGCTGTCGAATCGACCTGGATCTCTCCGTAGACGCACCCGCCATGGCAAGCCCCGATGGGTTAACTCAGGTTCTTGTGAACCTGCTGAACAACGCTCGGCAGGCGTGCTCGTCCGGCGCAACGGTCTACGTCCGAACGCGAGTCGACAATGGCTCGGTCCTCATCGACGTGGACGACGAGGGCCCAGGCATCCCCGAAGAGCTTGCTGCGCGCGTATTCGAGCCTTTTTTCACTACGAAAGCGCACGGCCAGGGCACCGGGCTCGGCCTTTCGGTGTCTCGGCAGATCGTGGAGCGCTTTGGGGGCTCGCTCCGCTACGAGCCGCGCCGATCTGGCGGAAGCCGCTTCACAATCACCCTCCAAGCCTATGAAAACTGAGGGATTGAAGGACGCTACACTCCTTTGGTACTAATCACCGGTGGCGAAGATCCTTTTGGTGGAGGATGAGCGGGTCATCCGCGCTGAGATCGAGCGCATTCTCAAACGGGATGGGCACGAGCTCATCGCTGTCGCGAGTGTTGCAGCAGCCGAAAAAGAGCGCCCCGAGTGCTTCGACCTGGTGATCACCGATGTGAGGCTGGCCGGTGAGGCGGGTGATGTCTTGCTCGAGCGCGTAGGTCAGGTCCCCGTCATCGTGATGACGGCCTATGGTTCGGTGAGCGCTGCGGTGGACGCGATGAAACGGGGCGCCGCCGACTACCTTTCGAAACCCTTCGAGCCAGAAGAGTTGAGCGCCGCCGTCGAGCGGGTACTCAGGCATCGCGCGGCAATGGCCTTGGGCAACGGGAGCGCCAACGCCGATCCGTACGACATCGTGGCAACCCAATCGAGCCCCATGCAGGAAACCTTGCGCTGGGCACGCAAAGTCGCACCGACCGAAGCAACCGTGTTGATCCTCGGCGAGTCGGGTACCGGCAAAGAGCTGATCGCGCGCGCCGTGCACAACCAGAGCGCCCGCACAGGCGCATTCGTCCCGGTAAACTGCGCGTCGATTCCAGAAACGCTGCTCGAGTCGGAGCTGTTCGGACACGAGAAGGGCGCCTTCACGGGCGCCATGAGCCGGCAGGAAGGTTTGGTGCATGCCGCTGACGGCGGGACGCTCTTCCTCGATGAGATCGGTGAGCTCTCGCAAGCCGCACAGGCACGCTTGCTGCGAATCCTTCAGCAGCGCGAGGTTCGGCGTGTCGGCGCGCGCAAGGCCGAGTCGGTCGACATCCGACTGGTCGCGGCGACCCATCGGAACCTCCCAATGCTGGTAGAACAGGGCGAATTCCGCGCCGATCTATATTTTCGCCTCAAGGTGCTGGAGATCGAGCTCCCACCACTTTGCGAACGCGGCGACGATATCCCCGCGCTCGCCGAAGTGTTCATCGCACGGGCCACCACGAAGCTCGGCCGCCAACCGCTCGAGCTCGACAGGGGCGCGGTCGCCGCGATGGGAGAGCACAAATGGCCGGGAAACGTGCGCGAGCTTCAGCACGCCGTCGAACGCGCGGTGATTCTGCACGAGTCCGGGCCAATCACCGCGGAGCTGCTCGGGCTGCCTTCGTCGCGTCCGTCCGATTCCATCGCGGACGACGTCGACGGTGACGACGCATCGTTGGAAGGCTACCTCAGGCGATTCGTCCTTTCGCATCAAGACGAGCTGAGCGAAACCGAGCTGGCGAAGCGCCTTGGCATCAGCCGCAAGACGCTCTGGGAACGCAGACAACGCATGGGCATTCCTCGGCGCGAGTCCCGCCCGCCTGAACAGTGAACACACGTTTCCAAAGCGTTTCGATCTGTAGCGCGCTGCTACGAATCGTAACGCTTGCTGCGCCGCGTTAGACGAAGATCCGAAGTGGTTTCGCGATCGGCCTTGTTGGTACGAGTATTGCGTAGAAATCGGTGCGCCTAGGTGTAAGGTTTACCGATGTCACTCTCACAACCCCCACTCAAATACAGAAGACGCATCACCGATCTGGACGAGTACCAGAGCCTCTACGAAGACAGCATCGCCGACCCCGCGGAGTATTGGAAACGTCAGAGCGAAGAGCTGCACTGGTTCTACCCGTCGCACAGCGTGTTCGAAGAGCATGGGCCAGGCGAGTTCGTTTGGTTTGGCGGTGGCCGGCTCAATGCGGCGGTCAACTGCGTCGACCGGCACGTCGCCAAAGACCCCAACAAGACCGCGATCATCTTCGTCGCGGACGAGCCCGGGGAATACCAGCACATCTCCTTTGGCGACCTGAAAACCTATGTCGGTCGAGTGGCCAACGCACTGAAATCATTGGGTGTTCGTAAGGGCGACAGGGTTTGTATCTACCTTCCGATGATTCCCGAGCTGGCTTACACGATGCTTGCATGCGCCCGTATCGGAGCGGTTCACTCGATCGTATTCGGCGGGTTCAGCGCCGACGCGCTCCGTGACCGCATCATCGACGCCGAGGCAAAGGTGGTGGTCACGTCAAACGAGGGCCTGCGCGGCGGCAAACGCATCCCCTTGAAGAAGATCACCGACGATGCCGTCGAGGGCCTTGCCATCGTCGAGAGTGTTTTGGTGGTGAAGCGCACCGACGCCGAAGTGCCGATGGAGCAAGGGCGTGACATCTGGATGCACGAGGCGATGGCCGAGCAGCGCATCACCTGCCCCAGCGAATGGATGGCCTCGGAAGACCCGCTCTTCATTCTCTACACGTCCGGCTCGACCGGAAAGCCCAAAGGCTTGGTTCACACGACCGCCGGATACCTCACGTACGTGGCATCGACGTTCAAATACGTCTTCGACATTCGGCCCGATGACATTCATTTCTGCGCAGCGGACATCGGTTGGATCACGGGCCACAGCTACATCATTTATGGACCGCTCGCGAACGGCATCACCACCGTCATGTTCGAATCGGTCCCCACATATCCCAACGCGAGTAGGTACTGGAACGTCATCGATGACATCGGCGCGACGACGC
>JBARTN010000177.1:0-2159 GCA_049645265.1 Polyangiales bacterium
AGCCCGGCCGCCTCGGCCTTGGCCTTGCTCTTGCTGCCGTCCTGCAAACCGATGCGAACGTCCACGCCACTCTCCTTCAAGTTGAGCGAGTGCGCGTGGCCCTGGGAGCCGTAGCCGATGATCGCAACCTTCTTGCCTCGAATCAACGAGAGGTCAGCGTCTTTTTCATAGCGAATCTGGGTCATGTGTCTCTCTACTTCTCCAAAGGGGTTATGCTGTCGAGTGGCGCGACGCGGGCACCGTGGGGTGAGCGAGCTCGTGCTTCTCGACGCCGCGGGTCATCGCTACGGTGCCGGTTTGTACCAACTCCAAGATTCCGAACGGCCTGAGAACCGAGACCAGGCCTTCGACCTTGTCTTGGGGACCGGTGATTTCGATCGTCACGCGGTCGGGAGACATGTCGATCGCCCGTGCGCGGAACACGTCGCAGATTTTCAAGATTTCGTCGCGCTGCTCGCGGTTGCAGTTGACCTTGATCAGGGCCAGCACACGACTGATCGATTGCTTGTGGGTGATGTCATCGACCCAGAGCACGTTGACCATCTTGTAGAGGTTTGCTTCGATCCGCTTGCCCTTGTCTTCGTCTGCTTCACAAACGATGGTCATGCGCGACACACCGGCTTCGTGGGTAGCGCCGACGTTGAGCGAATCGATGTTGAAGCTACGGCGGCGGAACAGCGAGGCGACTCGGTTCAACACACCAGGTTTGTCTTCGACGAAAACGGCGAAAGTTCTTTTCACGGACTGGGACATTAGTCGTCCTTTCCTGTCTCGAAGATCGGATTGTGCTCCGACTCACCGGGTTTGCCCGGCCGCTGAATCATGTCGTGAAGGTCCGCGCCGGCGGGCACCATCGGGTACACGGCGTCTTCCTGCTCGACCCGGAAATCGATGACGACGGTACCCTCAGTGTTTTCCGCCTTGCGAACGGCCGCCTCCACCTCGGAACGCTTTTCCACTCGGATGCCCGTCAAATCATGTGCCTCCGCGAGCTTCACGAAGTCGGGACTCAGGAGCGGCGTTGCCACATAACGTCCGCCGTAGAAGAACTGCTGCCACTGACGCACCATGCCGAGGAAGCCATTGTTGATGATGGCGACGTTGACCTTGATGCCTTCCTGCGCACAGGTCGACAGCTCTGCCGCTGTCATTTGAAAGCCGCCGTCGCCGCAGATGACCCAAACGGACTCGTTAGGCTCGGCGAATTTCGCGCCGATTGCGGCAGGCAAGGCAAAGCCCATCGTGCCGAGCCCGCCCGAGGTGAGCAGCTTCCGCGGATAGTCGTGCTTGTAGTACTGAGCTTCCCACATCTGATGCTGTCCGACGTCGGTGACGACGAGCGCCTTGCCTTCGGTCAACCGGTAGAGGTCGTGGATGACGTGGGCAGCGTAGAGCTTGCCGAGGTCGGGGAGGTTCTTGATGTCCCTGACCGCGGATCCGCCTTTGATCTCATCGATGTAGGCCAGCCAGTCCGGGCGGTCGCAGTTTCCGACGCGAGGGATGAGTGCCTCGAGGACCTCTCGCGCGTCGCCGACGACCGGAACATCGACGCGGACGTTCTTGTTGATCTCTGCCGGGTCGAGCTCGATGTGGATCTTCTTCGCGTTTGGCGCGTAGGTCTTGAGGTTGCCCGTCACGCGGTCGTCGAAGCGCATCCCGACGGCGATGATCAAATCCGCGTCCTGGATGGCCTTGTTGACCCAGGTCTCTCCGTGCATGCCCATCATGCCCAGGTTTCGGGGATGCGTGGCCGGGAATCCACCGAGGCCCAGTAAGGTGCAGGCGACCGGAATGTTCGTCTTTTCGATGAACTTCGTGAGGCTCTCCGTGGCTTGCGACTTGATGATGCCGTGCCCCGAGAAGAGGATTGGACGTTTCGCGTTCTTGATGAGATCGACGGCTTCCTCGAGCTGCTCGGCCAGCGGCGCGTAGTCCGGGCGGTAGCCGGGGAGCACGATATCGTCGTCACTCCACTGGAACACACATGTGTTCTGCTGTGCATCCTTGGTGATGTCGACGACGACCGGTCCGGGTCGCCCCGAACGCGCGATGTAAAACGCCTCGCGAATGGTCGGAGCAATTTGCTCGGGCACGGTCACCAGGTAGTTGTGCTTGGTGATTGGGATGGTGCAGCCGGTGATGTCGGTCTCCTGGAACGC
>JBARTN010000178.1:0-7155 GCA_049645265.1 Polyangiales bacterium
GACCGCCTCGATCCCTAGGTCCTTCTTGAGCTCTTCGTCCGCGTTCCCCACGACAATGACGCGAAAGCCGGTCAGCATCGCTGCGCGGTCGTTGCCCGAGTCGCCCGCGTACACCAGGTGCTGCTCGTCGACGCCGCTGTGGTCATGCAGGTAGCGAACGGCGTAGTCCTTGGCGATCCCAGCAGGAAGCACGTCCAGAAGCCCTCGGTCGGTGACCGGATCATGGCTTGCGACGAGGTTCACCTGAGCGTTCGCGGCGTCTAGCCTCGATTGAACCGCGTCGACGTACGGCTCGGGCCGGCCTTGCGTGTAGTAGCTGACCTTGAACTCGCCTTGCTTTTCGTCCTCTTGAAGTGCGATCCCTTCGACGACGCCGATCGCCGCGCGGACATCGGCGCCGCTCAAGCCACCGAAGGCTGACCTCATGGCCTCGCGATACCCTTCATCCGGCTCGAACCCCGAGCCCGTCTTTCGAAAAACGCTTGTCCCGACATCGCAGACGAACCAGTCGGGCGAGGGTAGGCCCACCTCCGCGATTCCTTCACGAGCAAGCAATAAATGTCGGCCCGTGACGTACGCCAGCATCAGGTTCACGCTCTCGGAAACCGCGCGTACGAGCTCAGAGACCTCGCGCAACCGCTGGGGATCGCGATCGACGGGAATCAGCGTCCCATCCAAATCTGACGCGAGTAGCGACCGTGTTATGCTCATTCCAGCGTGAGCCTAGCGAGGACTGAACCCACCTGCACCCAGGAAAGCGTCAGCTGAGAGCCTGTGCACCGATTCCACAAACGACCTGTCATTTTCGGCGAGGTGCTTTTCGATCATTTTTCGGACGGCAGCCGTGTGTTGGGGGGCGCTCCGTTCAACGTCGCCTGGCATTTACGAGGTTTCAACTCGAATCCCCTGGTGATTAGCTCGGTCGGCGATGACGCCGAGGGCCGCGAAGTCCTCGAACGGATGACCAGCTGGGACCTGATGACCCACGGCATGCAGGTCGACCCCGAGCATCCGACCGGACGGGTGACTGCCAGCATCGTTGACGGAGAAAACCGCTTCGAGATCGCCACCGGACAAGCTTGGGATTCCATCCATGCGGATCCGGCTCTGCACGCCGTGATCGAAGAACCCGTCGGTCTGCTCTACCACGGCTCGCTCGCGCTTCGCTCCGATGAGAGCTGGGTCGCACTTCGCAAACTCAGGGACCAGGCCGAGGCGCCTTCGTTCATCGACATCAACCTGCGCGAACCCTGGTGGACCAAAGACAAGATCGAATGGTGCCTGTCCACCGGCACCTGGGTGAAGCTCAACGACCACGAGCTCTCGCTGCTGACCTCGAAGCCCACCGCCTCGTTCGAGGACTGTCGCGATGCGGCGCTCGGGCTGGCGCGCGCACACGCCATCGAAGGCGTCATCGTCACCCGAGGCGCGCAGGGGGCGCTTTCGGTCGTCGGAGGCCGAACCACGTTTGAAGCGCACGCGGCGCCAGTGAAGCAACTGATCGATACGGTGGGCGCAGGCGACGCGTTCAGCGCCATCGTGTGCCTCGGGCTTCTGCAGGAATGGGAACATCAACTCACCCTCGATCGCGCCGCCGCGTTCGCAGCGGACCTTTGCGGTATCCGCGGCGCCACCACGACGGACTTCGCGCTCTACGACCGGCACCTGGCAGAATGGGCCAAGGACACGAGCGCTGGCACGATCGGCGCACCTGGACCGCATGGTCTCTACGTCCTGTCGCTGACCATCCACGGGCTGGTTCGCGCAACGGACATCGATCTCGGTCGAGACGCGGACACCGGCGGGCAGGTCTCGTACGTCGTCGATCAGGCAAGAGCGCTTTCCGAGCATCCGGAGGTCGAGCGTGTCGACGTCGTCACTCGCCAGATTCACGACAAGCGCGTCTCCGAAATCTACTCGCGGCCTTTCGAACCGATCAGCCACGGCGCCCAAATCGTCCGCATACCCTTCGGCCCGCGGCGCTATCTTCGAAAAGAAGCCCTCTGGCCGCACCTCGACAGCCTGCTCGATCAACTGACCCGCTACGTGCGGATGCAAGAGCGCGCTCCGGATCTGATCCACGGGCACTACGCGGACGCCGGGTACGTCGGCTCGAGTCTCGCCAAGCTCCTCGGGGTTCCCTTCGTCTTCACGGGCCACTCGCTCGGCCGCGTGAAGCAGTTGCGGCTCGCGACCAAGGGTGAAGCGAGCGAGCAGACCTACCACTTCGCGCAGCGCATCGAAGCCGAAGAGCGCTCACTCGAAAGCGCGGCGCTCGTCATTGCAAGCACGCGCCAAGAGGTTCGCGAGCAATACGAGCTCTACGACCACTACCAGCCCGACCGCATGCAGGTCATCCCGCCGGGCGTCGACCTTTCGCGTTTCTCGCCACCCGGAGAGGCCTGGGAACGTCCGCGAATCGCCGCGGAGCTCGACCGATTCCTCAACGACCCGACAAAGCCGATGGTCTTGGCCCTGGCCCGAGCCGATGAGCGGAAGAATTTCGAAGGCCTGGTCCGTGCATTCGGAGAAACCGAAGGCCTTCGGGACATGGCCAACTTGATCATCGTCGCCGGCAACCGCGACGACATAGGCGAGATGGGGGCCGGCCCGCGCCGAGTCTTGACCCAGATCCTAACGCTGATCGATCGCTACGACCTCTACGGCAGCGTGGCCTATCCCAAACATCACGAGCCAAGCGATGTTCCCGAGCTCTTCAGGCTTGCCGCGAAGACGAGAGGGCTGTTCGTCAACCCTGCGCTCACCGAACCCTTCGGCCTCACTCTGCTCGAAGCCGCGGCCACCGGCGTGCCGCTGGTCGCCACGAACGACGGCGGTCCACAGGACATCATCGGGACCTGCGACAACGGTATTCTCGTCGATGCACTCGATTCCAACGCGATCGGCGTAGCGATTCGCGACGCCTTGAGCGACCCGGCGCGATGGTCACGCTGGGCAGACGACGGGCTCGCAGCGGCTCACGCGAACTACTCCTGGGACAGCCACGCGAAGCGCTACGTGGAAGAGGCGCGGGAAGTGGTGAAGGCCACGCGCCACGTGCCCGTCCATCGACGGCAAACGAAGCTCGCCGGCATGGACAGGCTGCTCGTCACCGACGTCGACGATACGCTGACCGGAGACGACGAAGCCATGGCGACACTGATGGATCGCTTGGAGAACACGGATGCCAAAGTCGGTTTCGGCATCGCGACCGGGCGATCCTTGGACGAGGCCCTCGCACTCATGGACGAGCTCGAGATGCCGGTTCCTGATGTCCTCATCACCGCGGCGGGAAGCGAGCTCCACTACGGAACCCATTTGCTCCCCGACCGCTCCTGGGAGCGCCAGATTCGTTACCGATGGGACCCGAACGAAGTGCGTCGGGTCCTGCGAGGGATTCCTGGCCTCGACCCCGTTCATCAGTCGGAAACAAAGTATCGGCTCCGGTACCAGCTCGACCCCAAGCTCGCACCGAATCTCAAAGAAATCCGCCGCCGCGTTCGCCAAGAGGGGCTGCGGGTGACTACCATTTTGGATCATGAAATCTATCTGGACGTGCTCCCCATCCGGGCCTCCTGCGGATTCGCGATTCGTTTTTTCTGCTTCAAATGGAATCTCGAGCCTCAGCGTCTCCTCGTCGCCGGCGATTCAGGGAACGATTGGGACATGCTTTCGGGAGACACACTCGGCGTGGTCGTGAGCAATCACACCCCGGAGCTCGATAAACTTCGCGGGCGGCCCCGCGTTCATTTTGCTAAGAGTCCTCACGCACGCGGAATCCTGGAGGGGATCGATTGGTATGATTTCTTAGGAGACATCCGAGTCCCGCCCGAGGAACAAGAATGATTCAAACGCTCGACGAGTTGCTCCACTCCCACCGCGAACCGATCTATCTCCTGTTCCGGCGATTGAAGGCACTCGACCGTCAGTTTCTACTCTGGTCGGACCTCGTGCACGAATACGAGCAGTTCGCGGACACCGAGGTCGGTGCACCTCTCCGGGACACTGAAATGACATCGATCATGCGGCACGCCCAGGAAGCCGTGATCAATGAGCCATTCATCTGTTTCGCGGTGCGCGCACGGGTCGGGCGTTGGCACTACGTGCAGGTCAACACCGAAGAGATGCACAGTCGCGAGCTCAGCTTGGCCGAGTTCCTCGACGTCAGGGAGCGCGTCGCGGTTGGGATTCCTCCTGGTGACCGCTACGTCCTCGAAATCGACCTAAGCCCGTTCGAACGCGGATTCCCGAAGCTCAAAGACCCTCGCAACATCGGGCGGGGCGTCGAATTTCTGAATCGGCACTTGTCCGGCCGCCTATTCATGGACGGCGGTCGCGGCCAAAAGCTCCTCTTCGATTTTTTGCAAGTCCACCAGGTTGGCGGACAGCCGCTCATGCTCAATGGGACGCTTCGGGACCTCGATGAGCTCCGTGAAGCGCTCGAAAGTGCGCTCGCGGTCCTCGAAGGCCACGAAGAGGAAAGCGCCGATCTCAGCCGTGAGCTTCGTCGCTTTGGCTTCGAGCCAGGCTGGGGCCGGACGCCGGCGCAGATTCGCGAGACGATGGAGCTTCTACTCGACATCCTCGAGGCCCCGTCACCCGGCAATCTCGAACGCTTTTTGGCGCGCATGCCGATGATTTTCTCGATCGCCATCATCTCGCCGCACGGCTACTTCGGGCAGTCCAACGTCCTCGGCAAGCCGGACACGGGCGGGCAGGTCGTCTACATCCTCGATCAGGTGCGCGCCTTGGAGCGCGAGATGCGCGAGTCGATCCATGACCAGGGGCTCGACATCGAGCCGCAAATCGTGGTGCTGTCGCGCTTGATTCCGGAAGCAGACGGAACGACTTGCGACCAGCGTGTCGAGCCGATTCTCGGAACGGAGCACGCGCGCATCCTTCGGGTGCCGTTTCGCGACTATCATACGGGCGAGGTCATTCCTCAGTGGATCTCCCGTTTCGAGGTTTGGCCGTACCTCGAGCGCTACGCCGTCGATGCCGAGCACGAGCTGCTCGCTGAGCTCGGTGGCGCGCGCCCGGATTTCATCATCGGCAACTACTCCGACGGCAACCTCGTTGCGAGTATCCTGGGACACCGGCTCGGCGTCACCCAATGCAACATCGCCCACGCGCTCGAGAAGACGAAATACCTGCTCTCGGACCTGCACTGGCAGCACCACGAGGCCGAGCATCACTTTGCCGCGCAGTACACCGCCGACCTGATGGCAATGAACACGGCTGACTTCATCATCACCAGCACCTATCAAGAGATCGCAGGCACAGCGGAAAGCGTCGGTCAGTACGAAAGCTACAGCGCGTTCTCACTGCCGCGGCTCTACCGCGTGGTTTCGGGAATCGACTGCTTCGATCCCAAGTTCAACATCGTCTCGCCCGGGGCCGACCCCCGGGTGTTCTTTCCTTATTTCAACGAGGCGCATCGTCCCGAAGAGATCCGCAAGGAAATCGAAACGATGGTCTACGGCTCGCCGGACTGCGCATACCGGGGCAACTTGTCGAATCAAGAAAAGCCTTTGCTTTTTTCGATGTCGCGCTTGGACCGCATCAAGAACATGGCCGGCCTCGTTGAATGGTACGGCCAGAACCAGGAGCTGCGCGCCGCTGCAAACCTGCTCATCGTGGGCGGCCGGCTCCGCACGGAGCAATCCAACGACCGCGACGAGCGCGAGCAGATGGAACGCACACACTGGCTCTTCGATGAGTACAAGCTCGAAGGTGACGTCCGTTGGATCGAAATGCAGACCGACAAGACCAAGGTGGGCGAGCTCTACCGCTTTGTCGCCGACCAGCGGGGTGCCTTTGTACAGCCCGCGTTCTTCGAGGCCTTCGGTCTAACAGTGGTCGAATCGATGAGCAGCGGCCTCCCGACCTTCGCAACACGCTACGGCGGTCCGCTCGAGATCATCCAAGACGGGAAGTCGGGCTTCCACATCGATCCAACCCAGGGCGGGGACACGACGCAAAAAATGCTCGACTTCTTCCGCGCCTGCGACAAAGACCCGAACGTCTGGGATTCGATTTCGAAGGGCGGCATCCAGCGCGTCGAAGAGCGCTACAACTGGGACCTCTATGCGTCGACCCTCATGAAGCTGTCGCGCATCTACGGCTTCTGGCGCTATGTCTCTTCGCTCGAACGCGACGAGACCCGCCGGTACTTGGAGATGTTCTACGGCTTGCTGCTGCGGCCGTTGTCGAAGCGGGTGCTCGAGCAGCAGGGCGACTGACGGCGGCGCGGGCACTTTCACTGGCGCTGACACCGGCACTGACGCTGGCACTGGCGCTGGCGCTGACACTGTCACTGAACGGTCACGACGTGCCCGTCGATCCCAGACGCGCGGACAACGCCCTTGTCGGTCAGTAGCTCGACGTGCAGCTCGCGGTCAGGGCGCGGACGCCGGCCTTCTTGTTGAGCGATGGCGATCTCGACGAAGCCATTGGTCACCACTGCCCTGTAAGTGGTGAGCAGGTAGTCGCCCTCTCTGTACTCGAACCCTTCACCCGCATCTTCGTAGAGGCGCCCTGTGGCTTCTCCTGAGGCGTCGAGGGAGACGATGAGGGTCAGCGGTCCTTCGAAGGCTTCGTCGCTGGTCTGCCCGCCAGGTCCTACGGGCAGGATGGCGCCGTCGCAGAGGCGCAAGACGGGATGGGCAGGGTCGGCGGCAGGGTCCTCTCCGGCTAGCGTGAAGGAGCGCCAATGCCCGTTGGGCACCGCGAAGTCGTGCGTCTCGGCCTCCAAGAGCTGAGGCTGAACCAGGACATCACCTCCCAATAGGAACGCGTGGTCTTCATCGCGAAGCGAAAGGTCGGCTGGGTCCGCGAAGAAGAGCGGACGCACGACCGGCATCCCGGTCGTCGCGGCTTCCTGGAACACGGTGTACAGGTACGGCAGCAGCCGGTATCGGCGAGCCAAGGCAAGTCGGGACTGCTGCTCGGTTCGCTCCACGAACGACCAGGGTTCCTGGTCACCATGCAAGGCATTGTGGGTCCGGAAGAACGGCAAGAGCGCGCCTACGCCCATCCAATGGGCAAAGAGCTCCGGCGAGGGCGTCCCGGCAAAGCCGCCGACATCCGGCCCGGAGTACGGTTGGCCCGACAGCCCGAGATTCAAGGCCATCGGCACCGACCAATGCAGGTGCT
>JBARTN010000179.1:0-6936 GCA_049645265.1 Polyangiales bacterium
TTCCGGTGAAGGGGCAGTCGCCTTCGAAATCGCGACGCATGCTTCCGCTACGGTCGACGATGACCATGATGTTGGGGATGACTCGATCCGTCGCCAATTCGAGCTCGCCGCACACCGACCCGTCGGACGCGATGACACCACCGTCGCCAAACACGGGGACACAGCGGCCATTGGAAGTGCAGTCTCCGGCGCTACCACACTGCTCGCCTTCGGGCGTGCACACCGCAATGCAGAGGCCGTTGTCGCAATACGTTCCGGCGTCACAGCCGGTGTCGCTCATGCAGGTCTCGCCGCAGCCCTCCGGAGCACCTTCCTCTCCGCAGATGCTCGGCAGGTCTTGCAGGCGGATGGTGCCTTCGCCTTGTCCGGCCGACTCACAGCCAAGCGCGAAAACGGCGAGCAGCGCCGACGCCAAACGCGTTCGATTCATCACATAACCCCCTCGACCAGGCTAACAGCTCCATCGACGTCGACAACGTAGGGGTTAATTCCACGCCCCTCCGGCGTCTCGTTCCTCGGCAAGCGTGATTGCGCGGCGCCTCAAACTCTGCCACCGCTAAGGGTCGTGAAGCTTTCAGCCGACGCATTGGCCCCCGCCTCACACCCCATCGCGCGATTGCCCGCCGAGTGGGAGGAGTGCGTCGTGGCCTGGGGCGAGCCTCGGTATCGCGGCAAGCAGATCTTCGATTGGATCCATCGGCAAGGCATTCTCGACCCCGACGAGATGAGCAATGTTCCAAAGCGTCTTCGAGAGCACCTGAAAGAGGAAGGGCTAGGCTGGCCCATCCACATCGTTTCAACGCACGAGTCGGCCGACCGGACCAAAAAGTTCCTCGTCGGCATGCCCGATGGGGAAAAGGTCGAGACGGTGCTCATTCCGCAACTCGGCGATGAACATGTCGTGACCCAGTGCATTTCGAGCCAGGTGGGCTGCGCAATGGGATGCGTGTTCTGCGCGTCGGGCGTGGCAGGATTGAAACGTCAAATGACGGACGCGGAAATCATCGCGCAGGTCTTACTCGGTCGGCGCGAGCTCGGGCCGGACCAACGCATTCGCAACGTCGTCTTCATGGGGATGGGCGAACCGCTTCACAACTACGACGCGGTCGCGCGCTCTCTCGTCTTGCTGACCCACCCGGACGGACTCGACCTTTCCAAACGCCGCGTGACCGTGTCCACTAGCGGCCTGGTCAAGCAAATCGATCGGCTCGGCAAAGACTTCGACGGCCAGGTGCAGCTTGCAATCTCCCTCCATGCGGTGCGCGACGAAGAGCGGAGTAAGATCATGCCGGTGAACCGCAAGCACGGGCTCGGCGAGCTCACCGAGGCGCTGCGACGCTACCCGCTTTCGAAGCGTCAGCGGATCACCATTGAGTACACGCTGATCGAAGGCGTCAACGACTCGCTGCGCGACGCAAACGGCTTGGTCGAGCTGCTCCGTGGCATCCCCATCAAGGTCAACTTGATCCCGATGAACCCGATCTCCGCATCGGATCTTCGAGCGCCGGACACGAGTCACGTCACGCGTTTTCAAGAGCAACTGACCCGGCGCGGGCTTTCGGTGTTCATTCGCAAGACGCGCGGAGATGACGTCGCCGCCGCCTGCGGGCAACTCGCGTTTCACGGCTCACCCCGAAAATCCGGGCGCGGAGCCGTTGCGGCGGACTCGGATTAGAGACTGCCGCGCGCCTTGAGTGCTTTGACGATGTCCGGGCGTTCCTTGTCGATGTCGTCCGGCGTCTTGATCGGCTGAAAGCGGGCATCAGGCCCGTGCCGTTCGACCCGCAGGAAAGCTGAATCGAGAAAAGAGGTCAGCTCGCCGACCAGGCGTTCGAACTGCACGGCGGGCTTGCCGTCGACCGTCTTGTTGACGGCGAACCAGGTCAAGGGGAACTCCGCGTCGATCGCGGCAGCATCGAGCACGAAGGTGTTGGTGTTGAAGACCGGGATGCGCCCCTGGTCGAAATCTTCCGGGAAGCGAAACGCCTCGACGATTTGAGCGCGGCCGTCGACTCGTGCGGGAGCGCCACCTTTGTCGCCGGGCTCCTTGGGGGCCATCTCGGCGGTCAGCGCCGCGCCGAACTCCAAGTGGGCAGCGATGATTGCCGGGTCGAGCGTT
The DNA here is from genome assembly GCA_049645265.1 of Polyangiales bacterium. Taxonomy (GTDB): domain Bacteria; phylum Myxococcota_A; class Polyangia; order Polyangiales; family Houyiibacteriaceae; genus SG8-38. The sequence goes on from JBARTN010000179.1 coordinate 2,120, forward strand.
GCGGTCAGATTGTCGACGTTCGACATCATGAGCACCCGGCCGCCGTGGTCACGGAACTCCTTCAGGATGCCCGAGCGGCGAAGCGCGAACGTGAGGTCGCCGTGTCCGGGGGCGTGTGACGAGAGCGCGCCCGAGCCATCTCGAAAGAGCTCGCCATCTCGCGCGACCCGAAGCGAGATGAACTGCGAGAAGGTCTGGATCGGAACGCGCTCCGTACTGAGCGACTTGGCCATCGTTCGAATCGCTTCGTCAGTGGCGAAGCTCGACATCAGGTAGACCGGGATTCGAGCGTCGGCACGCTCCGCCACGGCTGCGATGTCCTTCAACTTGAGCTCGAGGAACGACTGCCCATCGAGGACCTCGACCGCGGCTTTCACGACTCCACCGAAGCGAGTGGCCATCCCGCCGGCGAGGATGACGGCTGCGACTTCACCCCGCCGCATCGCTTCCTGGCCGCGCTCGGTCAGGGCCCGGCGAAGGTCACTCCCGAGCGGCGGCAAGGCTTGGAGGTCGCCTTCCTCGGGCGGTTCCACCCTGCCCATGATCCGGTTTTGGGCGTCTCCGAGCTCGCCCCGGAGCATTCGCTCTTTCAGTGATTCGAAGGGGATATCCTCAAATCCGTACCGTTGAAGAAGTTGGGCGGTTGCGGCGTCTATTTCTCGTGAGTTCATCAGAATCGCCGAAACCCAAGCACTTTCCACGCGCTCTGTCGAGCGGGCCCCGCCTGCTCCATACCGGGGGGGTGACGGCGGGCCCAGACGGACATACACATAAAGGAGGACCCATGGATTTCCTCGTTCGGTTTGTGTCGCTTTTCGCGCTTGGCGCCGCGGTCGCGTTGACCGCACCTGCAGCCGCCGACCACGAAGGCGCAGACGGCTACGGCGGGTCGACCGGCTATGGGTTCGATGTCCCGCACGACGGCTACCAGCGAGAAGGGCAGACCGTCGCAAACCCCGAAGCAACGACGTACGTGGTGATCGAAGCCGAGGACGGCACCACCGAGATTGTCGACGGCGAGACGGTGATCGTCGTTCAGGAGCCCGAGCCTTTGGCAGCCACGGAGCAAGCGCCGCCGGCTCCGCAGACGGTCGTGGTCGTGCAACCCGAGGTCCAATGCCCCGGGGCGGTCTGGGTCGACGGCTACTGGGCCTATAGCAACGGCGAGTACGTTTGGTTCGACGGGCACTGCGTCGTCGAGCGGGTGAACTACGTCTTCGTACAGCCGCGCTGGGATTTCTACTCGAACGTGTGGTGGTTCGTGCCCGGCTACTATCGACCGTGGGGTGTCTATGTGGGCTTCGGCTACTACCGACCCTGGCACTGGTATCCGCCGTATCACCATCCGTACTACCGCACGCGTCATCCTGTGCCGGTGAACAGAGGCGTGCCGTACCGATCGACCAGCGTTCGAGCGAGGCCGCCCGCTGCGCGTTCGAGCCGAGGCCCCGTGAGGCAGACGAGCTCGGTCGGCCGCGTGCGCACGATTCCGACGCGCACCCAAACCGTGACACGAGCGCCGAGCACGCGAACCGGAACGGTGACGCGGACACGGCCCAGCACGAGCCGCGTCGACTCGGTCAACCGCGCCCGGACGATCCCTGCGAGGACGACGGTCGTCCATCGGCCTCCTAGCTCGGCCGCAGCGACTAGGGCAGTCGGTCGCTCCGGCGCCGGGCCCACGCGCACGAGCTCGGTCTCACGATCGAGCGCCAGCAACGCCATGGTAAGCCGGCCACGCGTGAGCCCCTCACGCACGAGCAGTGTCGAAAGGCCATCGGCGTCGACGTCTTCACGGGCTTCGATCAACCGCCCCGCGAGCAGCTCGAAGCCGAGTCGCGCCAGAAGCGTCCAGCGCCCCAGGTCTGACTCGTCACGGGGTGCCGGTCTCAGCCGACCCAGCTCCGGGTCGTCGCGAGCCAGCTCCGGGTGGTCGCGTCCCAGCATGGGCCGAGGCGGAGGCGGGAGGCCCTCCTCAGGTGGTTTTGGCGGGGCGCGCAGCGTGCCCACCGCCCGCGGCCGTTAACCCTTCGTCGACTCTTTGCTCAGCCGGGGGGGTAATGTAACCTTATAAAGGGAAGTGCATTTAACCCCCTAGAGCTTCCGTGCGTCGACATTACAGAGAACCAGTCGCAATAGCCTTCGCGTTTGCGTTGATCGCATCTCTGTTTGTGCACGTTCCGGTGTACGACATTCTTGGCGATCTGGCCGACCGCATGCGGCTCCAGGAAGAAGAGGCGCGGAAGGCCGCCACCTTCGGGCCGGCCGAGGTGGACTTCGAGGTGCCCGGCAGCGCGAAGCCTCAGCGGCTCAAGAAAAAGGCGACGCACGAACGCGAGAAGGCGAAGCGCGAGCGCGTGGCGAAGGCAGTCGAGGCGCAGGCACGAGCCGAGGCCCAGCAGCAGCCGAACACGCCGCCGCCCGACCTCACATCGCCACAAGCCGTGCAGCAGCACAGCGCCAATCCCAATGTCGAGCCGGACGACCCGAAGTTCATCGCGGAGGAGAACAACCGGGTCGAAGAGCAAACCGTCGCCCAGGTTCGCAACATGATTCGCGACGACGCGCTTCCGTCGCCAGGGTCGCAGCAGAAACCCTCCGATACCCTGGAAGAGCAGGGCAACTCCCGTGAGGAAGAGATCGCCGAGCTCCGCAACAAGGAGGGAAGCGACGCCCGAAAGGTCACCGAAGAGGAAGCCAAGCGCAACCGCCCCGACAAGGCCATCAAGGCAGACCCGATTCAGGCCGAGCGCGTGAGTAGCCAAGCGCCGGACGGGCAGCGATCGAACGACGCCAGCGACCGTACTGCACAAGCTGCCGAGGAAACGCTCACGATTACCGATCCATCTGGGACGTTCAGCATCCGACGACCGAGCAACTCGGCACAGGGCGGTGGCGAACGGGCCAAGGGCAAAGGCCCGGGCGGCAAGATGGCTTGGTCGCAATTCGAGGCTGCTGTGGGCTCCGAGAAGCTCAATGAGGATCGGAGGGCCTACCTTGCGGAGCGCAAGTCGTCACAGCGTGGGATCGCGCGCGAAAAGACTTGGAATGAATTTCGGGCAGCGATTGAAAACTACGTGCCCGGTGTGAAGCGCGGCGCGACCACCGCGTTGAACGCTGCGGCGTCACCTTTTGCGACCTACATCGCGGCGGTGCACCGACGCATCCACCAACAGTTTGCGGACGGCTTTCTGCGGAGCCTGCCGATCGGCGGCAGCCCGTATCAAGATCCGACGCTCGTGACCAAGCTCGAAATCGTGCTCAATCGCGACGGCTCCGTCCATCGGGTTGGCGTCGTCCGATCGAGCGGGCTCTTGCCTTTCGACTTCGGCGCGTTCAACTCGGTGCTCCGCGGGCAGCCTTACCCGCCGGCCCCCTCGTCGATACTCAGCGGCGACGGCCGGGTCTACTTTCACTGGGGCTTCTATCGAAATCAGCGGCAGTGCGGCACGTTCAACGCGGAGCCCTACATCGTCCCGAATCCGCGCGGTTCAACGGGGCGCGAGGACGGCCTGACCGATGCGCCCGACTGGGACACCGTCGTCCCAGCAGATGCAAAGCCGACGTGGCGCACGCGCGAGGAGGAGTCGCAGGAGGAGGACGAGCCCAAGCGGCCTCCGGAGAAGTCGCCCCCAGCGCAGCCGAAGGAGCAGGAAGAGCACACGCCCGCCGTGCCGCCTCCGCCCCCCGGCGCCGGCCTGGGATGAGCCAAGGCCAACGAGACGCCGAGCTCACCGCGCGCGTCAAAGCCGAAGCCAAGCTGCTGGGCTTCGCGCGTGCTGGCGTCGCCGAGGCCGGTCGATTGGACGAGGAGGGCGCGCATCTCGATGCCTGGCTCGGGGCCGGGCATCACGGGCAGATGTCGTGGATGGCGGAGACCGCGCCGGTGCGAAAGGACCCGAGCGATCCGAGGATGCTCGAGCATGCCAAGAGCGTCATCGTGATGGCGGCGCCGTACCTTCGGCGCAAGGGCTACGAAGGGCCGTCGCCGGCACGCGTCGCGAAGTATGCGCTCGGGCGGGACTACCACAATGTGCTCACCAAGAAGAGCCGGAAAGTGGCGCGCTTGCTTCAAGAGGCGGGCTTCGCCGCGCGGGTTGCGGTCGACTCGAAGCCCGTCTTCGAGCGCGCCTGGGCCGAGCGCGCGGGCGTCGGGTTCGTGGGCAAGAACTGCTGCCTGATCGTCCCAGGGGTCGGCTCGCACGCCTTCCTCGCCTGCGTCGTGACGACCGCGCCACTGAGCGCCGACGAGCCCATGGGGCGTCGCTGTGGAACCTGCACCCTCTGTCTCGAGGCTTGTCCGACCCGGGCCTTCAAGGGGCCGCGGAGCCTCGATGCCCGAAAGTGCATTTCGTACCTGACGATCGAGCATCGGGGACCCATTCCGGTGGCACAGCGGCAGGCGATCGGACCCTGGGTCTTCGGCTGCGATGTCTGCCAGGACGTCTGTCCCTACAACCAAACCTCCGGTGCCACCGAAGCATCGCTAGAGGCGTTTGAGCCAGCAGAGCGGTGGGATGGATTCGAGGTCGCCAGGTTTCTTCAAATGAACGAGGAGGAGCTCCGTACGTGGGCGGAAGGCTCGCCGGTGAAGCGTGCCCAGCCCGAAGGTTTGGCGCGTAACGCCGCGCTCGTATTGGGGAATCGTGGCCGGGAAGCTCATCTTCCGATGCTGGACGATGCGCGCCGAAACCATCCCTCGGAGGTCGTCCGAGACGCGGCGGACTGGGGCAGGACCGAGCTCAGGCGTCGTCTGGCTGCCTCAGAATAGCCTCGAGCGAAACGAGCAGAGGCGTGAGCCCTTCTTGGGTGGCCGA
>JBARTN010000180.1:0-11076 GCA_049645265.1 Polyangiales bacterium
GGCCTGCGCTGGCGTTCTCCCTCACCATCTCTTCGAGGCCCGGTTCGTAGATGGGAATCTCGTAGCGCTCGAGGCGCTTGATTTTGTCGGCGTCCTTGTCGACGCAAACCACGCGCTGACCGGTCGCGGCGAAGCATGTGCCAGTCACGAGGCCGACGTATCCTGTTCCAATGACGCAGAGTTTCACGGCCTAGCAATAGCACATTTCCGGCATCCCGAAAGATGCCAGCTTCGGATCTACGGGGTAACCTCCGTGCTCAGAGAGGCCGATTTGATTCTCACCAACATCGACAGCGTGCCGGGCCGGCACATCGTTCAACACTTCGGACTGGTGCAGGGGAGCACGATCCGGGCCAAACACTTCGGGCGAGACTTCGCCGCCGGGCTCAAGAACATCGTCGGCGGGGAGCTCAAGGGCTATACGGAGCTGCTTCAAGAAAGCCGCGCCGAGGCCACGAGCCGCATGGTTGCGCAGGCGAGCGAGCTAGGTGCAAACGCCGTGATCAACGTGCGCTTCACGACCTCCTCGATCGCTCAGGGAGCCTCGGAAATCCTCGCGTACGGCACTGCCGTCTTCATCGAGTAGCCAGATGGAATCGGTCGAGCTCTGGATATCCCTCGGAATCCCCGTCGTTCTGATCCTCGTGGGCAGGGTCGTCGGCTCGACCATCGAACGCAATCACTACCGGGACATCATCGAGCGTGAAGCCCGCTTCCGCACTCGGCCGGCGGTCTCCACCAAGGAGCTGGACGCGCCCGGCCCCATTCAATCGGCAAGTCTCGCCGTCGGTTCCGTGGTGGTGTCCGTAGACCACTTCAAACGTTTCTTGAGTGGATTCCGAATGATCTTCGGCGGAGAGATCCGTTCGTACTCGTCGCTCATCGACCGCGCGCGTCGCGAAGCAGTGCTCCGCATGAAGGAATCACAGCCAGACGCGGATGCGTACCTCAACACCAGGCTCGAGACCTCGACCATCTCGAGCACGACGGGAAACGAGGGGATGGGCACCATCGAAGTGCTGGCCTATGGAACGGCAGTCCACTACCATCGCGGCCCATGACCGACGAACGACCCCGTGTGCTGACCGAACGCGACGGACGCCTCTTTCACATCGTCCTCGATCGCGCCGATAAAATGAACGCCTTCGACCTGCGCATGCTTCGCGAGCTCGCCGAGGCCGTGACCGAGTACGAAACCGACGAATCGCTTTGGTGCGCCGTGGTCTATGCAAATGGTGAGCACTTCACCGCCGGCCTCGACCTGGCCGAGGTGGGCCCGGCCGTTCGAAGTGGGGCGGCGCTGTTCCCGGAGGGGTCGGTCGATCCGCTCAATCTTCACGACACGAAGCGCAAAAAGCCACTCGTCATGGCCGTGCAAGGCTGGTGCCTCACCATCGGAATCGAGCTGTTGCTCGCCGCCGATATTCGCCTGGCAGCCGAAGGAGCCCGTTTCGGACAGATCGAAATCAACCGAGGCATCTTTCCGTTCGGTGGCGCCACGATTCGTCTCCCGGAGATCGCCGGTTGGGGCAACGCGATGCGCTGGCTTCTCACCGGTGACCGGTTCGACGCCAACGAGGCCCTGCGGCTCGGATTGGTCCAAGAGGTCGTCCCCGAGGCCGAGCTGCGCGAAAAGGCCATCGAGATGGCCCGGACTGTCGCCAGGCAGGCCCCTCTGGGCGTTCAGGCGACGCTCCGCTCCTCGCGAACCGCGCAGCTGAGGGGAACGGAGGCGGCAATCGCGGAGCTTTTGGTGATCGCGCGCGAGCTCATGGACAGCGAAGACGCGGCCGAGGGCATCCGCTCGTTCCTCGAGCGGCGCGAAGGCAACTTCAAGGGGCGCTAGCGCACAGCCCTGCTTCGCTCCAACACCTGCGCGGTCAGCTGCGCCGCTTGACCTTCGGAATCGCCTTCTCGATCCGGATCGTGCAGTCGTTTCCGACGACCTTTCGCAGGGCCGGCTCGATGACGCCGCTGCGAACGTACTCTGCGCCGACACCGTAGGCCGCCCGCCCTGTCACACGAACGACGACCTCGTCTTCGCTGACGTCCAACAGCTCGATACTGCTCGCGTCTTGTTGAAGGAGCGGATTGAGAACGTCGTCGATGACTCGCTGCACCGCATCTAGCACCTGCTGAGCATGCGAAATTGCAGCCCGAAACGCAATCCTCCGAGATGTTCAGCGCCGAAACAAAGCTGAGCTATACTCCGGACCGCATGATGCAGCCCGTACGCACACGTCTACAAGTGGATGTCCGCCGACAGCAATTGCTGGAGCTCGGGCTCCAGCTTTTCGGAAACCAGACCTACGATGAGCTCTCCATCGACGAGATCGCCAAGCGCGCTGGCGTTTCCAAGGGCCTTCTCTACCACTACTTCCCGAGCAAACGGGCATTCTACGTCGCCTCGGTCCGGGAGGCGGCGCGTGAGCTGTTGGAAGAGACCGACGTCGATCAGCAGCTTGCGGGACATGTGCTCGACCCCGAGGGGATTCGGGCCAGGCTGCGAGCCTTCCTTGGATACATCTCGCGCCGTCGCGTCTCGTATTCCTTTCTCCTCCGGGGAGGCATCGGAACCGACACCGAGGTCGCCGAGATCATCGAAGAAACCCGACAGGCGGTTCTGGATCAAATGATTTCGCGTTTGTCCCGCTTTGGCGCAGATCCGGAAGCCCCGGCGACTCGGCTGCGTCTCCGCGGATGGCTGGGCTTCCTCGAAGCCGCGAGCCTCGACTGGGCAGACAGCCAAGAGCTCGAGCTCGAAACGTTTCTGGAGCTTCTCGTCCAGATGGCGGGCGCCGTGTTCGCTGCCATTCTCAACCCTGCTGAGCGGTGATGGGGCGCCATGAAGTCTTTGCCGCCGCGCTCGTGGCCGCGGCAGTGACCGCTTGCAGCCCCGCCCAAAGACCCGTCCCGACACCAGCGACCGAACCCGAGGACGCTACGCCCGCTCCCCTGAAGACCGAACCGGGGCGACAAGCCGAAGCGATCGACTGGAGCTCCTTCGACTCCACTTCGCTCAGGAACCCCAACGATGGCTCATTGCGGGGCGGTGTGCCGCTTCCCCTCGGGGCTCCCGGCTCGCGCTTCAACCCGGGTCGCGATCCAAGGGCTCGCTACGGGACCGTGGAGGTCGTGCGCGCCTTGGTTCGTGCCGGCGCACGGGTCGACCAAGAGCTGGGCGGGCTCCCGGTCACGATCAACGATCTCAGCTATGAGCGGGGCGGACCGATCACCCATCATCGCTCACACCAAAGCGGCCGCGACGTCGACGTGCTCTTCTACCAGCTCGGCCCTGACGCCGAGCCCATCGAGAGCGTGGGTGCGTTCTTCGGCCCGGACGGCATTGGGGTGGATTTTCGAGACCTGGCCGACCCGAGCGACGACATCGCCTTGCAGCTCGACCTGGCTCGGACTTGGCTTTTTCTTCGAGCGCTCATCGAGGACGAAGAGGCCCAGCTCCAACAGATCTTCGTCGCCGAGCATCTGAGAGCGCTTCTTCTCGAGTACGCACGTTCAAATGACGCGCCCTCGACGACGGTGACCCGCTTCGCAGCGATGAGCTGTCAGCCGAGCTATCCACACGACGATCACTTCCATTTCCGGTTCTTCTGTGCCCCCGAAGACATCGTCGATGGCTGCCGGGATTCTGCTCCGCTCTATCCCTGGCACCAAAAGAGGCTCGAACGCGCCGCTGTGAAATCGCGCCCGCTCGCGTCCAAACGCCCGGGTGCGAATGCCAAGATCGTAACGCACGAGGAGGCTCGTGCGGCAGCAGGGCCGATGGATCCCGAAGTCGTACGTTGGCTCGACCGCCGAAAGCAATGGACCGAGCAACCGCACCCGGGCCGCCGTTATTGCCCGTGAGAGGGCGGCCGGGCTGTGATGCGCTAAGGTAGCGCCGTGACCGACTTCGACTGGATTACCGAACAAGCAGAGTTCGACCAGCTAGTGGACGAGCTCTGTCGGACGGACGCCTACGCGCTCGACACGGAGTTCCATCGCGAGCGAACCTACCTGCCGCATCTGGCCCTGGTGCAGCTCGCCACCGTGGACCGGATCGCCCTAGTCGACCCTCTCGAAATCGACGTACGAACGCTGGGCAAAGCGTTTCAAACGGAATCTGTCTGCGTGATGCATGCCGGCTCTCAGGACCTCGAAATTCTCGAGCTCGAGTGCGGCGCGGTGCCGAACCGAATGTTCGACACCCAGATCGGCGCTCTTTTTTGCGGCTATCGAACCAGCTCGCTCGGAAAGCTGGTGGAGGGGTTTCTTGGGATTCAGCTCGACAAGAGCTCCCAGCTCAGCGACTGGACGCGGCGTCCCCTACCCCCGGACGACCTCCGGTACGCCGCTTCCGACGTTGCGCATCTGCTCGAGCTCCGCGATGCGCTGCTCGACCGTCTTGGTGAGCAAGCTCGAGTCGAATGGGCGGAGGAAGAGATCGAACGGCTGCGCCGCAAGGACCGTTCGCCACCCGAGCCCGAGACGCTCTGGTGGAAGCTACGTGGCAAGACCAAGCTCAACGGAAGGGCCCGAGGGGTCGCGCAGGAGCTCGCTGCCTGGCGCGAGGGCCTCGCGAAGAAGAAGAATCGGCCGCCACGAACCGTGCTGTCCGACATGGCTCTATTGGCCCTGGCTCAAAGGCCCGCTCGCAACGCCGAGCAACTGGGCGGCGTCCGAAACTTCGACCTTCGGCGCTTCAAACACCGCGACGAGCTCTTGCTGGCCATCGAACGGGGAACCCGACTCCCGAAAAACGAAGTCCGGCTGCCGCCGGATAAGCCTGAGAATCTGGCGAGCTTCGAAGGCGTGATTGCCCTTTGTCTGGCCTGGCTTGCGCAGCGCGCTGGGCAAGAAGGCTTGGACATGACCGTGCTCGGCACGCGTGACGACGTGACCAACCTCGTGCTGCGTCAGCCTTCCCGCCTCGCGAAGGGCTGGCGAGATGCCCTCGTCGGCCACGAGCTGCGCGCGATCATCGACGGAACGGCCGCGCTTCGCGTCGACGGCACGGAGCTCGAGCTGCTGGATCGCATGCCTCCCTGATCCGAGCTACATTGAGTTGGTGGCTGTCACCAAGACCGGACGAATCCTTCTGATCGTCGCTTCGATCGTAGTGGTCGGAGCGGGTATCAAGCTGGCTGCGCCTTTGCTGGTTCCAGTGCTCGTCGCCTCCTTCATCGCCATCGTGACGGCGCCCCTCGTGATGTGGCTTTGCGACCGTGGTGTCCCGCGCCTCATCTCGGTGTTGTCGGGCCTCCTGTTGGACGTGGCCGCAGGCGCCGCCCTCGGCTTTCCACTCGCCGGCGCAGTCGGAACGTTCACGGAGCGCGTACCGAGCTATGCCTCGATGCTCTCAGGCCAACTTGGCGAGCTCGAGCTCTGGTTTGCGGGCAACGGCATTCACCTCGAATCGATCTACGACTTCTCCGGGTCGACCTGGATGCTGAATCTTGCGACGACCATGGCCCAGTACGCCGCCTCCTTCGTTTCACAGATGGTTCTCGTCCTGCTGATCGTCGCCTTCATGCTCTTCGAGTCCACCGGGCTTCGTGAAAAGCTCGCGAAGATCGCGACACCAGGCCAAATCAAGGAGCTGTCCGTCGCCGCGCGCGAGGTTAATACTTATCTGGTCGCGAAAACGGTGATGAGCCTGCTCACCGGCCTCCTGGTGTTCCTCTGGTGCCTGTGGCGAGGGGTCGACGTTCCGGTGCTCTGGGGTTTGCTGGCCTATCTACTCAACTACATCCCGACCGTTGGCCAAATCATCGCCGCGGTGCCGGCCATTGCGCTGGCGTTGATCCAATTCGGCCCTGGCCAGGCGCTGGTCGTCGCAGCCGGGTTCGGTGGCATCAACCTGGCCATCGGCGCGATTGAGCCACGGGTCATGGGTCACGCGCTCGGGCTGTCGGCGCTGGTGGTGCTGGTTTCCATGGTGGTTTGGGGCTGGTTGCTCGGGCCGGTCGGTGCACTCGTCTCAGCGCCGCTTACGATGGTCATCAAGCATGCGCTCGCCCACAGCGACGACCTTCGCTGGTTGGCAGAGCTTCTCGGACCGTCGCCCAAGCCTGCCGGCAAGGCGAAAGAAAAGAGCTCCGAAGCAGCCGACGAGCTCAGCCGCGCCTGAGGACGTCACCCGCCCGCTCGGCAAAGCGGCGAAGAACCTCCGACGCGGCAGCGCTTGCGGTCGTGCGGCCTTGGCCGACGGCGTCCTCGAGCTGCGCGATGAGCGCCGACAGCTCCGAGTCGCTGCGGAGCACCCGACGAACCCCGTCTTCGACCATGTCCCACATCCATCGAACTTGTTGGGCGCGGCGCGTTTGCTGGAGCTCGCCGGAGGCTTCGCGAGCTCGCCGGCTCTCGACGACTAGCGCCCAGAGCTCGTCGATGCCGTTCTTTTCGAGCGCGCTGCACGTCACGACCGGCGGCACGTTCTCCCCTCGCATCAGGCGCAATGCGCTCAGGTACGAAGCCTGCGCTCGAATCGCCCGCGACCGATTGTCGCCGTCGGCCTTGTTGATCGCGAGCATGTCGGCCACTTCGAGAATGCCGCGCTTGATCCCCTGGAGCTCGTCGCCCGCCCCGGCGATCAGCAGAACGAGAAAGAAGTCCACCATCCCCGCGACGATCATCTCGGACTGACCGACGCCCACCGTCTCGACGAGGATCACATCGAAGCCGGCGGCCTCGCAGAGAAGAATCGTTTCACGGGTCTTGCGGGTCACCCCGCCGAGGGTTCCGCTCGTCGGCGAGGGACGGATGAAGGCATCGGGGTCGTTGCTGAGCGCGGACATCCGAGTCTTGTCCCCGAGGATGCTCCCTCCGCTGACACTGCTGGTCGGATCGACTGCAAGCACCGCGACGCGATTGCCTTCGGCGGTGAGCTGCGTCCCCAATGCGTCGATGAAGGTGCTCTTTCCGGCCCCGGGGACGCCACTGATCCCAACTCGATAGGCTCCACCCGTCTCGGGCAAGAGCGTTTCGAGGACTCGTTGAGCGAGCTCGGCGTGCGCTTGCTGCTCGCTCTCGATCAAGGTGATGGCTCGGGCTAGAATCGCGCGGTCTCCGCCGCGAATGCCATCGACATAGGCTTGCACGTCGAGACGGTTCACGACCCCCCGAGTTGCGCGTCGAGCTGCTCCAGGAGCTCGACTGCAGCGTCGCCGATGACCGTCCCTGGTCCGAAGATCGCAACGGCTCCTGCCTCGCGAAGCGTGTCGTAGTCTTCTGGAGGAATCACTCCTCCGACAACCACGAGGATGTCTTCGCGGCCCTGGTCTCGGAGCGCTTGCTTGAGTTGCGGAACCAGTGTGAGGTGACCAGCGGCGAGAGAGCTCGCACCGACGATGTGGACGTCGTTTTCGATCGCCTGCTTCGCGCTCTCCTCCGGCGTCTGAAAGAGCGGCCCGATGTCCACGTCGAACCCGAGATCGGCGAATGCCGTCGCGATCACCTTCTGGCCGCGGTCGTGCCCGTCTTGGCCCATCTTTGCAACCAGGATACGCGGCCGGCGGCCGTGCTTGCTCAGGAACTCATCACTTCGTGCTCGCACGCGGTCTACCGCGTCCGAATCTTTGCCGACTTCACTTCGATACACGCCTTCGATACTCCGAATCGTCGCTTGGTAGCGCCCCCAGACACGCTCGAGCGCGTCGCTGATCTCGCCCACGGTCGCCCGTTGCCTGGCGGCGTCGATCGCCAGCTCGAGCAGGTTGCCCTCACCAGTTTCGGCGCACTTGGTCAAAGCCTCAAGTTTCGGTGTGAGGGCCACCTCGTCGCGCTCCGCCCGCAGCTCGCGGAGCCGCGCAACCTGGGCCTCCCGGACCGCGGTGTTGTCGACCTTGAGAACGTCGAGATAGTCCTCTTTTTCGAGCCGATACTCGTTGATTCCGACGATGGTTTGTTGCCCCGAATCAATGCGCGCTTGTGTCCGCGCGGCCGCCTCTTCGATGCGAAGCTTCGGCAGCCCAGCCTCGATCGCCTTGGTCATTCCACCGAGCTCCTCGACCTCTTTGATGTGCTCCCAGGCCCTGAGAGCGAGCTCGTGGGTGAGCCGCTCGACATAGTAGCTCCCGCCCCAAGGGTCGATCACCTTGGTGGTACCGCTTTCGAGCTGCAGGTAGAGCTGCGTGTTGCGGGCAATGCGCGCACTAAAGTCCGTCGGGAGCGCGATCGCTTCATCGAGTGAGTTGGTATGGAGGCTTTGTGTGTGCCCTTGCGTGGCAGCCATTGCTTCGATGCAAGTGCGAACGACGTTGTTGTAGACGTCCTGTGCAGTGAGGCTCCAGCCCGAAGTCTGGCAGTGCGTGCGAAGCGCGAGGCTCTTCGGGTTCTTCGGATGGAACTGCTCGATGAGCTTCGACCAAAGAAGCCGCCCTGCCCGGAGCTTGGCAATCTCCATGAAGAAGTTGGTGCCAACCGCCCAGAAAAAGCTAATGCGGGGCGCAAACTCGTCGACGCCGAGGCCGGCGGCCATCCCGGTGCGCACGTACTCGAGGCCGTCGGCCAAGGTATAACCAAGCTCGAGGTCCTGTGTCGCACCGGCTTCCTGCATGTGGTAGCCGCTGACGCTGATGCTGTTGAAGCGAGGCATGTTTGCCGCGGTGTACTTGAAGATGTCCGCAACGATCCGCATCGAAGGCGACGGCGGATAAATGTACGTGTTGCGAACCATGAACTCCTTGAGGATGTCGTTCTGGATGGTCCCCGTGAGCTGGCTTGCATCGACACCCTGCTCTTCGGCCGCCACGACGTAGAGCGCGAGTATGGGAAGGACGGCGCCGTTCATCGTCATCGAAACGCTCATCTTGTCGAGCGGGATGCCTTCAAAGAGGATGCGCATGTCCTTGATCGAGTCGATCGCCACACCGGCCATGCCGACATCGCCGACGACCCGAGGATGATCGGAGTCGTAGCCGCGATGGGTTGCCAAATCGAAGGCGATCGACAGCCCCTTTTGACCGGCCGCGAGATTTCGGCGGTAAAAGGCGTTGCTCTGCTCGGCGGTCGAGAAGCCGGAATACTGCCGGATGGTCCAAGGCCGGCGCACATACATCGTCGAATACGGGCCCCGGACAAAGGGCGGCATGCCGGGCATCGTTTGAAGATGCGTCACCGGATCCAGATCCTCGGCGGTGTACACGGGGTTCACTTCGATGCCTTCGGGCGTGTGCCAACGCTGGTCGGCTCGCCCGGCCGCAAGGACCCTCCAATCGGCGAGCGGCGAAGTGCTGCCGCCGGAAGCGGCGTCGAAGTCGAGTTGACTGAAGTCGGGCAGGCGGCTCATCCCTGCACCCCCATCGCGTCGAGGACCCGGGTCATCACGCTGAGGACGTCGGCCCCGGCGTAGATGAAATCACTCGCTCCAAGCTCGCGCATCGCGCTCTCGCGCTCGCCAGGGCGGCCTGCCACCAACACGAGGTCGCATCCGGCCTTCTTCAAGGCTGCGACGGCAGGCTCGAGCATCGTTTCGTAGTCCGCATCGCTACCGCAAATCACTGCAAGCCCGGTCGCAGAGCTTTTCCAGGCGGCGGCCAGGGCATCCACGGCATCGAAGCCGTCGTTGGTCACCGCGTCGACGCCCACTGCAGCAAGAAGGTTCTGCACCCAGGTCGCCCGAGCTGCGTGGGAGGAGCTCGAACCGAGATTCGCTAGGAACGCCGTTGGTCGAGTCTGTTGACGATCACATCGCTCCCGCTGTCGCTCCCAAATCTCTGATTCTCTCCACTGCAGAATCGGCTCCACATGGAAATCGGGTTGGCCGTGCTGAAGGACGGTTGCGACGCTGTACATGTCAGCACCGTTGCTCGTGGCATCGACGCAGACTGCTGTCAGCGCACCTGGCGCGCGGCCTTCGTCCTTCACGCTGCGCGCGACCGCCATAAGGTGATCACGATTCGCACCCAAATCGAGCGCCTCGAGGGAAGCTTTGAGCAGGGCTTGCAGCTCTTTGTCCGACACGGGCGCGCGCTCGACCGCGTCCTCCCGCAGGTTCGGGAACTCACTCACGCCGACCAAGGCGACCTTGCGCGTGGAAAGGAACTTCTCCCGTTCGTCGGCGACGTCGCGGATCGCATCGACCATCTTGCCGGAGCCGATCGCCCGCACCACGCCGCCTCCTGCCTCGATCGAACGCAGCTCCTTCCAGGCGGCCCGAGCCAAATCGCTCGTGAGTCGCTCGACGAACCAACTACCGCCAGCCGGATCCGCCACCTTCCCGAGGTGGGACTCTTCCCGGAGCACGACTTGCGTATTGCGCGCGACCCGGCGTGCAAGCTCATCGGGGGAACCGATGACGCAGTCGAAGGGCAGCGTGGCGATGCTCTGAGCGCCACCCAGCACCGCGGCGGTGCACTCAGCGGTCGCCCGCAGCATGTTCACCCAGGGGTCGAGGCGTGACTTGGTGAAGCGCGATGTTCGAGCATGGATTTGCATCGCTGCCGCGCCGGCCTCCGCACCGGCGCTGAGCACCACCTTGGCCCAGAGCCACCGAGCTGCGCGAAGCTTCGCCACCTGAGCGAAGAAATCGCTCGAAACCCCGTAGCTAAATCCGATTTGTCGTGCCGCGGCGTCAACGCTCATGCCCGCATCGGTGAGCTGGCGAAGGTACTCGATTCCCGTTGCGATGGTGTATGCGAGCTCTTGGACGATACTGGCGCCGCCGCCGTCGTAGGGGTCGCTCGAGACGTTCGCCGCGCGCAGGCCGGGCGCGTTTTTGGAGCACCAAGTACCCAGATCTCGGAGCTCGGCAGATCGCGCGCGCAGCCCACCTTGGATGCTTCCCTCCTTGGCGAGGAGGCCAACCGGGTCGAAGCCGAGTCCGCCTTCCAGCTCACTGTACCCCAGCCCCCGGCGCTTCGCGACCGCAAGAAAGCCCGAGGCAACGGCCAGTGTGTCCGAACCGCCATCGACACAAACCGACGTCGTCCGGAGATCGACAGCCGCCAACAGCTCATCGAGCTCGTCGATCGTCAGCACGCGGCATCCGCGGCGCGGCCCCAAGCGCAACCAAAGCGCCTCCACGCCACGTTCGACGTCTTGCCGGATCATCTCCTTGCAGACGCCGGGACGGGG
>JBARTN010000181.1:0-16388 GCA_049645265.1 Polyangiales bacterium
CGAGCAGCACCTGGTGTACGCGGGCGACTCGGGCAACGACCGCGCAGCGATGCTGACCGGCTTTCGCGTCATTGTCGTGGGGAACGCGGACGAAGAGCTCAAGAAGGACCTAGGGATCGAGGCGGTCAGCCAGGGAATCGCCGACAAGATCTATTTCGCGGAGCATCCCTATGCGCGGGGAGTGCTCGAGGGGCTTCGGCACTTCGGGTTCGTGGGGTAGCTGCGACCGATCAGTGCGCCGCCCCCCAGTTCGCCCCCCAACCTGCCTCAACCGGCAGCGGCACCGAGAGCGGCACCGCATTCTGCATGTGATCGAGGACGAGCGCTTCCAAGCCTTCCCGCTCGTCAGGCGGCGCCTCGAACACCAGCTCATCGTGCACCGTCAGCACCATCCGGCTCTGCAGGCGCTGCGTTTCGATCTCGCGCTGAATCCGAACCATCGCGACCTTCATGATGTCGGCGGCCGTCCCTTGAATCGGAGTATTGCAAGCGATTCGCTCCGCCGCGGCGCGCAGGTTGCGGTTCTCGCTGCGGATATCGGGGAGCGAGCGGCGGCGGCCCAGAAGCGTGGTCACCAAGCCGTTTGCGCGTGCCTGTTCCACGACCTCGTCGAGGAACGATCGGACGCCGGCGTATTGATCGAAAAACGCATCGATGTAGCGCTGCGCCTCGCCACGCTCGATCTTGAGGTTACGGGCTAGGGCGAATTGGGTCTGCCCGTAGATGACGGCGAAGTTCACCGTCTTGGCCTCGGCGCGCATCTGCTTGGTGACCTCCTCGGGCTTCACGCCGAAGAGCGCGCAGGCGGTCTGCACGTGGACGTCGTCCCCCCGCGAGAAGGCGTCGACCAACGCGGGATCCCGGCTCAGGTGCGCCAGCACCCGAAGCTCGATCTGCGAGTAGTCGGCAGAGAGCATCAACCAGCCCTCTTTCGGAACGAAAGCATCGCGCACCTTGCGGCCCATCTCGGTGCGGATCGGGATGTTCTGCAGGTTCGGGTCGCTCGACGAGAGGCGGCCGGTGGCGGCAACCAGCTGGTTGTAGCGGGTGTGAATGCGTCCGGTGTCCGGATTCACCTCCCTCGGCAAAGCGTCTAAATACGTGCTCTTGAGCTTCGAAACCGAGCGATACTCGAGAATCGCCTGAGGTAGCGGGTGCAGGAGCGAGAGGTCTTCGAGGACCCCCTGGTCGGTCGAGCGGGCGGTCTTGGTCTTCTTGCTGGAAGGCAGTCCGAGTTCGTCGAAGAGGATGGTTTCGAGCTGCCGCGGGGAAGAGACGTTGAAGTCGTGGCCTGCGAGCTCGGTGCACCGGGTGTGGAGACTCTCGAGCTCTATGTCCGCCACCCTGGAAAGCTCTTCGAGGAGACCTATGTCGACCCGGATTCCGGTCAGCTCCATCGTCGCCAAGACACTGGCAAGCGGGAGCTCGACCTCGTAAAACAACCGCTCGAACTCCCCCTCGTGCATGCGCGGGGCCAGGAGCTCACTCAGGCGGAACGTATAGTCGGCGCGCTCGTTGGCGTATTGGGCCACCGCGTCCACCTCGAGCTCGTCCCAGGTCAGCGCCTTTTTGCCCTTCCCTCGGACCGAGTCTTCTTCGCTGAGCTCGCCATCGAGCTCTTGGCGCGCAAGGTCTTCGAGCCGGTGCGCATGTCGCCCGGGATCGAGCAGATAGCTCGCCAGGGACGGATCGAAACGAACCCCCCGAAGCGTGACCCCGCGCCGCGCCCAGAACACCTCTTCGCGTTTGGCAAGCGTCCGCTTCGGGATGAGCGAGTTCTCGAGCAGCGGTCCGAGAACCGCGCTCGCATCGTCCCAGCTCAGATGATCGGGTGCGCCGATGTACCGATGGCCGAGCGGGATGTACGCGCTGACTCCTTCAACCCAGCTCACGGCGACCCCCACGAGCTCGGCTCGGATCGGATCGTCGATGTCCATGACCGAATACATCGAAAAGCTTCCGATCTCGCGAATCATCCCTGTAATCCGCGCGAGGCCCTCGGCAGTCGTGATGGTTTCGTAGTGCCCTGCGGTCACGGGCGCAGGATCGAGTCGGGCGAGCAGACGCGTGAGCTCGAGCTCGCTAAAAAGACTTCGCAGCGCGGCGGTGTTTCCCCCGGTGTACGGGCGGGTGATGGCGTCCGTGTCGATTGGAACGTCGTGACGCAGGGTCACGAGCTCGCGGGAAGCCAGCGCCTTGTCCCGATGCTCCTCGAGCTTCGCCTTGAGCGCTTTGCGCGTGATGCTCTCCAGATTCTCGTAGATGCCTTCGAAGCTCCCGTAGTCCGCGAGGAGCTTGGCCGCGGTCTTCTGTCCCACCGAGGGAACGCCCGGCACGTTGTCCGAGCTGTCGCCCATCAGCGCTAGCAGGTCGCGCACCTGGTGGGGCTCGACGCCGAGCTTCTCTCGGGTCTCTTCGGTGCCAAAAACCTTGTCTCGCATCGTGTCGTACATGACGACATCGGGACCGACGAGTTGGAGGAGGTCCTTGTCAGCGCTCACGATGACGACGCGAAGCGCCTTGTCACGCGCCTGCGTCACCAGGGTCGCGATGACGTCATCGGCCTCGAAGCCTGGCGCCTCGATGGGCGACATGCCCCAAGCCTCGGCGATCTCGCGAACGCGAACCATCTGCTGTTGGAGATCGGGAGGCGCAGGGGGTCGATTCGCCTTGTAGTCCGCGTAGAGATCTTTTCGAAACGACTTCCCCTTGGAGTCCATCGCGACGATCACGCCATGGGGCTCGCACTCCCGCAGCAGCTTGAGCAGCATACCGGCGACCCCTGCGACCGCGTGGGTCGGCTCGCCTTTGCTGCTCGAAAGCGGCGGAAGGGCGTGGTAGGCGCGGAAGACGTAGGAGCTGATGTCGATCACGTAGATCGTCTCGGGGTCCCCCTTCTTCGGCAGCTTCTCCGCCATGGCCGAGCACCATCCAATGCCCGAAACCAGAGGTCAAGGTGCGAAGCAGGTTGCGCGGCCGCTTTGCCGCATGCTACGCGCCGAGCCGCAGCCGCCGGAACAATTCCCTTATGTTTGAGACGCTCACCAAAGGCTTTCGCAACGCCCGCAATCGCCTCTCCGGAGTCACTGAGCTCACCGAGGAGAACATCGATCAGGCGCTCCGCGACGTGCGCCTTTCCTTGCTCGAAGCTGACGTCGAGTTTGGAGTCACCAAGGCCTTCCTCGCGCGGGTGAAAGAGAAGGCGGTCGGTACGGTCGTCGAGACGTCCGCCAAGACCGTGAAGCGCAAGGTCAAAATCGGTCCGGCCGAGCAGTTCGTGAAGATCTGCCAGGACGAGCTCGAGTCGATGATGGCCTTCGAAGGCGAACCGGTGGAGTACGCCAAAAAGCCCAAGCCCACCGGTATCATGATGGTCGGCCTTCAGGGATCCGGTAAGACCACGACCGCGGCGAAGCTCGCGCGGCTGCTCGAAACCAACAACGCGCGCAAGCCGCTCCTGGTTGCCGCAGACGTCGCGCGCCCGGGCGCCATCGAGCAGCTTCAGGTCCTTGGCGAGCAGATCAACGTGCCGGTCTTTTCGATTCCCGGCGGGCTGCCTGTGGAGATCTGCAAGCGCGGCCTTGCCCACGCCAAAAAGCTCAAGTGTGACCTGATCATCTACGACACCGCGGGCCGCCTTGCGATCGATGAGCCGCTGATGAAAGAGCTCGACGAGATTCGGACCTCGGTCGATCCACAAAACGTCTTTCTCGTGGTCGATGCGATGATCGGTCAGGACTCGGTCAAGACGGCGAAGTCTTTCCACGACTTGCTCGGTTTGAGCGGTGTCATCCTCACCAAGCTCGACGGTGACGCGCGCGGTGGCGCCGCGATCTCGATCAAAAACGCCACCGGAACGGCGGTGAAGTTCGCCGGCACCGGCGAGACCCTCGACCGGCTCGAAGAGTTTCGCGCAGAGGGCATGGCGAGCCGTATTCTCGGCATGGGCGACGTCGTCGGCCTGATGAAGGACTTCGAGGAGGTAGTCGACGAAAAGAAGGCCGAGCAGGACGCCAAACGCATGCTGCGCGGCCAGTTCACCCTCGATGACTTCCTCGAGCAGCTCCAGACCTTGCAGGGCATGGGTCCGCTTCAGGACCTTCTCGACAAGGTCCCCTTCTTCGCGGACAGCATGCCCGAGGGATTCCAAGTCGATGAGCGCGAGATCGGACAGATCAAGGCCATCGTCAGCTCGATGACCCGCCAGGAGCGCGCCGGAGCCGAGATCTTCCAAAAGCAACCGACTCGTCTCGTACGCGTAGCCAAGGGCTCGGGCACGAGCGAGAAGCAGGTCGCAGAGATCCTTCAGCGCTTTACCTTCATGAAGCAGATGATGGGCAGCATCGGCTCGCAGGCGGGCATGCTCTCGAAGATCCCGGGCATGAAGCAGATGGCCGCAGCGAATCGACTTCGCGACGCGGTGAAGACGGGCGGTCTCGAAGGAAATCCAATGATGGCGAACCTGGCCGATTCGTTGCTCGAGGCAGCGGTCGCCCAGGAAGGCGGCTTCGGCCCTGGAGGACCGCAGTCGCCGCGTCGTGTCGTCGACAAGGGCAAGAAGAAGTCCAAACGAAAGATGCAAAGGAAGTCGCGCCGCAAATCGCGACGATGACCCGGAGCATCATGCGCTTCACCCGCTGCGTTGCCTCACTTGTCCTTGGTTTGATCGCGGCCTGCACGAGCGACGTCGAGCCCTTGACGCCCGCTCAGCGACAAGTGGTCGCAGCGTACGTGTCCAAACACGCGCCTTCCCCCGAGCACCGTCTAGATTTCGACTTCGAGGGCAAAGTGAAGCTGCTGGGCTACGACATCGACCGGGCGCAATGGCAATTAGGGGAAACGATTCGCGTCACCTGGTACTGGCAGGTCCTCGAGTCCGTCGACAAGGGTTGGAAGCTGTTCACTCACATCGATGACCCCGGAAGTGGCCGCAGCGTCAACCAAGACGGAACCGGCACCCTTCGCTGGCTCTACGGAGCAGACCGCTGGCGACCGGGCGAGTACGTTCGAGACGCGCAGGACCTCCATTTGCCGGCCGACTGGACTGGACCCTCCGCGGAGATCTACGTCGGCATCTGGCGCGATGAGCAACGCCTGCGAGTCAACGATGACAAAACCGATGCAGGGGGCCGCGCGCTAGCGGCAATCATCCCAACGACGGCAAGCGAAGGTGCGCCCCGCAAGACCGACGCTCTGCCCAGGCTCGGGGTCCTCCAAACAACACGGTCGCCGCGGCTCGATGGTTCGCTCGATGATCCGGCTTGGGGCGTCGCGATGTCCAGCCGCGCATTCGTCGAAACTCGAAAAGGAGGCGTCGCAGGCATTCAGGCTTCCGCGAAGCTCCTTTGGGATGCGCACTACCTGTACTTGGGCGTCGACGTGAACGACGCATTGCTTCGCGCGAGTGGCCGGAAGCACGACGACGAGCTCTGGAAACAAGACTGCGTCGAGCTGATGGTCGATCCAGATGGAGACGGGAAGAACTACTTCGAGATCCAAGTCTCGCCGCGCGGTGTAGTCTTCGACACCCGATATGAAACGCGACGCTTTCCAAAGCCCTTCGGCCACGTCGACTGGGACAGCAAGATCCGCGTGGGCGTGTCGCTCCGTGGAGAGATCGACGATCGCGAGGCCGATGCCGGATACACCGTCGAGATCGCGATCCCGTGGCAGGCGTTCAGTCTCGATGGGAAGCCCACTCTACCGCCCGCGATCGGGGACGAATGGCGTGCGAATATCTATGTCATGGACCTTGGAGCGGACCGGCAGCAGGCCGCCGCATGGTCCGCTCTGGGAATTAGCGATTTCCATGTGCCATCACGATTCGGTATCCTGGCGTTCAAGGGGCCAGCCGACGGCACGTTGGGGGCGAGCGAACCATTGCAGACTACCGGAGATGGATTGCTGAAGCGCGAAGGCACGCAAACACTTGAACCCCACGAGGCGGCTCACTAGGGTTCCGCTCGGCGGGATGGTCTCCACACGATGCTCCGGACACGACTCATCGCTGGTCGCACTTCAGGCTTGATTCTAAGCGCGGTCTTCGCGTCGATCATGACGCTGGCAAGCCACGTCGAGGTCGTCCTCGAGCCGCTCCGCGTGGATCCGACCCGGCCAGCCCCAGTCACGCTGCGCATTCCGAGCGGCTATCTGCCTCCGGAGCTGAGCCCGCATCATCGCGGGATGCCCGAGCCGCTCGTCATCAGTCGGGGTGAGGTGGTGAGCGACCCCGGCATTCAGCGCCTGGTTCGCGCATTCGAAAGGGAACGTCGTCCGCCAGAGCGGCGAACGCTATTGGGTGTTTGGATCAGTTATTTCCTGATCGCGTACATCTTTCTCGCCTACTTGCGTTTGTTCACCGGTGGCCGGGGTGGCTTGCTGCGCACCCAGGCGGGTCTCCTCGTTCTGGTGGGAGCCACCTGCCTCGCCGCAAAGCTGCTCCTCTTGTTCAGCGGGTTTTCTCCCTTCGTCTTGCCCTTGGCGACCGTGCCCTTATGGGCGGCGCTCTACTTCAACCGGGCGACCGCGACGGCGTCGGGCCTGGTAATCTCGCTCGTCTGCGCATCGTTCGTGAATTTTTCGATGCCCGTGGTCGTGGTCTATGTTGCGACGACGCTCGGCGTCGTGGTCTTCTTCCACGACCGAAAGCACGCGACGCACGTGCTGGTCGCCGGTACGGCTGCGGGCCTTTTCGCGGCGCTGGTCTTGATCATCGTCGCCATGTCCGCCGGGAGCCCGATCGACGTCATCGGTGACCTGGCCGCGCTGAACCAATCGGCGCTGCTGTCGGCCATCGCGGGAGGCATAATATCAGGCGTCCTGGCGCTAGCGTTCCAGCGGGTCGCGACGGCTGCCCTCGGCGTCGTCACGCGGAGCCGCCTCCAGGACCTCACCGACGTCGACCATCCACTGTTGCGCAAGATGTCGCGCGACGCTCCTGGGTCTTGGCAGCACGCCCGCGCGATGGCCAACCTTGCCGAGGGCGCGGCGGCCGCGATTGGAGCCGATGCGTTGTTGACCCGGGTCGGCGCCTACTACCACGACCTCGGTAAGACCATTCAGCCGAAGTATTACGTCGAGAACCTGGTTGCGGGCGAGCCTTCGCCACACGCAGATTTGGAGCCCGAAGTGAGCGCTGACGCGATCATGGCCCACGTGGTGGAAGGCGCGCGCATCCTTCGAGAAGGGGGTGTCCCGGAGCCCGTGGTCGAGTTTGCCTATACGCACCATGGGACGAGCGTGATCGAGTACTTCTGGCACAAGTGCCTCGAAAACGGGAACGCCAAGGGCCTCTCCGACGCGGCGTTCAGGTACCCAGGCATGCGACCGCGCACCAAAGAGACCGCCATCTTGATGTTGATCGACGCGATTGAAGCGGCCGCGCGCACAGTGGACGAACCCAGTCGCGAGAAGTTCGAGACGATCGTGCAGCGGGTGATGAACGTCAAGTTGAGGCAGGGGCAGCTCGATGTCAGCGGGCTGACGATGGAAGACCTTCGAGTGATCCAGAGCACGCTGATCGACACGCTTTGCAACGCCTACCACAATCGCATCAAGTATCCGTGGCAGGACAAAGAAGACGAGGGCGAAGCGCCACTGCCCGTGCCGGGCATCGCCACCGAGCGAGACGTGGCGCGAGAGCGAAGCCGTGAGTCGACCTAGCGGCGCCTGGTTCATCGGCGCCCTGTGCCTACTTGGCGGCTGCGACCAGCTGGGCAATCCGCAGCAATTCGCCACCGCCCCGACCGAATGGACGGATGGGAACGGCCATTTCGTCACGACGACGCGTTCCTTTCGCGACGAGAAGACCATCCGGCGGCTCGCAGCCGAGGGCCTCGACGCGCTCGATCATGCCGATTCGTCGATCGGACCGTCCCAAACCCTGACGCTCGTCTCCGTCGAGCCGCGCAGCCTCAGGATGACGGGCAGCCCCCGCGTAACCCTCGTTACCACCTTCAGATTGAGCGGTGGCGCGCCCCTCACTCGACAATGGTCCGTGCCAGCATCTTCGCGCCGCTGGAACGCCGCGTTTGCCTTGCCCGAGCCACCGGAGGGCGCGGTTACCTCCGTGGCGCCATGAGGCCCGAGCGGGTTTCCCGCACATCGGGGAACTCCTGGAGTGACCTTCCCTCATTGCGAAACTCGTCGAGCGATTGCAGAAAACCGTGCGCAAGGTCCGGGTCGAACTGGCTTCCGCCGCAACGATTGATCTCGGAGATGGCGATGTCGTTGTGGAGCGCCTTTCGATAGGCGCGGTCACTCGTCATTGCATCATAGGTGTCTGCCACGGCGATGATCCGAGCGATCAGTGGCACCTCATTACCCTGCAGCCCGAGCGGGTAGCCGAGCCCGTCCCAGCGCTCGTGGTGCAGGTGCACGCCCGGGATGAGTGGATGTAGAAACTCGATGGGCTGCAAGATGTCTCGCCCGTGCTCCGGATGCTGCTTGAAGATTTCGTATTCCTGTTGCGAGAGCCTGCCAGGCTTGTTGAGGTTCATCACGCAGCCAATCTTTCCGATGTCGTGCATCAGAGCCGATTGGCGGACGATTTCGATGTCGTCGTCGCCGAGGCCGAGCTTGATCGCGAGAATCTGGGCGTAGGCCGCGACCCGAGCCGAGTGGCCCGCCGTGTAGCGATCCATTTTGTCGATCGCGCTTGCGAGCCCGCGAATCGTCTGCTTGAACGTGGCTTGAAGGTCCTCGTAGAGCCGCGCGTTCTCGATTGCAGCGGAGGCCCGGTCTGCCGTGGCGTGCAACAGCTTTCGTTGGCCTTCGTCGAAGCGCTTGCCCTTCGTGTAACTGAGCGCGCACAAAAACCCGATCGTGTCCCCGCGCGCGGTCAACTGGGCCACCGCCAAGGAATGCGGCAGCGGCTCCTCTCCAGACGCTTCGAAATAGCGCCAGCACCGCTCGCCATGCTCGAGAAGCGCCGGCGCATGGATGAAGTGCTCGCTCAGCGCCTCGATGCTCAGGGCATCGGGTTCGCGTCGTAAGCGGAAGTTGGGATTGATCTCGGTATTTCGACGGTAGAAGCTCCCGCCGCCGTCGCTCAGGAGCACGGTGACCAAGTCGGAGTCCACCTCGTCGATGGCTGCACGAGTCAGGGTGTGCACCACCTGCTCGAGCGAAAGGCTTGCGGCAATGGCTTCGCTCACTTTGTAGAGGGAGAGCGCCTCCTTGAGCCGGAAGTTCTCGGCTTGGAGTCGCTGCTTCTCGAGCCCGCGTCGAATCGTGTGGACGACCTCTTCGACTTTGAATGGCTTGAGGACGTAGTCGTATGCGCCCTGCTTCATCGCTTCGATGGCGGTTTCGACCGTCCCGAAGCCCGTCATGATGATCGTCACGACATGAGGCGTGTGCTTACGAATGGCGCCGAGCAGCTCGAGGCCGCCCATGTTTGGCATCTTCAAGTCGCTCAGGACCAGGTCGAATCGGTCTCGCGACAGCTCGACCAGCGCGCCACTTCCGTCCTCCGCCGTGCGAACGTAGAAGCCCTCCATGGTCAGGAAGTCAGCGAGAATCTCCCGAATCACTTCCTCGTCGTCGACCACGAGGACCTTCGCGACGTCTTCGCCAGCCAGCTCGCTCATGCGCGTATGGCCATGGCTAGTACTCCGCCCCGCGTTTTCCTGTCAAATGACTGTCTCGCTTGCATTGCGGTGTAGAGGGCACTTTGATACATCCCGCTCGACCTTGCCATCGCCAACTCCGATCACCAAGATCGCGCTGATCGTTTACGGTCCGCTGGCCTTGGTTGCGCTGGCCTGGGCCTGGCTCGGCGGGAATCGCCTTGCTTGGTCGCTCGACTCGTCCTGGCTCACGGCCTCGTATCCAGTTCGCCTCGGGCTCTCTCTTGCCCTGGGCCTTGCCTTGGCGCTTCTCGTCGTCGCCGCGACCCCAGCGCTGGTCAAACGCACCGCCTGGGCGCGCGAGCTTCACGCAGAGCTCAAGGAGATCATCTCCCCACTCTCGTCGACGGAGATCACCCTGCTCGCCCTCGCCTCCGGTCTTGGCGAGGAGCTTTTCTTTCGCGGCGCGCTGCAGCCCGTCTTGGGCTTGCTTCTCACCTCGTTGATCTTCGGCGCCCTTCATGTGGGGCCCAAGAAGGTTTTTTGGGCGTGGACCTTCTGGGCCTTCGTCATGGGGCTCCTCTTTGGTTCGATTTTCGAGCTGACTGGCGTGCTCTGGGGTCCGGTCTTGGCGCACGTTGCGATCAATCAGCGCAACATGACCTTCATTAGGCGACATTGACGCCCGATTCGGCCCTCTCTACCCTGAGGGGAGACCCGTGGACAGCGAGATCAAGACGAGGGTTGCCCCCTTTTCAGAGCCTCACATCACGGCGGGAGCAGGCCTGGACTGCCTCGTGGTGATCTATGCGCCGAGTAGCAAGCAACTCGGAAAACGGTTCTCTCTGGTCGATGGTGAGGTCAGCATCGGCCGCGGCGTCGAAAACAGCGTCGTCCTCAATAGCGACAGCATCTCGCGGCGTCATGCTGGCATCGAAATCCGGGCCGGAGGTTACTACCTGATCGACAGGCATTCGACGAACGGAACCTACGTCAACGACGAGCTCGTACAGGACTGCCAGCTCCGTCGAGGCGACCAGATCAAGATCGGCGACACGATTCTGAAGTTCCTGAGCGGCGCCGATCTCGAGTCTCAGTATCACGAGACGATTTACAGGATGACCATCATGGATGGCCTCACAGGCATCCACAACAAGCGCTACCTCGTCGAGCAGCTCGATCGGGAGCTCTCGCGCGCAACGCGGCACGGCCGCCCATTGAGCATGGTGATTTGCGACATCGACCACTTCAAGCTGGTCAACGACGAGTTCGGGCATTTGGCCGGAGACTACGTGCTGAAGGAAGTCGCGCAGCTCGCGAAGAGTCGCATCCGCCCCGATGATGTGATCGCGCGATACGGTGGCGAAGAGATCGCGATCATCTTGCCGGAAACCGACCTTGCCGGGGGCGTTCGGATCGCCGACCAGCTTCGGAAGATGATCGCTGATGAGACTTTCGTCTTCGAGGACGAGTACATCGATGTCACGATTTCCTGTGGCGTTGCACAGCTTCAGCCGAGCTGGCGTGCATACGACTTCGTGCGCGCAGCCGATATGCAGCTCTACGAAGCAAAGCGCAGCGGCCGCAACTGCGTCTGCCCGAGCTAGTCAATCACGCCTCAAGGACGTGCTAGGCTCGCCGTCTCATGCGATCGATCGCAGAGGCCCTCGCTTCGATGCTGCCGGCGTTTGCTCCGCTGGGAGAGGAAGAGGTGCATCTCACCGAAGCGTCCGGGCGCTATCTTTCGCGCGAGGTGAAGGCTCGGTTCGATTCGCCGCCCTTCGACAACAGCGCGATGGACGGGTACGCGGTTCGCGCAAGCGACGTCGAGTCGGCGGGTCGGGGTAACGCCGTGGAGCTTCCGGTTCGTGGCGAATCCCGCGCCGGGGTACCCCTTGCTGGGCCGCTCGAGCCGGGCGCCGCTTGCCGTATTTTCACCGGTGCGCCGATGCCAGCGGGCGCTGACGCGGTCGTCATTCAAGAGGACACCGAGCGCAACGGTGACCGCGTGCAGATTCGCGAGGCGTCGCCCAAATCGAAGCACGTGCGCGCCCAGGGCAGCGACGTTTCGCGCGGCGCGGTCCTTCTGCGTTCGGGTGACCGCCTATGGCCCGGCGAGGTCGGGCTCCTCGCGAGTCAAAACATCGACCGCGTCCAGGTCTATCGACGACCCGAGGTTGCTCTTCTTTCGACGGGTGACGAGCTCCGCGCGCTCGGCGAAGATCTCGAGCCCGGCGCGATCATCAACTCCAACGTCTATGTCCTGACCGACATGCTACGCGCCGTGGGCGTCATCCCAGTGGCCCTACCCGCTGCGCAGGATAGCCTGCCTGAGATCGAAGCCGCGCTCCGAAAGGCACTCGAGGCCGATGTCGTGATCACCATGGGCGGTGTGTCGGTGGGCGCATACGACTTCGTTCACGAAGCGTTTGCGAATGTGGGGATCGAGCCCGGGTTCTGGAAAGTCCGGATCAAGCCTGGCAAGCCCCTGGCCTTTGCCCAATATCAGGGCAAGCCGGTGATCGGCGTCCCGGGCAATCCGATTAGCGCGATGATCACCTTCGAGATTCTGGTCGCCCCGTGCCTTCGAAAAATGCTCGGCGACCCGCGGCCGCACCCGCAGCCGGTCATCGCTCGGCTGCGCAATCCGTATCGCCGGAGTCCCGGCCGAGTCGAGCTCGCGCGTGGGATCGCCACGCGCGAGGGCGACGAAATCGTCGTCGCGCTCCACGACCGCCAGGGCTCGGGCTCCTTGCCTTCTTTCGTGGGCGTCAACGCCCTGGTGATCCTGCCCCCCGACAAGGCTGAGCTGGCCGCCGGCGAGCAGGTCGAGGCGATCCTTTGGGGCCCCGGATTGATGGCGGATCGCTCTCCATTCCAAGCCTTCGCATAGCCAGTTCCCGTGTAATTTCGGCTTCTTGTCTGTTCGCTTCTTGACTCGGGTACGGCCGTCACTATTATCGCGCTCCCTCAAAGGGGGCAGAAGTATGAAGAAGACCGAGCTGAAGCGATTTCGCGCCAACCTGGAAGAGAAGCGGGACGCCGTAATCCGCCGCGCGCGCGAAACGATGGACCAGGACATGACTCTCGATAAATCCGAGCTTCCAGACGAAATGGACCTCGCGTCGAGCGAGTACATGCAGTCGTTCACCTTCCGCCTTCGGGGCCGTGAGCGGGTGTTCCTTCAGAAGATCGAGAAAGCACTCAAGAAGCTCGACGAAGGCACGTTTGGCGTTTGCGACGACTGCGAAGAGCCGATCAGCCTCAAGCGCCTCGAAGCGCGCCCCGAAACCGAGCTCTGCATCCGCTGCAAGGAAGACCAGGAGCGGACAGAACGCGACTTCGCGTAGGCCGCGCTGCTCTACTCGTCGAGATGGACGCGGCGTTTGACGCTGTGGATGACCCGCCAGACCAAGAGCATCACGACGGGCACCGCAATGGCGAAGCCGATCTTCTTGTTCACATGCAGGCCTGCGTAAGCGAGCCCTTCATAGATGTAGCCGAGCAGGCCCATCAGGTAGTACGTGATCGCGACGATCGAGATCCCTTCGACCGCTTGCTGGAGGCGAAGCTGCACTTGGCTTCGGCGGTTCATCGAGCTCAAGAGCTCCCGGTTTTGCCCCTGGATCGCGAGCTCGACGCGAGTGCGCAATAGGTCGCTGGCATGTCCAATGCGGGCCGACAGGCCCTCGAGTCGATCGCGAATCGCATTGCAGGTCCGGATCCCTGGCGCCAAGCGTCGCTCGATGAAGACGTTCACCGGTTGCAACCCAGGGATCTTCTCTTCGCCGAGCTCGCCAAGGCGTTCGCGGACCAGGTCGTAGTAGGCATTCGTCGCCGCAAACCGGT
This sequence comes from Polyangiales bacterium, assembly GCA_049645265.1. Classification (GTDB taxonomy): domain Bacteria; phylum Myxococcota_A; class Polyangia; order Polyangiales; family Houyiibacteriaceae; genus SG8-38. Next base: position 13,419 of record JBARTN010000181.1, read on the forward strand.
AGGTCGTGTCCGACCGGTGACGCTCCACGCGGGCCGCCAGATTCGACAGCCTGCGCAGCAAAGCCTGCTGCCCCGGCTCGTCTTGCTCCTGGGCGAGCTCCTGATTGATCCCCGCGAGCTCCGCCTCCATGGCCGTGACTTCGGGGCTGATCCTACGCGCGACCGGCAGCGCGAGGAGTGCCATCAGACGATAGGTTTCGACCTCGAGCACGCGCTGCACCAGCCGTCCCGCCTGAAGGGGCGTCAGATCGCGCGCCTGAAGCACGATCCGGCCGAAGTCATCGGAGTGTAGGCGGAAGCTGCTGTAGAGATACGCCGTGCCTTGTCGAACGACACCGCCTCGAAGCGACTGTTTTTCGAAGTACTGGTCGAGGTCGGCCGCATCGAGCGCTCCGTCGGCGCAGCTGAACGCCAAATGCAGAGCCGTGGTGACCCTGCCCGGCATCTTCCCGAGCCAGTCGCGTGGGATGTGGGTCAGAGCGGTAGGCTGCCGCAGCGGGTCACCCATCACTCTGTGGACGAACGTATAAGTCGAGAACTCCGTATGCCTTTCCCAGCGAAGCTCGAAACCTTGGAAGGTTTGATAGAAGCAGGAAGCATTCTCGGAGGGCGGGCTCGCCCCGAACTGGGCACAGAGCTCCGCCAAATGCGTGTGCTCCGCCCCACGCTCGTTGGGAGCGATCTGAACCGCAATGTGACTGATGCTGCACGGCGTCTCGACCAGAGGCGAAGGCCGACTGTGAAGCTCCTCGTAGAGCTCGTCACGCGCTGGGTGGACGTCGAGGAGGTTGTCGCTTGGCACGGACGGCATCTTGGGCGGAGGCGCCTGCCTCGGTCAACTGCCTAGGGCCGTGTCAGCGCCAGCGCCAGTGTCAGTGTCAGCGCCACCGTCAGCCGCTTCGGGCGCCTCTGGACCCCGCTCGACGAGGCCGTTCCATGAACCCCGCCCCATACTCCAGCTCGGCCTCGTACTGATTGTGCGCCCGGCAACGCAGCTCGATGTCCTCGATGTCGTGCGTTCCACCCCGCGCGAAAGCTGATCGGTGGTGAAACTCGACCTGCCAGGTGGATAAGCAGCGTCGACCTTCCCCATCGACGAAAGCGCATCGCCCTGCATCCCGTTGGAACACCTCGCGGCGAACGCGAGCCGGAATCGCACGGCCCGTGATCTTACTAGTGTTCTGCTTCCCGCTGGCCTTGTCGGTGATCGCAGCTTTCTTCTTCTTCGTATCGGCAAGCAACGCATCCAAGGCTCGATCGAAAATCTCAGCCGGATCACCGTCGGGAATTTGATGACTGAGCAGCCCCTGGAGCTCGGCCAGCTTCTCGTTGCTTTCTTCACCGATCGTCACCTGCAACTTGTATCGTCGAGGAGAAAGAGGAACAGGCCGTGACTTCGGCTTCAAGGGCGCAGAACTCGGATCGCTCGATCGAGGCAAAAACGCAGGGAAAACGTGTGGCCGCGCGGCTCATGATTGATCACATCTTTTGGCAATGAGAAAGCCTTGGGCGAGGTCGAGGAGCTTGAGATAGCCACGGCCAAGCACGAGCCAGCCCGGTTCGCCGTTTCGTTTTAGGTGTCCGCCGAGCCTGGCGATGGCCAGCATCGCCTCCCGCAGTGTCGGGTTTTGGGGAAGCGGTTTCTCGGCGACGTGGTGCAGTACCTGCAGCTCCACGGGGGACAGCACGGTCGTTGCCGGCAGCTTTTGTTCGTCGTGCGCTAGCGTTCGCAGGCGCAGTAGATTCCAAGCAATGGGCAGCAGGAGCGCAAGCGCGTTGACCAGGGTGCGATAGCTTCCGAGTTGCCGCTTCTCGTACGCACATCCCGTCTTGAGCGCTTTGAACAGCTCTTCGATTTTCCATCGATGGCGGTACGAGTCCACCACCGCCAGGATTTGCTCGGGCGTATCGATGGGCTCGGTCGTCATCAGTGTCCACTCGACTGGCTCGACCTCATCGGCCACGTCGACCTCACGCACCCACACCACATGGAGCGGCAAGGACGGACGGACGCTTTTGGCGTAGTAAGATGGAGCGCGAATCGCGATGGTGCCTGCGCCAATCGACAACGTGGCTTGTCGTGATTGGCGAGGGAGCTTTTGTTTCGTGTTGACTCGAAATCGTGTCTTTTGGCGTTTCGAAAGCGGCACACTGCGCGTGCAGACGACCGGACAAGATGACACGAATTCCTTCATTTTTGCGGGCTCGTCTTCTTCGGACTGCAAGCGACGATTCCCAGACGCTCGAATGATGAACCGGCTTCCTTGTTCGACGAGCCTGCGCAACAAGTCGTAGTCATCGGCTTCGCTGTCCATGACGTGAAGGGCCCGAGCTCGGTCGAGAATCGATTCGACTTCGTCGACCATCGACAGCCATCGGTCTTGCTCATTCGGCAGTCCGACCGAGCGGTGATACGTCAGCTCGCCACGGTGTTTGCGCTGCGTGACCGTGTCTTTGCTCCGAGCCCACGGCTGAACGCCAAGTACGCCGAGCGGAACACCGTCTGCGCCGACCGCCATCGAGATGTGCCCAAACAACGTGCGGCCCGCGTACTCACCCAATCCCTCTCGCGGCGTCTTGAATCGAAACACCGTCGTATCGTGCACGCATAACACGGTGTCCTGTCCTTCGCATCGACCCGCCGTCGCTTGCACATGCGGCGCCAAGATGCGGTCCGGCTCGACCCGATCATTGCTCAAGAACCGATAGAACGCCTCGAGCTCCGCTTCGGTCATGGCGTGTGGGAATCCCACCTCCGGATTCGCTTCCAACGTGCCGGCTATCTTCTGCAGCCTCGTATTGAGCCTCTGATCACCGAGCGCCGCCCCCGCGTACTCGCTGTCCACCAATCGTTTTTCTTCCCCCATCCACTTAGGTAGATCACAGTGCCGCGAACGCAGCAACTAGCCTCCCTAACCGATCGAAATCAAACGGCGTTTCGACTTGTGTAGGATCATGAGCCGCGCGGCC
>JBARTN010000182.1:0-4891 GCA_049645265.1 Polyangiales bacterium
GATCCGGTCGGTCACCGAGGCCACCGCCAGACAGCAGGCGAGGGCGGTTTACAGAAAAGGAGGCTTGTCGGGGAGACACGACTTGGCGGCGTTTTTCCTCGAAGACCTCATGCTGCCGATCGAGCCGGAAGACAACACGACTCCGGACACGCGTTCCGGTGTGGAGCTCTGACGGGCCCTGAGGGTTGACGCGCGTACCAAGAGGGTTCGCACGGCGGCTGGCAACAAACGGACGAGAGCGGAGCGCGCAAAATGCGCCGCTCGGCACCTGCGCGCAAAATTTGCGCTCGACCGGTTCGCGAAAAGCCCACGAAGTCAACGCAGGCGTGCGTTGGTATCGTCCTTGCTTACTCATTCGTGTAGCTCATGCCCCGTCTTTTCCGGCCGTTCAGTCGCCTCCCGGTCACCATTTGCTGTGTGTTCGCGCTGGCCGCATGCGGCTCCGCAGGGAGCGGCCTTGAGCAGCCGGATGATGGTGGTGTCGGTGGCAACGCGGGCTCGCCCGACGGTAGCGTGCCGGACGGCGGGGTCCCGGACGGCGGGATCCCAGATGGCGGATTGCCGGACGGCGGAATCACTCCCGATGGTGGCTCTGGCCGCTTCCACCGAGCTGACTACGAGAGGCCCGAGCTTCACGGCCGCGATCTCAATCTCGGCCGCTTGGATTGCCGTTTCTGTCACGGCAACGATCTCACCGGCGCGGACCGCGAGCCCAGCTGCGACACCTGCCACACGCCCTTGGACCCCGAAGCGTGGCGCACCGACTGCGTGTTCTGCCACGGTGGGGTCGAAGAGCTGAGCGGCGCGCCGCCAAAGAACCTCGACGGGAGCCTGACGAGCGCGGAGGGTGCTTTTGCCCCGCACCATGTGCACGTGAGCACGGCTCTGACCGAGTCGCTCGACTGCGTGGAGTGTCACGTCAAGGCCACCGATGTTCTCTCGATTGGGCACGTGTTCGACGACACGCCCGCCGTGGCCGAGGTCGATCTGGCGGCCGGGCGCAGTCCGCAAGGGACCTACGACCCTGCGAGTGGCTGCGCCAGCCTGTACTGCCACGGCGACGGGCAGGGCGACAACGGAAGTCTCGCCGTGGCGGCGGCGCCGATGACTTGCGCAAGCTGTCATGCGGGCCCGAGCAGCTCCTCCGCCGATCTTGGCACGATGACCGGGCTTCACGGCTTCCATCTTTCTATTGGTGCAGGTTGCCAAGACTGCCACCAGTCGACCACCGGCGACGGTCTCACGATTGCCACTCCGTCGCTTCACATCAATGGGCAACGCGACTTCCAATTCTCCGCCCTCGGTTTCGCGTATGACCAGGGATCGCAGAGCTGCACGGGAACCTGTCATGGCTACCCGCACGCCGCGCGACCATGGCTCGGATCGGGTCAGGGCTTCCATCCTGCCGGCTTCGCGAATCCCGATTTGCATAGTCCCGAGATGGAGCTCCAGCGCATCGATTGCCGCTCGTGCCACGGCGCGGACCTCACCGGCGGTGCGGGCCCGAGTTGCGACACCTGCCATACGGTGGGCTGGCGCAGCGACTGCTTGTTCTGTCATGGGGCCGGGGACACGCTCACAGGCGCGCCACCTAGAGACCTCGGAACGCCCGACGTATCGGTCTCGCTCAGCTTCCGGGCACACACGGCGCACGTGACCTCCGGCGTCGCCGTGGCGTTTGATTGTACCGAGTGTCACATGAAGCCCAGCGACGTCTTGGACCTGGGGCATGCCTTCGACGACACGCCCGCCATGGCCGAAGTCGGCTTTTTTGGCCTCAGCCCGGAGGGCAGCTACGACGGCGCTGGCACCTGCTCGGTGCTCTACTGTCACGGGGACGGGCAGGGGCCCAACGGCACGATCGCCGACGGCGCACCGCCACGCGATTGTGGTAGTTGTCACGCAGGGCTCGACAGTGGACAGCCGGCCTGGGCGGTCATGGGCGGCCTTCACTCCTTCCATTTGGGCGAAGGCGCAAGCTGCGCGGATTGCCACGCCGCGACGACCAACGATGGCCGTTCGATCGCCACCTTGGCGCTACATGTCAACGGGCTCCAGGACGTGGACTTCTCCATTCCTGGCTTCGCCTTTGACCCCCAAGACCGCAGTTGCGCCGGCACTTGCCACGGTCACCAGCACTTTGCCTCGCCATGGCTCGGCGGGGTGGATCAGTTCCATCCGCCCGGCTACGCGCTTCCCGAAAACCACGGTTACGACATGCAGTTGCAGCAAAACGACTGCCGCAATTGCCACGCCGCCGATCTGACCGGCAGCCTCGGGCCGAGCTGCGACACCTGTCATACGGCAGGCTGGAGGTCGGACTGCGTCTTCTGCCACGGTGGCATCGACAATGCGTTCGGATCGCCGCCGCGAGATCTTGCGGGCGTCATCGCAAACATCAGTTTCCCTGGGCACACGCCACACGTCACGGTCGGCATGGCGGGCGGTTTCGACTGCGTTCAATGTCACATCAAGGCGGTGGACGTGCTCAGCCCCGGGCACGCCTTCGACGATACGAAGGGGGTTTCCGAAGTGGATCTCGCCGGAGGCTTGAGCCCCCAGGGAACCTACGCGAGCGGCGCTGGGTGCCAGAGCCTCTACTGTCACGGCACCGGTCAAGGCGATGACGGTGCAGTGGCTTTGGACGCGGCTGCGATGACCTGTGAGAGCTGCCACGCCGGGCTTTCGAGTGGCTCGGCCGGCTGGAGCGAAATGGGAGGGCTTCACGCGTTCCATCTAGGGTCCGGCGCGAGTTGTGAGGATTGTCATCAGAGCACGACGAGCAACGGCACGTCGATTGCGGACCCCGATCTACACGTCAACGCGATCCGGGAGGTCAATTTCAACGCGGCTGGGTTCAGTTGGAACCTAGGACAGCGTACCTGCAGTGGCACCTGCCACAACGAAGTCCACAGTGCGTTGCCGTGGCTCGATGCAGGGCAACGATTCCATTCAATCGGCTACGCGCTGCCCGATCAACACAGTCCGGACATGGAGCTCCAGCGCATGGATTGCCGCGACTGCCATGGCGCCGACCTCAGCGGAAACCTCGGTCCCAGCTGCGACACCTGCCACAGCACGGGTTGGCGTTCGGACTGCGTGTTCTGTCACGGTGCCGATGACAATCTCACCGGCGCGCCCCCACGCGACCTTGGCGCGCTTCCAATGTCCGGCTCTCAAGCATTCCTGGCTCACACGGCGCACGTGACGGAAGGGATCAGCCGAGCGTTCGACTGTCTGCACTGCCACGTCAAACCGTCGAACGTGCTCAGCATAGAACACGCTTTCGACGACACGCCCGGCGCGGCCGAGGTAGGCTTCAGCATGGGCTTGAGCGCCGGGGGCGCTTACAACGGAGCAGGCACCTGCAGCAGCTTGTACTGCCACGGCAACGGACGAGGAAACAACGGCTCCGTAGTGGACGGAAGCACGTCGATGCTGTGCGCCTCGTGCCACCCCGGGATGATGTCCGGCGAGAGCGCCTGGAGGAGCATGAGCGGAGAGCATGACAAGCACCTCGGAGAAGGTTTCACGTGCGGGAACTGCCACCTCGACGTGACGAGCAACGGGACTTCGATTCGCGATCCGATCCTGCACGTTGATGGAGCGAAGCAGATTCGCTTCACGGACACGAACATCGATTACAATCCCGCGACAAATCGCTGTTCAGGGGATTGTCACGGCGAGGACCACGAGAACGAGCGCTGGTAGTCCGGCTAGAACATGTAGCCCATGCCCACGTTCCAGCGATTTGCGTTCGCTCCGGTTGACGGTCGCTCGTTCTGGTAGTCGAACTTGAAGACGACCTGCGGGATGGGGCGGTAGGTCAAACCGACGGTGGGCACTACGAACGCCGGAAGGTCGTAGTCGGGGTCGGACTCCTGAAATGTCGTGTCGTAATAGTCGACTCGGACGAACGGCACGAGCGCCATGTCCGTATCCACGTAGAAAAGGACGTTGTACCCAAGCTCTCCGTATACGCCGAAGAGGTTCGAGCCGACGGTGCTCGTCGGCGCGGTTTCGCCGGGCGCAACCGCGACCGGCGCCCGGAGCGCGTCGGTGTCGCTGACGTGAAAGTACGCGATTAGGAACCGAGACTCGAAGCCTTTGCGGAGGATGCGCCAATCGCCGGAGACGCCCCCAACGTTGACGTTCAAGTCGGGCAGCTCTCTAGGCCCTGCCAAGCCGAAGTACGGCGACACGCCGAGGACCATGCCGAGGATCGGCTCCCATTCGAGGCGGCCGACGAATGCCGGACCATTGAGCTCCGCCTGGGTGATCTTGAGCCTGCCGCCGCGAAGACCGCTCGAGCCGGAGAAGCCGCTCGCGTCGAGGCCGCTCATCACGTAAAACTCGTACCGAAGCGCTTCTTTCGGTTGGCCCCAGATGCCGATCCCTCCCTCTCGCCATGTCGTTGGGATGATCACGCGGTCGACGGTCGGACGCTCGACTCCGTTGAAGATCGGAGGTTCGTGCCATTGGTTGATGATGCCCATCGGGACGAGGATGGCACCCGCTCGTAAGTAGAGCGCTTCGCTCTCACCTTTGAGCAGGCGCCAGTCGATGAAGGCTTGCTCGATCTGCACCGAACCGGGAACCGCTACGCCACCGCTTTCCGCGACGAACGCATGTTCGAGCTCGACCTCGGAATAGAACTGGAATCGATCGTTGAATCGGTGGGCAAAGAAGAGGACGAAGCGGTGGAAGTCCAAGATGGCAGCGAAGCTGTCGTCGGCGGGTTTCACCATGTTGAGGTGCAGCTCGCCGTAGCCACCGATCGTGGTCTTCTGCTCGCGCCGCATACGACCCTTCTGCATGCCGCGCAGGGGGTCGATTTCGACGCGGTATTCCCCCGCCTCGGGCTCTTCGTTGTCGACCTCACCGGGAGCCA
>JBARTN010000183.1:0-3000 GCA_049645265.1 Polyangiales bacterium
GGCGGACCTTTCGATCGACCTCACCTTCGTGATCGATTTGGACATCTCCTTCCTGTACCTCCGAACCGAGGATCCCGCGCCTCCGCCCGACCCGACGGCGCCTGCGATCAAGAAGAACGACTACCAGCTGGTGGTCAGCCTCTCGCTCGAGCTGGGCTGACTCTCCAGCCGTAAGTGATGGAAGGGCCGCACGCACGAGCTCCACGGGATCTAGACCGGTGCATCCGCCTACGTGCGACGAAGGACTCGTTGCATGGCTTTGGCGCGAATCTGGCGAATAGCAAAGACGAGTGCGAGACATCGTGAGAGACCTCAAGTAAGTCCCAAGCGCACCCCGCCCGTCACTTACGACTGGCGGGCGTGTACCAAATGGGCGAGGTCCACGCGCGCTCGTGGATGACCGGGCTCACGACGCTGGGCTGACAACACGCATCATCGGCATGTGCTTCGTCGCACACCACTTTACCGCAATTGCGGGGGTGCAGGCCGGCGCGCGAACCGCAGCATTGTTTGTCGATCGTGCGGGTTTGCTTGTCGCAGTCGGATCCGGGATGTCCGCGATCTCCGGATCCGTTCCGCGCGCTTGCATGCCGCAATGGCTGCCCAAGAGGAACGTGACCAGCAGCAACAGAGCGGCGCGATGTGAGAGAACTAACCCGGCTGATCTGCTCTTCATAGGCGACATAGTGACTTGCTTTCGACCGCTTGAAATGGGCCTATTGGGCCCATTTTGGATAGTGCCTTCGGAACGTGAAGCCGCTGATCAGGATTTGGTTCAACCACACAGCGGAGTTCGCCGGCGCGAACCCGGTCCCCATGCGCGACGCTGTCAGGTCAAGCGGCGCTTTCTCCCAATCACTGTCCCGGTGACCCTTTTGCGCCCTCAAGGCGATGGCCGAATAGATCATCCAACCCCGATCTGCGGTTGCAAAAACCAAGTGGACTCCCCCCACGCCTCGCGCCAGCTTCTTATCTGACTCTGGGGCATCGCCTGACGCAATGTCGGCATCGAGGTCGTTTGCGATGTCGAGTCGGCTTAGAAGTGGAAGACACCACCAAGCGCGAGGTCGTACTCGTGGGACGCGACGGGATCGTCTATAACGTATGCGTAGTCGAACCCGAGCTCGAGCGACCAACGTTCCGTGAAATGGTAGGCTCCACCGATCGTTCCGCCGATGCCAAAGGAGAGGATGTTCTTCCGGCCAACAATCTCCGCGCGCTGGCTGCTCAAGAACCGATTGTTGAAGGCTAGGATGAAGCCGATGTAGCCCTCCCAAGCGCCCTTCACGAAGAGTCCCTTCAACGTCAGCTCGGTCGGACTTGTGAAGCCGTCTGGTGAGAATAAGAAGGGCTTCGCGAGCTCGATCGAGAGATGCTCGTCGATCAGCTCCCTTTCGTATGCGATCTCGAATCCGAGCCAGTCACTTTGGCCCATTTGACGGGCGTAGACAAACGAGAGCCGGACGCTGTTGCGCGGCTTCTTCTCCTCGCCGCCACCTTTCTTGCGCGCGCCTTGCTTGCCGCCGCCTTCCTTGCTCGCGCTGTTGTCGCTCGCTGCGTCCGCTTCGCTGGCGCTGCCTTCAGCCTGCGCCACGGACGGGCTGGCCATGCACAAGACCAAGCAAGAAGCCGCCAGCGCAATGACCGCGCGTCGCTTGCTCTGGTGGAGGGTCATCGTGTGAGCTCGCTACTTCGGAGCGCGTTGCGCAGGCAGCACTTCGAAATCACTTCTTCCAGGGGAGCGCCACGACCGGTGCGACCGTGAAGCGGATGGTCCACTCCGGCCCGCTCTCACCGGGCGGCGGTATGTGGCCCCAGATTTGGGCTCCCAATTTGACGGGGAAATTCTTCTTTCCGAGAGCGGCAACCTTCACGAGGCCCACGCCGAGTGGAACGTCCAATGCTCCGGTTTCTAGCGCATACGAGATGTTCGGCTGAGCATTGATCTGCCATCCTTTGCCGAGGTTGATGGCGTAGAAGTACTGGAGGGCGAAGACTCCATTTGTGGGGCGCGTCGGAAGGCTCCATTGAAACTGGGGAAGCACACCCCAGATGTTGCCCGTCTTCTTGGACGCGTAGCCGATCACCATGGCGGGACCGAGGTTCCAGTCGGCGCGGGCTTCGCGTATGGTGGCAGATGGGAACCCCACCCCGAACCCTCCCATGATGAGGAAGCCGCTCTTGAGGGTCTTGCCGTACAAGGTCTCGAGCGAGATGTTGCCAAACCCGGTGTAGGTTTCGACAGTGCCGGCGCCGGTCCCATAGGTTCCGCCGAACTCAATCGGGACGAGCGGCCGCAAGATGACATTGCCCCGCTTGGTTGGGAATGGAATCGCCGGCTGAAGCGTTACGCCGAAGCTTGCCCTGTGCGCCCCTGGGGCAGAGCCGCCATTTTGTATGACGTCGAGGAAAACATTCAACGCCATGATGGGCGCGCTCGGGTTGGCAAGCTTCGCCGCCAAATCCGAACTGCCGCTGGACCCGGTCTTGTCCGACGGGAAGCCGACTTTCTTCACAGGGCAAACTTTCGGGTCGTCGTGAGGGTGAGAGCCCGGGTCGCCGCACGGCAACGAAGGAACCGCATCGCCTGAAGCGGCCGGCTTGGAAGGCTCGGCTGGCGCATCCTGCGCGAAGCTCGCGTTGCCGCAGAGGGTCAAAGCCATGAAGGTGACGAATCCTGCGAGTGCTGCGAGTGCTGTTCTAGACATTGCGCGACCTCCTCCTTGGGTGCCTCCATCGAGGCACGATTTCTCAACATCAGTCACATTTGACCAATGGAGAGTTACCAGATGGACACGTCGCCCGCGTGAGCCACAACGGCCCAAAAACGGCCCATTTGTGGCGATTCGGCCCGGCGTCTCCATCGAGACGTTACACTCACCCAACCCAGGGTGGCGGCAGCGAGGGTGATGCTGTGGGCAAGTGTGAAGGCGGTGACCGTCGCCAGCAGACGGCGCCAGCCGCGGACAATGAGGAGCAGTGCAAGTACGAACAGCAGAT